>CAZFAK010000088.1:0-11177 GCA_964517045.1 uncultured Spirochaetia bacterium | reverse complement strand
TTTTTCGGCTCAAAAGGCCCCATCAAAAGCGGCAATCTCCCTGCTCCGTCCTCAATAGTTTTCCTGGCTGAACCTCTATTCAAAGAAGAACCAGGAAGGACACCCTGCATGCGGTTTTCTTTTAAAGTCCAAAAGCGGATACCGGTAGCTCCGGTCCGCTTTGGTTTCAAACATATTGTGTAAACCAGCACTCAAGGCCGAAGTTGATTTGCGGGAATATGCACAAGCAAGTCTACCGTGGCTATTCCTATTTTCCGCGCCGCCTAACTTCCCTTAAAATCAGAAGCAGTATCTGCTTTTGCCGGCTTGGTTGCGGCAGATGAGTTGTAGTTTAAGTAAAAGTATATTTCAGGGTAATATTTTTGGCGGAAGGGAAAGTGAATTTTTGCTGCGGTGAACAAACCGTGACCTTCCCCCGGGTTGAGATTAGGCTGATCTCTTCCCGGGGTCTGCGTTTTTTCAGAATGACAGCCAGGGCCGCTGCTTTTTCCAGACCGTCACCGGTTTGAAAGTTGTATACTTCATCCGGTTGAGCCAGTCTCCGGCCCTCATAGATAGAAATATTTTGCATGGCAGTCAGCTTTTTATATACTGCTTCTATTTTTTGATCAGCCGCAGACTTAATACATACCGGATTACGTTCCAAGGCCGCCTTAAAAAACGGACGGCAGTCAGTAACGGTAAGATCACGGTAAGCATAAAAAGCCAGGTCCGCAGCCGGTATTTCCGAACGCACAGAGCTGAGGTAGTTCAGGATAGTGTTGCGGTCCATGTCAGCGGCAAGGCTGACAGCCGGCATTGCCGTAAATTTTTTTCCCTTATCATCAAGTTTAAGCTTAGTATATGCAAAAGAATGAAAGGAATCAAAAATTTTATCAACATCCTGATGGGGGCAATAAAAAATATCCTTCAGACGCTGCATGTCCTTTTTACAGCATACATTAAGTTTTTGTTTCTGCATAAATTTTTCTACCTGGTTAATAACAATCCTGTTGGCTAGCGGCTCAGGATAGCATTCGTCATTGTCAATTTCAGCCAGGATTTTTTTACGCGAAACAGAACTCAAGTTAAAACTGCTGTTGTGCTCGTATTTGTAAGCTGCTTCGGCCGGGATACAGTACGTTTTACCTTTGTGGCTAATGGAGAACTGGAAACACTGCTGATAGTCAGGATAGGCGCGTAAAAAATTGGTAATAATACCAAATTCAAGTCCAGAGCAGAGATAATGCTGCAGTTTTTGCCTGAACTTCCGGTAATGATCAGGATCAATGGTGGCTGTTTTATAAAAATAGTGAAGATAACCGCTGTTATGAGCTACAATGGTTATTTTTTCATTTTCCAGAGCACGGCGCGCTTTGGCTGAAAGAGCAGTCCCGTTAAACCACATGTTTTTAGTTACAATGCGCCGGTTGTTGGTAAGCACCCCTTCATTAACCATTATAAAATTCTGGGAATGAAGCGGGGTACCTATTAAAAATATTTTCTCCAGAGGAAACCGGCCTACAATGAACAGAGCAGCTGCGTATAACAGCGAAAGGGAGACACATTCGCCGGCACCGGTGGAATAGTCTTCTTTATAAACAAAAGCATTCATGGCTTCCACAGTTTCCGTTTTCCAGTAAGGAATTATATCAGTGTTGTATTTATTCAGGCCGAAATGCTCCCGGATACCGATATCAAAGTAGTATTTGTCACCCTCATAGCCAAACAGGGCGTTGGACTGCTGCAGAACAGACAGATCAATAAAGTCAGCAAAGCGCTGCATCTCGGTCTGCTTGTTTGTAAGTCCCCATGTTTCCAGGTCCAGGTTGAAGAGATAGTTATTCATTATATACTGTTTAATACGGTGGATTTTTTTAAGCGGACTCATGCTGTCAATTTTTGCAAACCAGGAATCATCACGCCAGCGCCATATTACAGGGGACATTATATTAGCCAGCAAAATGGCATAGAGCAGATCCGGGAAAATAAAGATCTCCATATCAGAAAGGGTGTAGGCTGAGGAATATTTTTCCAGGTATTGTTTATCAGTGTCAGACATTGATGTAATTATACCAGAAATCAGGTAAAATGTTAATTTTCAGGAAAAGGTGTTTTAAACTTTGCAAAACAGAAAAGTTATGCGAGTCATGCCCAGCCGACTGTGGCTGAAAACTTAATTTTAAGCAGCAACCCCTGGCTGAATAACTGAGTCGGCATTCTTAGCGGGCTTTATAAAAAGCCTTCATATTTTTTTTACATTATAGCGTCTGCGCCGCGGACAAGCAGGTCGCATCCGAGTTGACTTGCCGCGGCTTTGACAGTGGGAAATCAGCAAGGAAGAATCAAGATACCGGTTCCTGACTAGTGAAGGCAGTGAACCGGAAACAAACAGGACAAATTATTCCGGCTGGCGCCGGTCAGGAGATTTTCGTTCTTGGGAGCGGTCAGGAGAGCCGGTTTTAGTATTTCTATTGTCCCATCTTCGCCTTGCCGCCTCAAGGTAGTACCGCCTGCGGGGGTGGTTGTCGTAAATCTGATTGTAAAAACAGATTTAATCCTGTTGTCTGGCAATCCTGATCTCCTTTCACGAAGCGCAGGGCTTAAATTTGTCCGCTGCTATAGTGAAACTTATACAGCCGGTATTTGCAAGAAACCTGTTTTCATAGTATTCTATATTTACGGTGTAGATGACATCGTATATTTTTACCTGATATTGTTGCTGATAAATATAGTCAACTGTTTTTATCGACATTTTGCCTCCCTTGATATTATAAGACCAACGGAAGTGGAAAATCACTGTATGACGGAAATTGCGGATGACGTTTCCCTTACGGTAAAGGTATAAAACAACTATAGCAGTTATGCTTGGTTAAATAAAAATTATATAAAAGATAAAATGATTTTTTTTTGTTTCTCAGCCTCTGTCCAGCCAAAAGAGATTCCCGAAATTATTAGCGACAGAGATAACGGCTGCGGCCGGCAGTCTACTATAGCCAGTAAAAAAAAAGGAAAATAAAATTATGAATATACTACTTGTTTATCCGGAAAATCCGGACACATTCTGGAGTTTTAAGCATGCGCTTCGGTTTATCTTTAAAAAAGCAACCCACCCTCCGTTGGGGCTGCTTACAATAGCGGGAATGATGCCTGCAGAGTATAACCTGAAACTTTTAGACATGAACGTTGAGGTATTAAAAGATAATGATATTAACTGGGCCGATTGTGTCTTTATAA
Organism: uncultured Spirochaetia bacterium; assembly: GCA_964517045.1. Classification (GTDB taxonomy): domain Bacteria; phylum Spirochaetota; class UBA12135; order COTS27; family CAZFAK01; genus CAZFAK01. The sequence continues at coordinate 7,961 of CAZFAK010000088.1, read as the reverse complement.
GTGCTATGATAATTCAAAAAGAGTCAGTGAGAAAAATTATTAAAACTTGTCAGAAATATAATAAAAAAATTGTAGCCGGCGGCCCTTTATTTACAGCTGCTTACCAGGACTACCCCGAGATTGATCACTTTGTATTAAATGAAGCAGAACTTACCTTTGCGGGTTTTTTACGGGATCTGGAAAAAGGGACACTGCGCCGGATATACCGTTCGAATGAATTTCCCAAACTGGATTCAACACCAGTACCCCGCTGGGATCTTGTAAAAATGAAAAAATACGCGTCAATGAATCTGCAGTATTCCCGCGGCTGCCCTTTTAATTGTGATTTTTGCGACATCACCACACTGTTTGGCCGTCGGGTTCGTACTAAGAATAAATTCCAGATACTCAAAGAGTTGGAATCACTCTACAGCTATGGCTGGAAAGGTGATGTTTTTTTTGTAGATGATAATTTTATCGGCAACAAACGTAAGCTCAAAGATGAAATACTGCCGATGATAATCAAATGGATGGAAGAACACGGCCGACCTTTCAGCTTTGGAACAGAGGCCTCTATCAATCTAGCTGATGATGATGAACTGCTTAGCTTGATGGTCCGCGCCGGATTTGATACGGTTTTTATCGGGATCGAAACCACGGATGAGAACAGCCTGGCTGAATGCAGCAAAGTACAGAACCGTAACCGGGACATGGTGGCGTCAGTAAAAAAAATACAGCGCTCGGGACTGGAGGTAACGGGCGGATTTATTGTAGGTTTTGACAGTGATAAACCGTCAATTTTTAAAAGCCAAATAGAGTTCATCCAGAAAAGCAGTATTGTAACGGCAATGGTCGGAATTCTTAACGCACCGTATAATTCCGCGCTTTATAAACGTCTGTTCAAGGAAAACCGTATTATAAAAAATCCGACCGGCAGTAATACTGACATGACTACTAATTTTATTCCGAAGATGAACTATCAGATCCTGCTCGAGGGCTACCGGACTATTGTCTCAACGATTTATTCGCCGAATAATTTTTATAAACGGATTCGCAGTTTCCTGCGAAATTATAAGGGAGTGAACCGTAGTAACACCTTCTCATTTAAGTACCTGATAGCTTTTTTGAAATCAATTTTCAGGCTTGGTTTTGTGGACCGGGGGCGGTATCATTATTGGAAAACGCTGATTTGGTCTATTTTTTCCCGCCCACGCTTTTTCCCCATGGCTGTTACCTTGTCAATATATGGTTTTCATTTCCGGAAAACATTAAAAATATAATAACTTTTTCAATAACGGCAACCGCACAGATCATTATTCCCGCATTGCGCCGCCTGGACAAATTACTGACGTGACTCTAACGGACGGTCTTTATCATTTTATTTAATTTATTTAATAAAAAATACAGCAGGCCGCTATTTTAATCTGCTTTTTTTGTGCTGCCAACGCATTGCACCGGAAGAGTTGCTGACCAATGAGCAAAGTGAACCGGAAACAAACAGGCCAGATTATTCCGGCTGGCGCCGGTCAGGGAGCCAAATAACAAAAAAAAGAAACAGATTGTAATTCTGTTTTAATTGCTTGTTTTACATAAAATTTCGGTTGCTGAATAGTTTATTAGGGTAATTTTACAACACCTTCATTTGCATCTTAGGAATATTTAAAAGCAGATATTGGGAATTGTGCAAAAAATGTATAAATTCGCTATATTTTTATGTAAAAAGTGTTAAAATATATTAAATTTTCTTGTAAAAAATGATTTTTGCAATTATAATTTAATTATGAAAAGAAAGCTGTATTATAAATTATGCGCCTGGAAGGCGCGAAAACAATGTCCTCCCCTGATTCTAAAAGGGGCCAGGCAGGTGGGCAAGAGTTATTTATTAAAACAATTTGGTGCTCACGAGTTTGATAATTTTTATCATTTTGATTTTGAAAAAAATCATACCGAATTAGCGCCTTTTTTTGCAAAGGATCTGAATGTTCATAAAATTCTGGAAAATCTTTCCTTCTATGTTGGTAAATCTATTATTCCCGGGAAAGACTTGATAATTTTTGATGAAATACAGAATTGTCCCCGTGCTTTGTCTTCATTAAAGTATTTTAATGAAGATATGCCAACTCTACATATCTGCGCGGCGGGTTCTTTGCTGGGTATTTATTTAGCAAATGAGTCATACCCGGTAGGGAAGGTAACCCATTTTGAACTTTTCCCAATGTCGTTTGAAGAATTTTTATGGCAGTCCGATAGTGCTTTACTTGTTGAAGCTTTTAATGCGGCAATTAAAAAAAGAGAGATGCCCGAAGCGGCGCACAATAAATGCTGGGAAGTGTTAAAGGAATATTATGTAATAGGAGGTATGCCCGCTGCTGTAAATCTCTGGCTCGGGCAAAAAGCAGACAAAGTAAATGCTATGAACAGCGTACGGGAAATGCAATATGAACTGATAGAAAATTATAAAGCTGATTTTAAAAAACATGCCGGTAACCTGAATGCCATGCATATTATTACCGTATTTGAAAATATCCCCAAACAGTTAAGCAGGGTATTAAACGGCTCTTTAAAAAGATTTTATTTTAAAGATGTCATACCCGGCAAACGCCGTTTTATCGAACTGGAAGGCCCCATTAATTGGCTGGAAAAAGCCGGATTGATATATAAGGTATGGCCTGTAAGCCGCATCGAAAATCCGCTGACGGCTTTTACCAAAGCTAATATTTTTAAATTATTTTGTTTTGATATCGGCATACTGGGGGCAATGTTAAATCTTTCACCGGGTACGATTATACTTCAGGATTATGGTATTACCAAAGGCTATTTTGCGGAAAACTACGCTGCCACGCAATTGAAGGCATGCGGAATAAAGGAATTATATAGCTGGCAGAACCGTAGTTATGAAATCGATTATTTACTGGAACGTGACAGCCGCATTATACCGGTTGAGATCAAGGCCGGTACAAAAAAGGCTATTAAAAGCTTGAAGTATTTACTTTCGTTTTCCCGGACCGGACAGGGACTGCTTTTATCTGCGGATAACCTTGATTTTAGCGGAAAAGATATTATAAATATTCCGTTATATTTGGCGGGGAAACTGGATGAGTTATAATACGTCTACCTCACCGTAAAGCGCATTGCACCGGAAGAGTTGCTGATAAATGAACGCAGTGAACCGGAAACAAACAGGTAAACCGCGGCTGAAATTCAGCCCGGTTTATTTTTCACCCAATACCAGAAAAATACTGCCGATTACGGCCAGCAGTGCAGGAACACTGAAAACAAAGGAACTGCAGAAAAGGCCTATTAGCAGAATAATAAGGGAGAGAATGAGGACGGCTTTGCCCACCTTTTTGAAAAAAGCGACAATAGTTAGAATTAAGTTTACACCTAATAATAAAGAAGCTATTATCAGGCCAAGAAACTTAATGGCTATAGCTTCATCGGAACCCAGGTCAATAAAAAAAAATATCTCTTCCCGACCCATTTCAAAAAAAGAGAATACAAGAGCTACGTGGCCTAAGATTACAGCAAACAGTACCAGAATGTTACCGAATATTTTCATTTTTATCTCCTTGCTTTTAATTTTTAATAAACTTTAATTTCATATTAAAGGCTCTTCCGGTTAAATCTGACATATCAATAGTTATTTTTTCTTTATTGTCAGAAATTTTTCCTACAAGTATTTGTCCTTGATTATCAGGGCCAAGCCTAATTTCTGAGCCGTTTACTTCATAGGAGAGTTTCTGTTCGCTAGGTCCGTAACTAAAGTAGGCAGTAGAACCTTTAAATTTAAGGGACATGCCAACGTTTCTACCCCAAAATGTTGCTTTATAGGTGCCGTTCAGATCTCCTTCAAAGCAAGATACGCTGCAGATTATAAAGCAACAAATCAACAGATATATTAAATAATTTTTCATAATTTCTCCTGAGTTAATTTTTTTAAAAAACATTACATTTTGTAATAACAGCATTAAGAAATTTTGAAAATCTTATAACTTCGACATCGGGCAGAAAGTAACTGGGAACATCAAATTTATTTTTTTCGAACTCTACGCTATCGCTGCCTTCACCTGTTAGGTGTGCTATAGTAGCTTCTTTAACATTGCGTAGGCTGGAAGCCATTGTAATATTACAAAAATATGTATCATGTTGCGGATCATAAAGAACAGAAAAAATTGAATAGGAAGATCCCGCATATGTTTTTGTATAATTTTCAAGATCAATATAAGTATGAAAAAGTACTCCTCCATCGATAATAGCAGAATTTCCATTTTTAATATTCAGTGCCTGTTTGTTTGAGTGTTTTTTTACAGAAAAATAGTCGGGGAAGACTTTCAACAGATTTTTAAACTCCTTTAAGAAAAGATTATTTCTTTTCATTTTAGATTTAGGATCTATTTCAATAGTAAAGATTATATAATCAATTTTTGAGTTTGTATTACCGTAGGAACCAATTTTTAGTTTCCATTCCTGCCTATTATTATATCCCCACTTTATTTTTAATTTCGGTTTGATTCTTTTTCTGTCTGCATTGTTAAGTCCAACGTTAAGTACAATATTGGTTTCAAAATCATAACGAGCAGTAAATGCATATGAAGAATAAAATAAAGTGATGATTAAAAATATATTTCTCATCTGTTCTCTTTTTGTTTGTAGATACTAAGCAAAAAAAATTACTATATTCTGAAAATCAGTATAAATAAAGAATATTACAAAAAATTTGGTATTTTAATTAAAATTATTTATATTTAAAATTTTCTTTTTCAATTCTTGTTACTCCGGTTTGATAGTTATGAACATATCTTTTTGATATGGTAAAACCTGCAAAATTGTATGAAGTATAAACATCTAACTGAGTTACAAAAAGGTATTTTAGATTAGGATTACTTTCTTTATATATAAATTTTGCTTTTATATTAACTCCTAATGAATAATTATCACTTATATTGAAATCTTCATATATTTTTTGCACCAAGGGTGCCGGGAAGATAAAGCCAACATCATCTTTTGCGGGATGAATAATATAGGCTGAGTCAATGGAAAAACCGTTTTGCATTTCAAAGTAGTCTGATGATTCAATTGTTGTTAAATACAGTCCTTCGCTATCTTTTCTAAAGTCACAACTCATCATAACTTGAGTAAATAAAAATTCTTTTTTTTTGAATTTTTTATAAGTAAATTTAAGTTTTTCTATATTATAGTTTGTAGTTAAACTGAATAAATTGTATGATATGAAAAGTAATAAGAAAATAAATTTTATAATTTTTTTCATAATTTTTTCCTTAATGTTAATTTTTTATTTAAAAAGTTTTTCTTAAAACCGGTTGTTATAGCTAAAATAAAAATGTTGTTTGTTAAAACTAAATGAACCCCAGTTTTTTTTTCTTTTTAAATCTTGATGTTTTTTCTTTCTGGCCCCTATAACCATTCCGTCTATACACATGCAAAGGGCACTGGTAATAATAAGGCCGGTTCCCAGACCGACAAATGTGCTTTTGTTACTTTTGTAGACTTCCTCATATCTAGTATTTTCTGCAAACGGCAACCTGATGGACAATGCTCCTCCCAGAGCTATAATACCGTATACTGCTGCCCTTGTTGAAAATCCGTTACGCGCCCGTTGGTATGCCTGATAAGCAGTATCGATTTTTTGCTGCAAACGGGTAATTTTGTTATTATAGTCCGCTTCCTTTCTTAAACGGGCATTATGTCTCTTAACAGCTTTGATCATATAACTACGTCCGGAAGAGCCGTCAATATGACAGGCAATAAGGCTGCAGATATATTTCAGCTGTAAGTAATGATCAGGAAACTTAATTTTAGTATAATTGTTATAAAATTTGGTGGTGGAATTACCTTTGCATTTTGTTTTGAGGTCCTGGTAAACATTTTCCAGTATTTTTATTTTTTCGGATGTGATTTTAATTTTATCAGCATATTTTAATACATTACCAGCTATGTATTGACGTAAAGCTGTCCGGGATTTTAATTCAGAAAATATAATATTTTTGGTTTTAGTAAGAAAATAGTTACTTCGGTATATAGGTTTAGTAGGTTCCTCCGGCCGGGAGTCCGCAGCTGATTTTAATGATAAAAAGTTATCTCCTTCAAAGTGATCTACGATCACTGCAACAAAATTATTTTTTTTTCTTGATATTTTTCTTGATTTAAAAAGCCAACCATAAACTATAAAGGTTTTACCGCTTAATATTTTTTTTTTGGGAATTCCTTTAAGGGGATTGAGGCTAAGTAACGCAATAAAAGGTACGGAGCCGGGAAAAGAGAATAAATAATAATCAGTTAGCTCACCGTTAATAATAGCTGTTTTTTTTATTCCGAGATAACGAAGGTGAAAAATAATATCAACTATTTTATTATACTGTGATCCAGCCAGCCGTATATATTTTTCGGTATTAAAATACCTGGCACTGGGATGTTTTTTTTTAAGATATTTTATTTGATTAGTTCTTAGTTTAAGACTGGTTTTTTTCCATTTTTTCCATTTTTTTAATTTAGCCTTGTAGGAAGCAACTTTTTCCTGGTAAACTTTTCTTTTTCGGGCGTTTTCTTTTTTGATATCAGACAATTGGCGGTTAGTTGTACTAGTAAAGATGTGTCTTAACTCATGCAGCATTTTTTTTACCGCTGTGTTTTTAGTCCTACTTTTAAAAAAAAGTTTTTCAGCGAAATCAAGATGTTTATTCTCCGGGGATGTATATTCGGGAAAGTGGTTTTCTAAAAACGTATCAAGAAAAAACAAAACATTACTATTATAAGTAATATCTTGTTTTTTTTCTTCCAGTAATTCATCGGTATTAATTGACAAGTCAGGTTCTGTATCAGAAGGATGATTGTCTGTATTATTTGAGGAAGATGAATTTGGTTTAGATGTGGCACCTTTATGAGGTGGATGTCCTTGCGGGATAGAGCGGCCTTTGTAATTACCTCCTATGTGGGATTGGGCGGTTAAAAAGAACATGCTTAAAACCAGTAAAATTAAAATCCATTTAAAAGTCATGGGTTACTCCCGGACAATGGATCCCAAGGCAATTATTTTGTCACCTTTTAAAAATTGGACAGTATATTTTCCTTTGGCCGCGGGCAGGTTGATAGATGTATATACCGTGGTAAGGTGCGGTGACAGGCGTTTTACCTGACTTTGTATAACTTCTTCCAGGTCATTAAGGATTTGTATACGCAGTTGACTGGCACCGACTTCTTTTTTAAAATTCATACCAAGAAAGTTATAGTCAAAATAGATATTAATCAATAGACTCCGTTTTTGGGTCCGGGATACAAATTTAAATTTATCACACATTTTATATCGATTACGGATGATTTTTCTTGTCTGGGAAGGTGATATATAATTATAGCCTTTCACTTCGGCAAATATTAATTTTTCCGGGCCGCTGTTTTGGATGAAAAATGTGATAACAAAAATAAGTACAAGCACGGATATAGTAATGAATAAGGGTTTTTTTAATAATTTTTTCATTTATTACTCCTTCAATTAATAATATTATTATTTACCATTCTTTTAGATATCGAAATATATCATCTTCAAAGTTGTCGGAAAGAATTAATATGTAATCAACCAACCATCCTATGCCGAAAATACCACCAGTTAAAAGATATAATATGCCGGAGCCGGTTTTTCCAACATAAAAACGATGTACGCCGAGGAAGCCTAACCCAAAACATAAAAGCAGAGCTATGGCTCTGCTTTTAGGGCTGCCGTCACTGTAATCATTAGTGATCTCTGCTCCATTATCTATATTTATATTTTTATCACTTCGGGTTAATGATTTTCGACGTGCTGCTTTTGATTTATTTAAGAGAATATTTTTTTTTCTTATGCTTATAATACCGGTTATAAAAAAGGTTATTACAAGAAAAATTGTTGCTATTGATAATGAAATATTTATAACTTTCGAAACGGGGATAAGAAAAAAGAAAAACAATGTTAACAATATAAATGTAATTTT
>CAZFAK010000087.1:0-11245 GCA_964517045.1 uncultured Spirochaetia bacterium | reverse complement strand
TTTTTATCTCAGCTGTTTTTTCAGTAGTTCAGTTTGTAAAAGCAATTACAGTTAATAATATACATAATGATAAGCTAATTTTTTTATACATCTCCATCTCTCCTGTGCTTTTGTAAATTAAAGCTAAACTGTATAATTAAATATAAAATATTTCAACTGCTGAAAACCTTGAAAGCGCTTTTCAGGCGCCGGGGCAGGTATTTATAGTTTTCCAAATTGAAAATTTGTTTTAATATATAGGAAATACGAAAGTAATACTGACGGTAGGCTTTTTTGCTCATTTCTGCCAGCAGCTGCGGTGTAATATCTCCGTAAGCAAAAGAGGCTGTCTCTTCATACTGACCGTATTGATCCCAATCCTGAATAAAAAGACGGCCGTTCCGTTTGATCTCCTCATAAAGAAAAGTTCCCGGATAAGGTATAGTTAAAAGAAACTGTACATAGGTAAAAGGTACTTTTTTGGCAAAATCAATAGTCTGCTGCATGGTCGTGCGGTTTTCACACAGATTGCCCAGCATCAGGAAGGCCATTGTTTTAATGCCTGCTTTTTTACAGTTTACAGCTGTTTGTTTTATTTGCTGCAGGGTAATTTTTTTTCCTATAAAATCAAGCACCTTTTGCGAACCTGATTCCACACCAAGAGCAACGCGGTAACAGCCGGCCTGTTGCATTTGTTTCAGCAGAGGGTAACCGCCCAGATCCACGCGTATACCGTTAGGGCAGCTCCAGCGGGTTTTTATTTTATTTTTGATCAGAAAATCACATATCCGGTAGACTCTTTTAATATTAGAGGTAAAGGTGTCATCAACGATGGCTATCTCTTTAACTTTATATGTTTTTATTAAATAAAGCCACTCTTGAATTACATTTTGGGCAGAGCGGGAGCGGAAACGGTTACCGAAAATAGCTTTAAAACAGAAATTACATTTAAAAGGACAGCCTCTGGAGGTTATAATAGTGGCAACAGGAAGCCGGTTACCCAGTGCCTCCTGTCCTTTATATAGTTTCAGATCAGGCAAAAGGTGACGGGCGGGGAAAGGCAGGGCATCAAGATCCTTAATATAGGGCCGGTCCGGATTATGCCTTACCTGGTTTCCCTGGCGGTAGGAGATCCCTTTAATAGCGGCAGGATTGTTTTTATGCTGCAGCAGGTCAATAACAGTTTCTTCGCCTTCACCTCTTACAGCAAAGTCAAATCCCTTTCTGAGACATTCTTCAGCGCAGGCCGTAGCATGGGGACCGCCGGCAATAGTGATAATATTTTTAGCAGTTTTTTTTATAAGGCGCGCCAGGTAAAAAGCTCGGTTAGCTACGGGCGTTACAATGCTGAGACCGCAGTATCGGGGTTGAAACTTTTTTATAATATTTATAAGCTCCTGGTCGCTGTAATGTTCTATTAAGAGATCAATAATTTTAACAATATACCCATTTTGCTCCAGGACGGCCGCAATATAGGCCAGACCCAGAGGCTGAAAAGACTCGTCACCAAACATTTCCTGTTTGGGAGCTGGCCGGATTAAAAGAATTTTTGTGGATGTCATAAGTAAAATATAAGTCTTAAATTAGCGGTTGACCAAAATTGCAGGTTTTAGTTATCAAAAAGAAAATCAATTTTCATTATACTATACCCGTTAGGATCCTTTTCCGGCCCGAATTTATAGGAGGCGTCTGTATCTTTGGTAATACCGTCAAGTATGGCTTTGGACATGGTAAGGCCGATACCGGCGCCTATACTGTTATTATCATTTTTACACTGTTCAGCAATAGACGATCCCTCCTTAAGTCCCTTATTGGCCCTGTTTTCCAGATTTTTCTGGGCGGCAAAATTCATATAAGTATTGTTACTGATAGCTATCGTAAATTTATTTTGTGAGTAGATAAATTTTACCAGACACTCTTTACCCTTGGACCGGGCATAGTTAACCAGTTTGGCTCTTATCTGTTGGTTAAGATAGTAATCTTTTTTAAGGTTGGTTATACTGAAATCAGTGGCTACATTCCGGATAATTTCTTTTTCAGCATTTTCAATGAGTTCCATTATAACATTGCTGATTAAGGGGTATTTTTTTTGATCGCTTATGGCATTATACTCCATAACCTTGATAATCTTTTCCAGAATAGCAGTAATAAAAAAGCGTTCATGGTCAGTTGCTTCCGGGGAAAGCGCGAAGGAAGTAGGAACATGGATCTCCCGCGACAGTTTTACCTGTTTGTCCAGTTTTTCTTTATTGTTAATATCTATGGTCATGGAAAAAGTAGTGTCAGCCGGTTTGTTTTTAAAGGTTTTATATTTGGGATCTTTTTGAGCCAGTTTTTGCAGGTTGCGGAAAACAGACGGATTGAATACATAACGGAAACTTTTGGTTACATTTTGATATTTGACAGTTTTCGTTTGTTTAGCCATAAAATATACTGTTAATATTAAATTATAAACTGCTAATTGTATTTTTTCAAGGAGTTTTTTAAAATTTTGTCATAAAAATTTATTATGCTCAGCTTTAACAGGTTTTAAAATTTTTTCTACCGTAATTAAAGTAAATTTATTTTTTTTATGTTAAAATTTCAGCCGGAGAGATTTACCATGACTTATTTCAGTACCAAACCTCTAAAGGGATTTCTGGATGAATTTCCTGAACAACTGGCGCAGACCAACTGGATTTTGCAAAAGGTAAAGAAGGTAGCTGCTACCTTTAATTACCAAGAATACGACAGTCCGGTCCTGGAACCGGTTGATATATTCGCTGTTAAATCCGGCGAAGAATTAATTGCCAAACAGTCCTACACTTTTACAGACAGAGGAAAGCGCAAGGTAATTATGCGGCCGGAAGTAACACCTTCCCTGGCCAGAATGGTTGCTAATGTTATAAAAGAAAAACCGCGGCCTTTCCGGGGGTTTGCTGTTCCCAAATGTTACCGTTATGAAAGACCGCAGAAAGGAAGATTACGGGAATTTAAACAGTTAAACTTTGACCTAATAGGTGATGATTCACTTGTTTCCGATTTTGAAATGATCTCCCTGGTACTGGCCTTAATGCAGGTTTTCAAGGTAAGTAATGACAAATTTAAAATATATTTTAATAACCGGTATCTTGTAGACAGTTATCTTGCTTTAAAAAATTTTTCTGCTGCTGCCAAACAGAATTTTTATAACCTTGTGGATAAAAGTTCCAAACTGGAAAAAAATGCTTTTCGCCAGATGCTTAAAGATATTTTTCATAATAGTGAACAAACAGCTTTTATTGAAAGATATCTGCAGCTTTCATCCCTGGATGAACTGGTCAGTCTCATTAAACAGGAACAGCCTGATGCAGTACTGCCCGGCGCAGTGCTTAAGCTGAATACTTTATTGCAGCAATTAAATCTTGACGATGTTGTTATTTATAATCCGGCTACAGTACGCGGTCTTGATTATTATACCGGACTGGTTTTTGAGGTCTATGATACCGGCACTGATATTAACCGGGCCCTTTTTGGCGGCGGGCGTTATGATAATCTGCTGGGTTATTTTGCCAATGAAACAGTATCGGGTATAGGTTTTGGTATGGGATTGCCCGTATTCTCTCTTTTTTTGCAAAAGTATGATCTGATCAAACCGGATGAACTGAAACCCGTGGTAACTGTTTTGATTACCCTGGATAAAAAATATTTCAGCTATAGTACCAGGGTTGCTGCCCGGCTGCGTAACCAGGGCGAAACAGTAGCTTATGCTACCGGCTCCGGTAGTCTCAAAAAACAACTTAACCGGGCTCTTAAACAAAATGCCGGCAGGGTAATTATCATAGGTGAGGATGAATATAACCAAAACTATTATACGGTAAAAGACCTGGCTTCCGGAGAGCAGCGCCGGATACAAATGAAATAGTTTAATCAGCAGCCCCTGTTTTGCTACAATCAAATTTACATAGTATAATTCTGCCAAAATTTTACAGAAATTGAGGAGAAATTAATGTCAGAAATTATTGATATAAAAGCCAGGGAAATTCTGGATTCCCGGGGCAATCCCACAGTAGAAGTTGATATAGAACTTGAATCAGGCGCCTGCGGCCGGGCTGCTGTTCCATCCGGAGCTTCTACCGGAGAATATGAAGCTTGTGAGTTAAGAGACGGCGATAAAAAAAGATATCTCGGCAAAGGGGTTAGTAAAGCTGTAGAAAATGTTAATAAACAGTTGGCTCCCAAGCTGCTTACTATGGATGCCACTGATCAGATTTTACTTGACCGTACCATGATAGATATTGACGGTACCAAAAACAAGGAAAAAATAGGCGCCAACGGTATTCTGGGCGTGTCTATGGCAGCTGCCAAAGCAGCTGCTATGGAAAGCGGACTGCCTTTATACCGTTATCTCGGCGGAGCTTCCGCCTGCCAGCTGCCCGTACCAATGGCTAATATTTTAAACGGAGGCTCCCATGCAGACAGCTCCGTAGATTTGCAGGAGTTTATGGTTATGCCTGTCGGTGCTGAGTGCTTTAAGGAAGGTATACGCTGGGTAGCTGAGATTTTTCATAATCTTAAGAAGGTTTTAAAAAGCAGCGGTTATAATACTTCTGTTGGTGATGAGGGCGGTTTCGCTCCCAGTTTGAAATCAAATGAAGAAGCTATCGAGGTTATTCTGCAGGCAGTGGAAAAAGCAGGATATAAAGCAGGTGAGCAGATCAGGATTGCCCTTGATCCGGCAGCTTCTGAATTATGGAAAGAAGCAGACGGGAAAGGATATAAGTTCTGGAAATCTTCCGGTGAGGTTAAATCCTCGGATGATATGGTAAAATTCTGGGTGGATTTGGTTAACAAATACCCTCAGATTATCTCTATCGAAGATGCAATGGCTGAAGATGACTGGGATGGATGGAAAACTTTATCCCGCGAATTAAACAATAAAATACAATTGGTCGGTGATGATCTTTTTGTAACCAATACCGAAAGATTGCAAAGAGGTATTACGGAGCAAATTTGTAATTCTATTCTCATTAAGGTAAATCAGATCGGTACTTTAACTGAAACGTTTGCTGCCATAGAAATGGCTAAACGTCATAACTATACAGCAGTTATTTCCCATCGTTCTGGCGAGACCGAGGATGCCACTATTGCTGATATTGTTGTAGGCCTTAACGCCGGCCAGATAAAAACCGGCTCTGCTTCACGCAGTGACCGTATAGCTAAATACAATCAGCTTCTGCGCATAGAGGAGGAGTTGGGAGCTGCCGCCCGTTATGATAAACTGGATTCATTTTACAGTATAAAATAATAAAATAACTGTAATTATTATTCAGGATTATTTACGGACCTTGGTTTGTTTTTCATTCTCAAGGTCCTCGTTCAGTTTTTTATTCCAGGAATCAAATTTACGTTTGACCTGTTCAGTTTGTTCCTGGTCCCCTTCAAGCATGCAGATACGTTTTTTAAGAGCCAGAAAATCAAGAGCGGACTTCATATCCAGAACTCTTTTATTGGTAAGTTCATATTTATTGCGGTATCTTTCTGCTACTTCATCCAGGGACTGCATCAGGAATTCAAGTAATTCCATTCTTTCCGAATAACCCTCTACAGAGGGATCCATGTTTTTAAAAAAAGTTGTAAAATCTATACTGTTTTTCAGAGCATTGAGTACCCGTCCCTCCAGTTCCACAAAAGACCATTTCCATTTACTGCTTTTACCGTAAAGAGATTCGGTTTTCATTAATAAAAAACCAATCTTTTTAAAAAGTTCAAATTTTTCCAGATTGGTCATAAGTTTAAAAAAATCAGCCAGTTCTTCTTTACCTTCAGTGAGAGGATCATTAATAACTTTGCCGACTATCTCTTCAAAATGCTGTAAAATGTTATATAGATTTTTGCGGGCCTGATTGAGAATATTTTCATTTTTAATTTTCAGGGTAGCCAGGCTTATGCGGGAGATGGAAAGATAGTTGAAAGACACTTTAATGAGATTTTCAATTATTTTAAGTTTTGTTTTAATGATTTTATCAGCTGCTTCGTCTTTATTAAGGGAGGCTATTTTTTTTTTATAGGATTCAATTGCTTTATTTATCTTGTCATTACTTTTTTTCAGGCCCGAGGTTTTTTGATCATAATCAGCTTTATCAGCAGCAGTTGCCATTTTTATTAATTCCTGTGTTTATATTATACCACTATTTAAAGTATCGGACAAATGATTTCTATAGTTTAGGCAGGAAGAGTATTTAAAAAAAAAGTTTTTTATTATATAATTAAAAATTAAAAGTTATTAAAATTAAATGTTTATTTTGCCCGTAATATGCAGCAGAAAATAGTATATCTGAATAAAGAGAAATATGAGCTTTTAGCAAACAGCGGCAGATTGGCAGCTGAACAGGGAGAGTTTTGTAAAAATATCTGTTATTATTTTTTAACCGGTAATTATCTATGCGGGAAATTTTATCTGCAGCATAGTTATGATGGTCAATATTACTTCAGGAGACGTTATTTCCGCAGATATTATTACTATTATCCATTCTCCGGGCCTTTGAGTGAAAGTGAAGAAAAAAAAATATTTAAACTTCTTTTTTATGACAGAAAAAAAAACAAACCTGTCAGTATCTGTTTAAACAGTCAGGGTAATTGCCTGCAAATTTACTGGCACAGTTTCAGTTATAAGGGATTAATAGGTAAATACGATCCGGAAATGTCTGCCGCAGTCAGGAAAACAGCAGGGCAGCTGGCGCAAATTGAGCCGGCCTTTGATCTTCCCCTTACTGTTCTAAAAGAAAAAGGATACCTGGTATATAAAAATATTCTGCCGGCTTCTTTACACAAGGTTCTCAATATCACTGATACAATTTACCTGATTAACAAAAGCGGCTTAAACTTTAATTTGTTATATAACGGCACTTCTTTTCTGGGTTTAAGTCATACAGTTATAAATTTTTTTAAAACAACTCCCGGCCGCCCGGTATCCGCACCGAAAATTGTTTTGGCCGGACCATCTTATAAAGCCGACAGGGAAATGAAAAAAGAGGAGAATAAACTGAAAAATATTTTTGCCGCTTTTGCGAAGGTTAAATGCTCTCTCGTTAATGATTTTTATAAGGTGCAGCAGCTAATTGATCTGCTGGAAAATTGCGACCTGCTTCATTTCATAGGCCATGCTGATTTCAGGATGAAACAAGGTCTGCTGCTGGCGCATGGGCTTTTTTTTAATACTACAGTATTTAAAAGGGTACGCAGAGTGCCGGAGCTTTTAATTTTATCCTGTTGCGGTAATGTGCCGCTTTCATTTAAGCAAGTATTTTTCAGCAAGGGCGGTAAACTCCTTATTTATAATAACGCACCCGTAACTTCCCGGAATTTTTTTGATTTTTATGCGTCCTTTTACTGGCAGGTTTTTAATAAAAAACAGCGCTTTGACCGGGCATTCCGTTCAATCAAACTGCGTTCATTTAAAAAAGATAATAACTGGCTGGCAATGGAAATGGCCGGTAATGCTAACTGGAGGCTTTTGCGATAGCATGCAGACTTTGGTTTATATTGGATTTGACGATATGATCCAGTTTGTTAATCTCTTCTGTTTTATAATCAGCACAGCGGCAGACCTTTATCTTGTTTTGGTAGTTTATAAGAGAAAAATTGTATACAGCAAATACCTTTTTCTTTTTTAAAACCAGACGCAGATCATAAGGGGTGCCTGAGTTGAGCGGATTTAAACCGAATTGCAATACAGTGGCTCTGTAAAGCTCATAAGAATAAGTAAAATTATGGTAAGCAGTACTGTTTTTCAGTTCGAGAAAATCTTTATTAATTCGTCCGGTTAAGTCCTGTAAAAAGGGTATATACATTTTCTTTTCCGGTAAACTTTTCTCTAATATAATTTTATTTTTATATCGGTGTATTTCAGCAATGACAGCAGGTAAACAGCGGGACAAAGGCAGAAAAGTACCGGTCATTAAATTGTAGAAGTTTTCCAGCAGGGATATTTTTTTGTCTTTTTTGCATAAATAAAAAAGTTCAATCAGGGCAAGCTGGGGAAGTAAGGGGTCAGGGCAGATAAAAGAGGCAGGGGAGATAAGTTCCAGTTGTTTACTTATGATCATACCTGGAAAGAAGTTTTCTTTTTGTTTTTGCCGCGCAAGTTTTTGCAGGGAACAGAGATCGTCTTCACAGCGGAAAACCTTTCCGTTAATATATGAGCATAAATGATCTGCTACAAGAGAGGTTTCGGCTGCAGCGATAATACAATAACGGTCAAGGTGCTCCGGGAAAAAAAGATTGAGGTAGGAAATATTAGCCATAACGCTGACAGCAGTAAGATGTTCAAAGGTTAAAGGGAGTAATTTACCGGCATTATTATAATATACTTTAATTTTTTCACCATCAGCACTGTATTGTACACCGTATAAAACATCTGAATTTAGCTTTCGGGCCAGAGTTTTTCTGAATTTTGTATTGACGGGTATCCCGGCGCCGGCGGAGCGGGCCGGCGGTATGTTGTAGTATAAACATTCAACAGAGAGATCTCTGAAAAAATCAGCTTTAAACGCAGAGTTGTTACGGTCAAAGGCAGATATGACCTTAAGACCTCCTTTTTGATAAAGTCTCTTACTATGAGCTGTTATCTCTTTGCTGTACAGCGCAGATGCCGGTGCTGTCATAGCAAGTAAAATATTTTTTTTTCTTTTAGTATTTGTAAGCTTTCTTGCTTCCTGATTCTCTTCCAGGTTCAGGGTGTTGTGCACGGATGCTGTTTCAACTGCATTAAAAGCAGTAATAAGCTCCAGGAGGTTATTATATTTATAAAAAGCTTCGCTGAACAGGTCAATAATTTCATTATAGTTATCCGGTGACAAAAAAAAAATATTTGGCTTAAGTAGAACAAACCGGGTAATATTACGTGCGGTTATTTCCTTAATATAGAGGGAGGATGAAACACAGGAACTACAGGTGTGTTCCTGGATCATTTTGAAACAGGGTGTGCCGGGCCGCCATGCTGTTTTCAAATTTACTCCGGAAAAATACTGTATAAAAACTTTTATACTTAAAAAAGCAGGTTGGTCAGCAGCCGCTGTTAAGAAGAAACAATCCAGTGCCGGCTGTTTTTTCAGATATTTATAAAAGGCATGGGCCAGTACCGTCAGATAAACGGCTTTATCCTTTTGTTTTTTAAAACAGCTGTTGTCAGTATATAAAGCGCCTTTATAATAACAGGGGAGCGGTATTGCACTATTTTTTTGCAGAGTATAGATTCTGGATAAATCAAGTTTCAGTTTTTCCATAAGCAACTATTTAAAAAATTCCAGAGCTTCCTGAAAGTGGAAAATAAATTTTTTAATTTCGGCAGCAGTGTTGAAAGGCGAAAAACTTGCGCGCAGGGCTCCGTTTAAATAAGCAGGTTTTTTACGGTATGCCTGTAATACTCTTGTTCTCTCCGGAGTGGAACTGCATGCTGAAGATGGTGAGATATAAATATTTTTTTCAGCTAAAAGCCGTATCATTATTTCACTTCTGATATTTTTAACGGCAAAGTTAAGTATATAGGGCGATAAAATATTCTCGTTATCGGTAAAGAAAAAACAGTCAAATTGCGCCAGGGCCTTTTTCAGATTTATAAAAAGATTTTTAACTTTTCTGTAATTTTTTTGCATTTTATGCTGCAGATATTGAACACTGTTGCCTAAGGACAGAATGGAGGGAATATTTTCCGTGCCGGCACGTAAATTTTTTTCCTGGCTGCCACCGAAAAAAAGCGGATCTAAATGGATATTTTTTTTTTTAAAAAGAACACCGGTGCCGCTGAATGAATGTATTTTATGCGCTGATAAACTTAAAACGTCAATATACTGTTTTTTTACCGATACAGGTATTTTTAGAAAAGATTGCACCGCGTCAACATGAAAAATAATGCCGGGATGTTTTTTTTTTAAATTACGTCCGATATCTTCTATATCATTAATAACTCCGCTTTCATTATTTACATGCGTAACGCTGACTACGGCAGTTTGGGGGGTTATGCGGTTTTTAATTGTGTTAAAGTCTATTTTATACTGCGCCGGCGGCTGCATTATTACCGGTTCTAATACGGCGTGCTTAACAGCTTTTAGGACAGAGGGGTGGGCTGAAGCAAAACACAGGATATGTTTTTTTTTTTTATCTTTTGGTTTATAAAACCTTAAAAAATGGTTATTGGCTTCACTAGCGGAGGATGTGAAAAAAATTTCATCCGGTTCAGCCTCAAGCGCAGCTGCAATATGGGCTCTGGCTCTGTTTATGGCCTGGAGAACCTTAACAGCCGGTTTGTACAAAGCAGAGGGATTGAAAAAAAAAGTATAGTGCTCCTTAAAGAAGGCAATATTTTCTTTAAGCGGTATAGTTGTAGCCGCTGAGTCGAGATATATCATTTCAGCGGTCAAATATTTTTTCTTCCAGTCTGAACAGGTAGATTAAAAGCGCTACTCTGGCCCACATGCCGTTTCTTACCTGGCGCCAGTATATAGCGCGGGGATCTTTATCAACCTCTCTTTTAATTTCAAAAATACGGGGCAGGGGATGCAAGATGAAGGAAGTAGGTTTTATGTCTTTCAGGGCCTCTTGATCTATAGTATATTTTTTTTTATCATAGGAGGATGATTCATTATTGGTGTCATGCTCATCCTGAATCCTGGTCATATATACAGCATCAGCATCCGGTAAAAATTTTTTAAACTCGGTAGTTTCCAGCAGTTCTATATTATTTATTTTTAAAAATTCAGTTATCTCTGTGCCCATCCGGAATTGTTCCGGTGAAGATAAAATAATTTTCATTTTGTTATAGTTGGTTAACAGATAGGAGAGGGAATGTACGGTACGCCCCCGTTTCAGGTCACCAACCATCATAATGGTTTTATTGTCCAGTCCGCCTACATCGGAAAAAGATTTTTGCAGGGTATAAATATCCAGTAAAGCCTGGGTTGGGTGCTGGTCTTTGCCGGAACCGGCGTTTATAATGGGAATAGGACGCAGAGTATTGTTCAATACAAAAGAAGCTTTCTCTGCGTGGCCTTCATGGGGATTGCGCATTATAATTACATCAAAATAACTGGAGAAAGTCTGAATCGTGTCTTCAAATGTTTCGCCTTTCATTTCACTGGAGGTCTGACTGGAACGGACATCTGCTGTCTGTATACCAAGCGTCTGGCAGGCAGTTACAAATGACAGGTAGGTCCTGGTGGAGGGCTGGGTAAAATAAAGCATAGCTTTTTTGGTGGATAACAAAGAAGATAACCATTTGGCTCCGTCCTTTGTTTTGTGGATATGCCTC
>CAZFAK010000086.1:0-11331 GCA_964517045.1 uncultured Spirochaetia bacterium | reverse complement strand
GGGTGTTTTGCAGTAAGATAGACTTGTAAGTATCATTAGCCCTGTTATAATCCTGTAGTAGTTTATCCATACCGCAGCCGGCATTTACCGCAAAAAAGCCGATATGATCTTCTCCGGCTGCAGCCGGCTTTAAAAAGTCTGCCAGACACAGGCTGGGCGTGCCCGGAGCCCGGACATGCTGCTGTCTGAGAAAATATAAGCGAGCTTTTTCGCTGCGGTTTTGCTTTGGATCATATACTATAATATCGTCACCGCTTTTGTTGGCCGGGTACACTGCATATACTGTTTTAACAGTAATGCTCTCTCTGGACTCCAGTTCCTGCAGCAGGTTACAGGTATCATTGTATAATTGCCGGGCTTGCTTTGTTTTTACTGACTGGTTTAAAAGCCGGGGGTATTTACCTTTAATGCCCCATAAGTGAAAGAACTCTTCCCAGTTGAAAACTTTTTTCAGTTTACCTAGAGGCAAGTGGCTGCAGCTTTTAATACCTTTATGCAGCGGCGCCGGCGCCGGATTTTTAAGCTGATAACTCTTTTGCCGGGCTTGCTTAAGGCTGATCAGATCAGGTCCGGCAGTGCTGTTCCGGGCCCGGAGAGCAGCATATTTATTTTTATAAAAAGCTGCAGTTTGCTGTTTCCGCCTGTTATCAAGAAGACTGTTAACGACCGTAACGCTTTGGGAGGCGTCCGGGATTCTGATTACCGGACCGCTGTAGAGGGGGTCAATCTTCAGCGCAGTATGTACTGTAGAAGTAGTTGCTCCTCCTATAACAAGCGGTATCCGCATTTTTTTTTTTTCCATGGCGGCTGCGATATGGATCATCTCTTGGAGGGAAGGTGTGATCAGCCCGCTTAAACCGATAACAGCTGCGTTTTCCCTCACTGCTTTTTCCAGGATATCCCGGGGGGAAACTTTTACGCCCATATCTATGATACGGTAATTGTTGCAGGAGAGAACCACTCCTACTATGTTTTTACCGATATCATGGACATCTCCCTTAACAGTTGCCAGTATAATAACAGCCTGTTTCTGTCCGGGCAGTTGCTTTTTTTTTATTTCCGGCTCGATTAGTGCCACAGCTGTTTTCATTACCCTGGCGCTTTTTATTATTTCCGGCAGAAACATTTTTCCTTTGCTGAACAAATTTCCTACCTGCTGCATACCGTTCATCAGCGGTTTTTCTATAATCTTTACGGGATTTTTATATTTTACGAGAGCTTCTTTGATATCCTGCTCAATAAAGCTAGTTATACCATACCGGATTGCATGGTTTATACGTTCTTCCAGTTCGTAAAACCGCCACTTTTTTTTTTCTTTTTTTGCTGTTACCGAAGCACTCTTCCCTTTCTCTTTACTGAAACGGGACGCAGCTGCAACTATTTTTTCAGCAGCGTCCGGGCTGCGGTTTAATAACAGGTCTTCCAGAAGGCTGCGTTGCTCAGGGGGTATGTTTTGGTAGGGAAGCATTGCAGCAGGATTTACAATACCCATACTGAGGCCGGCGCGGCGGCAGTGGTGTAAAAAGATACTGTGCATTTTATCTCTGATATTTTTATTCCCCCGGAATGCATAGGAAACATTACTGATGCCGCCGGTTATATGACAGGAGGGCAGATCGCGGCGGAGGATGCGGACTGCTTCGATAAAGTTAACAGCATAATTATTATGCTCCCTGATACCGGTGCCGACTGTAAGGACATTGGGATCGAAAATAATATCCTCGGGATTAAAATCCGCTTTTTCAGTAAGCAGACTGTAAGCCCGTTTACATACAGCTACTTTGGCGGCTGTATCCACAGCCTGTCCTTTTTCATCAAAAGCTGATACTACAGCAGCAGCATTGTATTTTTTTATTTCACAGGCCCGGTTCAGCAGTTCGCTTTCTCCCTGTTTCAGACTGATGGAGTTCACAACCGCTTTTCCCTGTATGCATTTAAGCCCGGCTTCCAGTACTTTCCACTGTGAGGAGTCGATCATAAAAGGTACCCGGGCAGCTGCCGGTTCAGAAGCCAGTAAGTTTAAAAGGTAGGGTAAGGTTTGGGCGGCATCTATCATACTGTCGTCCAGATTGATGTTAATGATGTCAGCTCCGGCTTCTATCTGGTCTGTGACCATTTGCGCGGCTTGTCTGTAATCCTGTTTAAGAATGATTTTTTTAAATGCGGCAGAGCCGGCTACATTAATACGTTCGCTTATTTTAATAAATCTGCTTTCAGGTTTGACATTAAGCGGCTGCAGCCCGCTAAGCCGCAGTGCAGACTTATACCGTGGTAACGGGCGGGGTTGTTGATCTTTTACTGCGGCTGCAATAGCTGTAATATAATCCGGGGTTGTACCGCAGCAGCCGCCGATTATATTGATCATTTTAGCTTTAGCAAAGGAGCGGGCATAACTGCTCATAGCAGCTGCGCTTTGGGTATAGTTGCCCAATTGGTCGGGCAATCCGGCATTGGGATGGATACTTGTAAAGCTATGGTTTAAGGCTGTAAGCCGGGCCAGATACGGTTTTAACTCTTTGGCTCCGAGGGAGCAGTTAAGTCCGACGGACCAGATATTTTTATCATAAACACTGTTATAAAAAGCCGCCAGTGTTTGTCCGGCAAGAGTACGTCCGCTTGCATCGGAAATGGTTACCGAGATCATCAGCGGCACTGTTTTATTTTTCTCGGCAAAGATTTCCCGGCAGGCAGCCAGGCCGGCTTTACAATTAAGCGCGTCAAAGACTGTTTCCAGCATTATAATATCAACACCGCCTTCGAGTAACCCTTGCGCCTGCTGTTTATAACTATGCTTCAGAATGTCAAAACTGATATTGCGGTAAGCCGGACGGTTGATATCGGGAGATATGGAGGCTGCTTTACCGGTTGGGCCCATGGTGCCGACCACAAAGCGCGGACGGGAGGGATCTTTTTTATTATAGATGCTACAGGCTTCTGCTGCCAGCCGGGCTGCTTTTTTATTAAGCTGGTAAGTATAGCTTTCCAGTTTATAATCACTAAGCGAAACAGGGGTGGCATTAAAAGTATTAGTAGTAATAAGATCGGACCCGGCTTCAAGATAAGCAAGATGAATTTTTTTAATTCTTTGCGGCTGGGTCAGACAGAGGATATCATTGCAACCCTCTAAACTTACCGCATGATTTTTAAAAAGTTCACCGCGGAAATCTTTTTCAGCTGGTTTTTGCTGCTGGATAGCAGTACCCATGGCCCCGTCAAGTATTAATATTCTTTTTTTTAAAATAGTGTTTAATTTATTTATATTTGTCATTTTTTACTTGCTGAATTCAATTTCAGGCAGGGAAAAAGTTATCTTTTCTTTGTTTTTTTTATATTCTGTTACAGCACTATGCGGGAAAAAACTCTGTATATAATTAATACATTCCTGAACCAGATGTTCGGGTGCAGAGGCTCCGGAAGTTATGCCGATGCTTTTTTTCCCGTTAAACCATGCTTTGTTTATATTGTGATAGGTATTTATCAGATATGATTCTGTATGGTATTTTTCTCCCAGTTCCTGCAGACGGTTGGAGTTGGAGCTGTTGGCAGAGCCGATAACCAGCAGCAGATCAATCTTTCTTATAATATCTATAACAGCCCGTTGGCGGTTAAAAGTGGCATAACAAACACCTCCTTTCTGGGGCGCTTTAATGTTCACAAAGTTTTTTTTTAATTCAGCAAGGATCTCTTCCACGTCATATTTGGACAAAGTTGTCTGGGTAATACAGGCAAGTTCCTGGTTGCGGGTAAACGGCAGGAAATCGATTTCACTTTTGTTTTTGATAACATGAATTTTGTTATAATTCGTCTGTCCTATAGTACCCTCAACTTCCGGGTGTCCTTTATGACCTATCAGTATAACCGGTATATTTTTTTTTTTCTGTCTGTTGACAAAATTATGAACCGCTTTTACCAGGGGGCAGGTAGCATCAATTATTTTAAGATTTTTTTGATCTGCTTTTTCAAATACTTTAACTGCTGCTCCATGGGCGGAGATAATAAAAACAGAGCCGCCAGGTACTTCATCAACATTTTCTACAAAGATAACTCCTTTTTGTTTAAACTCGTTAACTACAGTAGTATTATGTACTATCTCATGTCTTACATACACAGGTGCTCCGTGCAGGCTTAGTGCTTTATTAACAGTTTTAATAGCTCTGGTTACCCCTGCACAAAATCCTCTTGGATTAGCCAGTATTAGTTTCATTATAAATATTATACCATAACAAAACCGCGTGTGCCATTCGGGTGGGTGCAGCTAAAACTTAGAAAACAGGTTCAGGCAGGAAGGACGGCAGCAGCCGCCATGTTACTTAAGCGGCAGCTTACGGTTCTGGGTCTTTACTGTTGGTAAGGTAAGCCTGTTGTATCCTCTTAAAGGTCAGTTTAACTGTTAAGAAGGTTATTGATCAGAAAATTTTTTTTATAAAAAAGTTATGGACAAAAAAATAAAAATGTGGTATAATACCCAAACTTTAGGAGGGAGTGTTTATGTTAAGTTCAAAACAAATCAATGTTAGAGTAAAGCAGACTAATGCTAAGATAAGAAAACTTACCAAGGAACTTAGTGACGCAAAGAAAAAGAAAACTAAGCTTGGTCAGGATCTTAAAAAAGCAAAGACTGCTGAAGCAAAAAAATCTGTTTCCAAGAAGAAGAAAAAAACTTCTAAGAAGAAAAAGACTTCTAAGAAGAAAAAAAAACCTTCTAGAAAAAAGAAAAAATAATTTTTTCTTAGCAGTTACCTCTGTATGGATAGTCAAGGCTGTCTATACAGAGGTACTACTACTCTTACTGTTTTCAATATTTATTAACATCCATTGACTATTTTCCTTAATGCCTCTGAAAAGCAGTTTATTAAATGTCTGAATCAATTATAGCAAAAGAGCGAAAATTTTGGCAAGATTTACAAAAAAAAACATTTTTAATAATTGGTTTTACGGACCGCACCGGGCTGGCAGCTGCCAGGCTGTTTGACCGTTTTCAAGTTCGTTACAGAATTTCAGAGTTAAGACCCCTCTCTTCCTTTGAGAACCTGCTGCAGGGCTTATCTGTAAACTATAATGATATATATCATGGCCCGCAGGGTCCGGAGCAGCTGCAGGATGTAGATGCTGTTTTGCTCTCCCCGGGAGTGCCGCGCAGTATAGCATTAGTAAAAGCAGCTGTAAGCCGGGGCATACCGGTATATAACGATTATGATCTTTTATTCACTTTATATAAAGAAAAAAAAATTATAGCAGTAACCGGAACTGACGGCAAAACTACAACCGCCTCTTTACTTGGTGATATTTTATCAACAACTTATAAAACAGTAATCTGCGGTAATAACGGTATCCCGGTTATGAGTGTTTATGACCGTCTGCTCCATTCTGCGGTAATCATCCTGGAAATGTCCAGTTATATGCTTGAAGAAATAAAATTTTTTCATGCTGATTATAACATTATAACCAACATTGACAGGGATCATCTTGACCGGTATGATTCCTTTGCTGCTTATAAAAAAGCAAAATTTAATTTACTGCGTTATTGTTCTGCTGCTGATGTTTTTATCCGTAATCTTGACTGCAGTTATATATATAATTCCTCCTGCCCGGGCCGTATTATTGATGTAAGCAGAAAAAAAGAGGCGGCTTATACTTATGATATGAAAACGGACCAGATCAGATGTCAAAAGGGATCTTTTTCTTTTGGTCAGGCTTTACTGAAAGGGCTGCACAATATTGAAAATATAATGTTCTGCGCTGCGGTTGCCGAAGATATGGGTGTACCTTTTACTGAGATAAAAAATAGTGTGCTGAATTTCTCTCCTCTGCCTGACCGTCTGGAAAAGGTAACTGCCGCGGCCGGAAAAGAAGTTTATAACGATTCCAAAGCAACTACAGTACAGGCTGTAGCCCGTGCTTTATCTTCTTTCACTAAACCGATCATATTGATAGCCGGCGGCAGATGCAAGGAATTCAATTTTGCCCCCTTAGTCCGCTATGCGGACAAACTTAAAGCACTTGTAACTTACGGCGAACATGGCCGCAGAATTATGGATTTTTTTTCTGACCTTGAGAAAAAATATTATTATAGTTCTTTTACCGCAGCTGTAAAATATGCCTGGAGTCTTATAGAAGAAGATGATATACTTCTTCTGTCACCGGCTGCTACCAGTTGGGATCAGTTCTCCAGTTATCACGCCCGGGGGGAAAGTTTTAAGAAGATAATTCAGCAATTGGCAATACATGATGAATGAGAGCAAAGTCGATAAAAAATTATTTATAGTAATAATAACTTTATTATTGCTTGGTATAGCATTTTCTTATTCCTCTTCTGTTTTTATTGCGGAAAGATTGACCGGTGATGATTTTTTTTATATCAAAAACCATTTAACAGGGATAGCTGTAGGTCTTTTTTTTATGGTTTTTGCTTTATTAATAGATATAAACATTATTTTTCAGAAAAAAATCATAGTAACCGCTTTGTTCTTTTGCCTTGTTTCTCTGGCAGCTGTTTTTATTCCCGGCATAGGACACAGGGTAGCTGGCGCCAGACGCTGGATTGAAATCGGCTTTATACAGTTTCAACCTTCTGAAATAGTAAAAGTATTTATAATATTATATTTGTCTTATATTCTTTCCTTGAAAGGCGAGCGTTTGTATGATTTTAAAAAGGGAGTACTGCCGCCCCTTATTTTAAGCATGCTGCTTGTGCTGCTGGTGGCCCTGGAGCCGGATCTATCTACTGCTGTAATAATTCTGGGCCTGGCTATAACTGTTTTTTTTCTTGCCGGTATACCGTTTGCTCATTTGATTTTTATTGCTACTTTACCTATTCCTTTTATTGTGTATATGTTTGAGACCCATGCTCTTTTATTTAAACGCCTCTTTTTTATTAATCCCTATCAGCAGCCTAACGAAAGCGGTTACCATCTTATCCAGTCTTTAGTCTCCTTTGTTAAAGGAGGTGTTTTCGGAAGAGGCCCGGGAGGATCATTACAGAAATATTTCCGGCTGCCTGATGCACATACCAATTTTGTATTTGCGGTGATCGGTGAAGAACTGGGACTGGTGGGAGCCGGTATAATTTTAATTCTTTTTTTCTTTCTGACATTCAGAGGTATTATCATAGCTTCCCGCCAGCCGGTATTTCGTAATTATTTACTGGCTAGTTCTATTACTGTACTTATAACACTGCAGGCCTTGATCCATATTATGGTAAATCTTGGTTTGGTACCCACTACCGGTGTTCCTATGCCTTTTCTCAGTTATGGCCGTTCTTCTATGGTTGTAAACCTTTTTTTATGCGGTTTACTGTTAAATTTATCAAGACAACAGGAGCAGTAATGCCATTTGAAAGATTAAATTGCCGGAGGTATTGTGTCTGAAAAACAGTTTGGTAAGATCAATAATATTCATTTTATCGGTATTGGCGGTGTGGGCATGTCAGGTATCGCGCGTGTACTTTTAACAATGGGTTATAATGTCAGCGGCAGTGATCTGAAAGACTCGGAGCTAACGCGTGCGCTGGCTAAAATGGGTGCTTCCGTTTACCGGGGTCATTCCCGGCAAAATATAGGCGCAGCACAGGTTGTTGTTACTTCCAGTGCCATTGCAGAAGCCAATCCTGAATATCTGGAAGCAGTTGATAATAACATACCTGTTATAACCAGAGGAGAGATGCTGGCAGAGTTGATGCGTTTAAAATACGGGCTGGCTGTAGCCGGTACTCATGGCAAGACAACTACTACTGCACTTACAGCAGCTGTTTGTCAGGCAGGCGGTAAGTCGCCTACAGCTGTTATTGGCGGTAAATGGCGCAATATAGGCTCCAATGCAGAACTGGGCCAAAGCCGCTATCTGGTATGTGAAGCTGATGAGAGCGACGGTTCTTTTCTGAAGCTCTCCCCGGTTATCTCTATTGTCACTAATATAGATAGTGATCATATGGACTATTATAAAACCGAAGCCAATTTGAGATTAAATTTTCTTACTTTTATTAATAAAACTCCCTTTTACGGTAAAGCAATTATCTGTATTGATGATCCGGTCCTGACCGAGATGCTTGCTGAGATAAAAAAACCCTATATAACTTACGGTTTTTCTTCCCAGGCTGATATCAGAGCTTATGATGTTAAAGCAGTTGCTCAGGGAATGCAGTACAAAGTCAGAGCCCATAACAGGGAACTGGGAGTTTTTCAGCTGAATATTCCGGGGGAACATAATGTGCTTAACTCTCTGGCAGCTGTAGCAGCCGGTATGGAACTGGATATTAATGTGAATACCATACAAAACTCTTTAAGGGAGTTTCAGGGTGTCAACCGCCGCATGCAGTTTAAAGGCAAGTGGCGTAATTTCAGGGTGATGGATGATTATGCTCACCACCCTACGGAGATTAAAGCAACTTTAAAAGCGCTTAAAAAGCAGGCTGCCCGGCTTGTCGTTATTTTTCAACCGCACCGTTACAGCCGGACCCTGGCATTACATGCCGAGTTTGCCCGGTCTTTTACTGATGTTGATGAACTTTACTTGATGGATATTTTTCCGGCAGGAGAAAAGACCCTGCCCGGCGTTTCCTCTGCTTTAATCTATGAAAAATGCAGAGCACCGGCTAATATCCATTACTGCAGCGACCGCAAGCAGCTGGTTGATAAACTCAAAACAGCCAACAGGGATCATTCCGGAATTATTTTAACTATTGGTGCCGGTGATGTACATAAAATGGCAGATTTAATTATGAACTAAAGGTTTTTTTTATGAAAGATATTTTTAAAAAGAAAACCGCTGTTCTTTGCGGCGGCTTTGGGCCGGAAAGAGAGGTCTCATTAAGATCCGGTAATAATGTTTATAAGGTTTTGCAGAATACCGGTATTAATGCGGAAAAAATTGATGTTGATGATAATTTAATAGAAACAGTAAAGGAAAGAAAAATTGAACTGGTATACAATGTATTGCATGGCTCTTTCGGAGAGGATGGCTCTTTACCTGCTATAATGGATTTTTTAAAAATCCCCTATACCGGTCCTGATCAGTACCAGTCGGTTTTTTGTTTTGATAAACTTAAAACAAAAGATATTTTAAAAGCCAATCATATTAAGACCCCGCGGGGCCTGGATTTGTTTGGTTATAGCACAGCAGCGGAAATAACAGCTGCTTTGCAAATTAACAACTTATCTTTCCCCTTGATACACAAGCCGGTCCGCAGCGGTTCTTCGGTTGAGGTGCAGATCATTAAAGACCAGACTGAGTTGGAATCAGTTCTGCATGAAAAATTTAAAAATAATACCAGTTCTGCTTATTTGCTGGAAAAATTTATTTACGGCCGGGAGTTAACCGCAGGAATTTGCCGTTATAAAAATCAAATACTGGTTTTGCCCGTTATTGAACTAAAACCGGAAAATGAATATTATGATTATGAAGCCAAATATACAGCTGGTAAGACTGATTTTATTATTCCGGCTAAACTTGATAAAGCTGTATTATATAATCTGAAGGAATTGGTAACACGGATATATAAAATTTTTCAGTTTACAGCTGTGATACGGGTTGATTTGATCCTGGATCCGGATAATATTTTACATATACTGGAGGTGAATACTGTGCCTGGTATGACAGATACCAGTGATATCCCCATGATGCTTAATAAGCAGGGCATAAAAATGGAATCTTTTCTAATTGAAGAACTGACAGCCGGGATAAAAAAACAGGCGTTTTTTTAAAAAAATGCTGTTTAAAATTTAAAAAATACCGAATATTATAACAATATAATTATGATCAGAGGAAAATTTTTCTATTTTTTATTTATGTCCGCTACAATACTATTTGCTCTATACGTCCTTTTTCTAAATTTTAAACCTTACCTGGGCAGTTTTAATTTTTTTACAGTTAAAAAAGTAAAATTTACCGGTCTGCAGCATACTAATCCGGCCGCAGTACTGGAGCGGTTGAATATATCAGCTGATTCCTCGCTGGTTTTTTTAAATAAAAAGGAGATAAAAGAGCGGATAGAACAGGAAAAACGTTTTAAAGTAATAAAGATTGAGAGAGAGCTGCCTGATACACTGGCAGTTGCTTTAAAAGAGGTAGAGGGTGACTTTCTGGTTTATAATAATAATAATTTTTATGAGCTGGATCATACGGGCCGGATTATTGCTGCCGGTAATGATATTTACAATTACAATAAACCGGTTATCAGGTACAGTTCAGCAAAAAGTTTCAGTAATTTCAGCAGCAGCCCGTTTAATAATATTTTTAATGCGATTAATTCTCTGCCGGAAACTGAAAAAGACCTTAAGAAGATCATATCAGATATATATATTGCTAAAGATATTTTTCTTTTTCCGCGCCGGCCGCAGCTTGTTTTTAATCTGGGAATGCGCGTTAATAAGCAAAAAATCCGGAAAACACGTTACGCACTTTTGGTTTGCCGGCAGAAAAAACGATATAAAGGATATAATTATATAGATTTACGGTTTAATAATTCTCCTGTTTTATTTGGAAATTATTGAATCTATATAAAAACAATATTATAATGAACTGTTTAGAGGGGATGATTTGGAAGATATAATTGCCAGCCTGGATATTGGCACTACTAAAGTTTGTGTTATCATAGCACGTAAGACAAGTTCCGGTGTGGAAGTTATTGGCATTGGCAAGGCTGATTCACATGGTCTTAATAAGGGCATGATTGTAAACATTGAAGCCACGGTAAAAGCTATCAGCCAGGCAGTGGAGCAGGCTGAGGTTATGTCCGGTATTGAGGTAAATGAATTACATGTTGGTATTGCCGGCGGGCAGATTGAAGGTATAAACTCGCGCGGAGTTATTGCCGTCTCCCGCAAAGGTGGCGATACTGAGATAAGTGAGGATGATATTGCCCGCGTTATAAACACAGCTGAGTCTGTGTCTATCTCGCAGGACCGGGAGATTATCCATGTTATTCCCCAGGAGTTTATAGTTGATGACCAGGGCGGGATTGAAGATCCGCTCGGCATGTCAGGCGTACGTCTGGAAGCGGAAGTACATCTGGTTACCTGTTTAAAGTCTGCTACAGCTAACATTCGTAAAGCTGTGCAGAGAGCAGGTTATGCGGTCGCGGATATTGTTTTACAGCCGATAGCATCGGCAGAAGCTGTTCTAAATGATGATGAAAAAGAGTTGGGAGCTGTAGTTGTTGATATTGGAGGCGGAACCAGTGATGTTTTAATATATAAAAGCAATTCTATCTGGTTTACTCAGGTAATTACGCTTGGCGGTAATAATGTTACCAAAGATATCTCCCACGGGCTTAGAACCCCTATAGGTTCAGCGGAAACCATTAAACAGGAATACGGCTCAGCTTTTCAGCAGTCT
>CAZFAK010000085.1:0-11331 GCA_964517045.1 uncultured Spirochaetia bacterium | reverse complement strand
ATAATTATTTTTTCTTTTCGCAGTGCTCTTATTTTTTCAATATTTTCATGATCCGCCAGGGTAATCACTATCTGTTTTATAGGAAAAATTTTAATAAAAGTCATTTTTTTTTGACGTTCAGCAGTTATAGTCAGGTTATCAACAATAAGGTCGCATGCCGCAAAAATATTTTTTGAAAAATACTGTTTCAGGTTTTTGACAATATGTAATTTGATTTTCAGGTTGTTTTCAGAGGCAAAATCTTTGATCAGTTCATAATGGAAACCGCTTTTACGGTTCTGGTTTAAGACGCCTTTTCTGATTCTGCTGCTGATTCTGATATAGCCCGAGCGTTTAATACTGCTCCAGCTGCGCGCATAGGACACGTAGATAAAAGTAATACTGATGATAGTAATTTTTAAAAAAAAGCGCATTCTCCCTCCCGGTAAATCATTTGTTGTAAAACTTCATAAAAGTGAAATTTTATTTATATAAAATATTTGAACTTAGTATCTCCCGGCCCTATATAAAAATATATTACCAGTTAACCTTATATTGTACTCAAATTCGGGTCAGTTGTCAAAAAAAAGACACAGAGATGGACAAAATATATTTTTTTTTCGAATAAAAATACAATTTTTTCTCTGAAAGAGAAAAAAATTTCCCAGATACATATTAAATTTGTATTAATAAGTAAAAGCATAGGGGATTTTTATAATATGCCAACTAAAGTAACTGATAATGCTGTCAGCAGTTATCTTAAAGAGATAGCAAAGGTTCCGCTTCTGTCCAAGGAAAAAGAGTATGATCTTGCCAGTAAGATTTCATACTACAATTCTGAAATAAAAAAAATAAAAGATAAACTGAAAGTAAACCCTGCTGATAAAAAATATCAAAAGCAATATAAAAATCTCAAATTTAATAAAAGACGGTATAAAACCAATATGATAGTCGCCAATTCGCGGCTGGTGGTTTGTATTGCCAAACGTTATAAAAACCAGCGTACTCCTTTATCTGATCTTATCGAAGAGGGTAATCTCGGTTTAATAAAAGCGGTAGATAAATATGATCCGGAAAAAGGGGTAAGATTTTCCACTTTTGCCACCTGGTGGATAAGACAAAAAATACTTATCTATATCAATCGCATGGATAATTACATCAGGTTGCCCAGTGTACTGGCAGATGAGATAAAAAAGATCAAACGCATATCAAGTGAATACCAGGGTAAATACGGCATTATACCCTCTTTTGCTACTCTGAAAAAACTGACTAAATTCAGTAACCGCAAATTAAAATATATCCAAAGCATACCCACTGATTTTGTTTCTCTGAATATAAAACTGCATGACAGTGAGCAGGAACTGGTAGACCGCATAGTATCCGAATCCAATTATCAGGACCCGGAAGATGTGGTAATCGATAACTCCATCAGAGATTGTATAAATGAAATGCTAAGCAGATTAAACAATAAAGAGCAAAAAGTTATTAAGATGCGTTTTGGTTTAAACGGTTATATGCCTATGGTGCTGGAACGGGTAGGGGAAAAACTCAAGCTGACCAGGGAAAGGGTCAGGCAGATACAGGCTAAAGCCATAAAAAGGCTGCGTGTTTTAAGTGTTAACTCCGGACTGGGTTTATATTTTAAAAAAAATTAACCGTTAATATGTGCCTTAATTATATGTTTTAAAATGCTGCAGTATTCGCTGAATCCTTCCGGTTTTACGTGAAAAGCGGCTGCGCCGAGTTTTAAAGCTTTTTTTTGTTCAGGTAATAACATAGAGGTGCTGAAAATTATAGCAGGAATATGTTTTAAATAGTTTTTATTTTTAATTTTTGCTAAAATTTCCAGACCGTTTATTTGAGCAAGTTTCAGATCAATTAAAAACAAGGACGGTTTTTTTGTAGTAAAATTATTTTTATTATTGATATAAGCTAATGCCTCTTGGGAATTTTTAATATGTATGATCTTTCCGGGAAACTCAATTGATTTCAAACTGCGCAGAACCAGACGGGCATGAGCCATGGTGTCTTCAATATAAATAATTATATTACAATTCTTTTTGTTCATTTCTGGAATTAAAAATAAAATAAAAAACCGTACCTTTATTTTTTCCTTTGGATTTCAGCCATATTTCACCATTGTGATTCTCAATTATTTTTTTAACAATTGCCAGTCCCATACCCGAGGCGTTTTCGTTATTCGCTAACTTTTCAAACATATTGAAAACACGCTGGTAATGGCGGGGTTCTATACCTATACCGTTATCTTTTATAAAAAAACAATTTCGTTTATTTTTGCGGCAATGACCGATCTCAATAACCGGGGAGCGCGCAGGATTTTTATATCTTAAAGCGTTACTTATTAAATTCTGAAACACTTCTCCAACCTGCTGAGCATCACCGTATATAGTGGGCAGCTTGGTAGTTATATTGACCGTTGCCCCGGTTCGTGATATCTCTTTTTGCAAAATATCCAGTGTCTGCTTGATAAGCTGTTCTGTTTTAATAGTGCTGAATTTATTGTTAAGACGTCCGATGCGGGAAAGATTTAATAATTTATCTATCAGCTGGCTCATTTTATGAAGCGCAGTATTGATGTAATACAGGTTTTCCTGTAATGCTTCGCCGTGGTTGTTTTTAATATCATCTTCCAGTAATTCGGCAAAACCTTTTGCTGTTATCAGAGGGCTGCGCAAATCGTGGGATACGGAATAAGTAAAATTTTCCAGCTCGGTATTTTTTTTTTCCAGTATATTTATAAGGCAGTCTCGTTCCTTTTCCGCTTTTTTCTGTTTACTTATATCCTGTATAGTACCATGCAGGGCTATTACTTTTTTCTGGACATTTATAATAGGCCTGCAGATAGAGAATAAATTTTTTACTTTATTAGCAGCTGTTTTGATACTGAACTCAATTTCAAAATTTTCTTTATTTTTTACAGCTGCTTTAAAAAAGCGTTGTACGCGTGGCTGATCAGCAGTATCAACAAAGGTCAGAAGGTTGTCCAGAAAATTGCCTTCCGGAAACCTGTTTACGGCCAGGATTTGCAGAAATTCTCCGGAAGTCCATATTTTATTTTTTTTAAAAGTCCATTCCCAGTTCCCCAAATGGGCTATACTTTCGGCTATCCGGTAACGCGCTTCATTTTTAATAAGTTCAGCAGATTTTTTTTTTAAAAGTTGCTCGAGTTTCTCTTTATAATTTTTATTTTCCTGCTTTAATCTTGCTTTTTCCAGTGCCTGGCCGGTTATTAATTCTATCTCGGCGAAATTTTTAATCGGTTTGGTGATGTAGTCCCAGGCACCGAGACGGATCGCTTTAACCGCATTTTCAATACCGCCGATGCCGGAAATAGCTATAAGAGGAAGTTCCGGTTCCCTTTCTTTCAGGTGTTTTATAATCTCAAAACCGTTCATAACCGGCATCAACAGATCGGTAATAACCAGATCAATCTTTTTTTTGTCAATAATTGCCAGTCCTTTGGCTCCGTCCCGGGCGCTGTAAACGCTGTACCCTTTTTCAGTCAGGAACTCCTGTAAACTGAAAAGCACTGCCGGTTCATCATCTATAATTACTATCTTTAATTTTTTCATTATAAATTGTTTTGAAAAATATGCTCGTCCTTTTTACTGAAAAAAACAAACATAATCTCTTTAAAAAATGACAATTCGCTGTATTCATTTAATATACTACTTACTACAGCCGCAGCTTTTGCTTTGGGAAAACCGTAGACACCTGTACTTATGGCAGGAAAACTAACTATTTTAAGATCATTTTTCCGGGCCAGAGCGAGTGAATTTTGATAGCAGTTGTAAAGCAGTTTTGCTTCATTACGCTTGCCGCCCCGCCATACCGGACCTACGGTATGTATAACATATTTTGCCGGCAGGTAACCGGCCTGTGTAATAACAGCTTCGCCGGGAGGCAGTTTTCCCCGCGTTTTTCTGATAGCCCGGCATTCATTTAAGATAGCAGGTCCGCCGGCAGCATGGATAGCTCCGTCCACACCGCCTCCGCCGCATAATGATGAGTTGGCCGCATTTACTATAGCCTCTGTTTTTATTTTAGTTATATCACCGGTTAATATCCGGATACTCATATTTTATTATACAATGTTATCTTGCTTTTTTGCTCGGGCCAATTTGATTTTTTTTTATTTTTATATATAATATTCATGAGAGTCTAATTTACCTGCAGTTACAGGAGAAGTAATGTCAAGGTCGAATCTTTTTTTAATGTGGCATAATAACATCTACTGGTTTAATGACAGTTTAATGATGGGAGAGTTTGGTTATATGCCTCCCTGTACTATAAGCATAGGCCTGGGTCATGTTGAAGACAGCTCTTATAAAGCGGATACTGTTATAAATATTAATAATAAACTGCAAACTGAAATGAAGAATAAGCAGACTTATGCAAAACTATATATGAAAACCGATCTGAATATGAGTGAATCCCTTGCTTATGCTGATAAGCAGTATATTTATTTACAAAATAACGGCCGTTACAGCAATGTTTTGTGTTGTCTGCAGCCTGTAGCCGGGTACAGGTTTGAAAAAGCCAAAAAACTGGATGCCAGCATTCATTTTATTATTGAAGAGCGGTCCACTATATCTAAAATATTAAAAAGCTATTTTAAAAAAGCTGTTCCGGAAGAAACAGTTAATAAGCTTATCAGGAGCGCGGATGTCAATGGTTTTCAGCAGGCGGTTATCAGGGAAGCTTCTTTTGTATAATTTTTTCTGAGAAGGTTACCCGGGTCAGCAGCTTTATTATTTTTTTTTTATTTTGGGCATGTAGATACGCTGGGTAGGGTAGGCCAGATCAATATCTTTGTTTTTAGTAAAACTCTTTAGAATATTTTCCCAGCAATTCTGCTCGTTGATCCTTTTTTTTTTCGGGTCACAGAGATAGCGGGCAGTTAAGAGAATACCGCTGTCTTTTACCGAAGTATAAACAATCGGGGTAAGTTTATTATAAAAGATAAGGTATTTTTTGGCGGACTGCATAACCTTTTTTTTAGCGGTTTCGGTAATAGTTTTATCCTGTTTATTAAGAAAACGTTCCAGAATACGTTTCGCTTTCTGCCAGTTGCTTTCAAAAGTTATAAGTACGGGAATTTCATTCCATATATAAGTAAAACCTTTATTAAAGTTGATCTGGGCCTTTAGAAAAACAAAACTGTTGGGAATATGTACAATCCGGCCTGTACTTTGTTCAGCATCCACCCGTTTGCCCAGTTCCAGCAGGGTAAACTGGAAAACACGGAGATCAATGACATCACCGCAGTAATCACCAATTTCAACACGGTCCCCGGCTTCAAAGGGCCGTTTGATAAGGATAAAGATCCAGCCGGCAAAGTTGGTCAGGATATCTTTTAAAGCGATAGCAATACCGGCGGACAGCAGTCCGAAGTAAGTAAAGATAGACTCAATACCTTTGATCCATATATTGGCTACCAGCAACAGGGTTAAGGTAAAGTTGCTGTAGGAGATTATTTTTTTCCAGCGGTAACGTATTTTAAGACTTTTGGTTCTTTTGTATAATATTTTAATCAGAAGCCGGGAAATCAGGAAAAAAATAATAATAATCAGAAGACTAAGCAGTAATTTTTTTTGCGTTGCTATGGAAATACCGATATGTTCTTTTAAAAATGCATTAATTTCGTCTATATTCATAGCATTATTGTAACATATAAAATAAAAAAATTAGTTAATTTTAAAAAAGAAACAGTAGATAATATATATAGTAATACAGTAATATGATAATGTTATATTAATTTTTAAATAAGGAACAGCCTTATGCCTATAACTTTAAAAGATGATCAGATTAGCAAACTTGCTAATTATATAGCTGATTTTTTTACCAAACAGTTTTCCCAAAAGCAGTTATCTGTTAAAACATTTATTGAAGGTTTTGATAATAATACCAGAATATTTAAAGGACAGATAAAAAATAAAGCTTATAATTTATGGCAGGAAAAACTGAAACATCCCGGTAACTCATTAAACAGGGAATATGATGATTTATTAACTCTGGTAAAATCAGCTACTAAAAGTACACCGGAAGAAAAACTAAAAACCCTTTTGCCGGAAGAAAAAATTATTTGCAATCAAAACGCTTTTCGCTCTCTTCTGGAAAATGTTGATTTTGCAAAAATAGACAAGGAAAAAGAAAATAATATTTTAAACAGATTAAAAACAGAAGCTATCGGTTTAAATGATCAGCAGATCTATATTTATTATAACCTGTTAAAGCTTACTAAAAAACCTGATAAGGAAGATAAGGAGGAAAGTGAAGCAGTTCACCTGAAGCAGGATTTGGACAGTATTATTAACGAAATACTGGAGAATATCAGTGATTTTTTTGTGTCCCCTGATAAGTTAAAAAATATAAATGATAATATTAATATTCCGGAGGAAGTTATACAGGATGCGCTTGCCTTAAAAATAAAAAACAAAAAGGTTTCACTGCAGGTCTTACGTCTGTTAACCGGTTGTTTTGATGACAATGAGTTTTTTGTCAATTTATGTAAAAACTATCTTGGAATGGTGTGTTCCAAATGGGGAACCTCTATTGACCAGGCTTTGAGTTTTTATACAGCTTATTTGATTTTTAATTCTTTAAGCCAGGAGGATTACAAGAGAATGAAAATTTCCCGGCCGTTACAGAATTTTTTAATCGGTGAAGTTACCAAACTAAAGCCCATTATCGCTGTCAGTATAAGATTTATTTATTTATTATCATTGTTATTAGGATCACAGGTTCTGGAAATAAATAAAAAGTACAGATTTGCTCCAACTTCGCACCAGGAAAAAATCTATAAGCTTTATTCCTCTGTTGACCGGCGGAAAATGCTGTTTATGAATGCAGCTAATTTTGCTTTTCAGAAGATGGAAGCCAAGAAATCAGAGTATCTGGAGACACAGAAAATATGCAAAGTATTTATGCAGAAAAAAAGTACTGTTTTAAGCCAGCAGCTTATTTTTGACTATGAATATTAAAAGGAATTTAAAATGAAATTAAAAGCGCGTAAAGGATTTAAACGGGTTATATGGTTTCTGGATTTAATCAATCCCTACGTTGTGGTCGTCTCTATAATTGGCCTGGTTTTGGAATTTACGGGCTGGCGCGGATATGTTATTGATTTTAACGGTTTTATTGACCTTTTGTTTTTAATTGATTTTTTGGTGCGTCTGGCTGCTTTCCCGGCTAAAAAATATTTTATTTACGGCTATGGCTGGGTTGATATGCTGGCTGCTTTACCTGGTATGGAAAAGTTTTTCAAATATACAGTACCCTCTTTATTCAAAGTTTTTAAACTGCTGCGCATCGGCCGCTTTTTTAAGATTATAAGAATACTCAGGTTTCTGAGGGTATTCAGTTTCTTGAGAAAAATGAAAGCAGATTCGCCCTATATTCAGGACCGCTTAATGAAGATCGGTATTACAATAGTACTGGTTTCGGTAGTAGGTATAGGGTTCACTGATATCTATGTTACTGATATGTACAAGGATACTTTTCGCAGACAGATAAATAAAATTGATAAAACAGAAATTTCCTTTAAAAATTTACCGGCAGAAGTTAAAGCTTTCAGAGTTAATAATAAACTGCAGGCCCTGAAAAATAAAAAAAGCGAATTGGTGGATCAGCAAAGTTACCGCGCAATGAAAACTCTCGACCGGATTTTGGTTGTAGCAGTTGAGCCTGGTATGGAGTTTATACTACATGATGAAGTATATATTGAAAATAAAAATGCGATTATGTTGTCCTTAATGCTTACTTTGATCATCATTATTGTATTTATTATTTTTGTTATTGGTTACTACCTGGCCCGGGATATTAAACTGGTTAATTTGATAATTGATTCCATTGATGCTGATGAATATATGCTTTTATGTAATGAGGGGGAAAATTATAAAGATGAAAACGGTAATTTTGAGCCGGAAGAAAATGAACAGGAGATAACGGTTTTATTTAAAATGGTGAACAAACTGATAAGAGAAAAGCATATTGGTGAGGGACTGCAGATGCCCGGTGTACAGGAAGAGTTTCAGTTTGACGGAGTTGATGATGTTATAGATGACAGTGATGAACAAAAGAGTACTGACGAAGAGATGGATATAGCTGAGGCGGACAGTATGCTTGATCAAATGGAAAGTGAAACAGCAGAGCCGGAAGATGAAGAGGATACCGCTGAGTCTCAGACTAAGGGAACGGAGGCTGCCATCCGGAAAAATGATCTTAAAGAAATTATCCGTAATGAAAATGAGACTTTAAAACAAGCCCTGATTGAGGAACTGAAAGCTTATAACGAGCAGCTCAGCAGTAAAGCTGCCGGTGATGCTGTTAAAATAAGCGCTAAAAGTATTATTAATTATATAAAGAGAAACACCTGATCTGTTATCGCTGTTTTAATTTTTGCATTACGTTATTACACCATTCCTCTTCAAATATTTTGTTATTTTTATAAGAAAAATTGAATGTACTGCGCCATATATTTTCCGGTTCCATGCAGAGATAGAAAAAAACTTTCTGGTGCCATTTGGCAAAGAAACTGTACATTGCATTAAACAGTTCCTCTTTCACATGGTTCGGGTAGGTGAGCTTATTATCAGGATTGGGTACAAGTTCCATTTGCAATATTTTACTTTTTAGTTTTTGCTTGCAGAGTTCCTTAATAACCGGTTTTATGAAGATAACCGTACCGAAAGATATGAAAGCAATCTGCTCAGGTGAAAAGGAATTAACTACTGTTTGGCATAATTTTTTATATTCTGCAAACCAGCCGGCGTAAAAAACAACCGGGTGAAAATGAAAGGCTATTTTAATACCCTTTCCGGCAAGTTCCTGAGCCGCTTTTATTTTAGCAGTTGACAGGGGCGTAAAATGCTCTTCATTTTCAGTTATAGTGTCAGTATTTAAAGACCAGCTTATTACAATATTTGGAGGTAAGTTCTGTTGTTTTTTAAAAAAATTAATATTGATACTTTTGGTTTTAAACTCAAGAATTATGTTGGGATGTATGGCGGCAAACTCTGTTAGCTCTGAGAGAGTGTTATTTTTGTTACCAAAGACAAGGGAGTCAGAGGATTGACCGGTACCGAAATGATATAGTTTATGTGCAGAGAGTTTAATATTTTTTAATCCATTTGCCAGGTTAGCAGTAAACTCTATATTTTGAGTGTAAAAAGTCTGGATCGAACAGTAACTGCAGTGAAACGGGCATCCTTTCACAGCATCGATTGTATACAAACCGCAGCAAACCGTATTGGGTGAATACGCAGGGCAGCGACCCCAAAATTTATTATTTTTTTTTTTTATATAGTTAACTTTTTTTTGTGGCGGGCGGGGCAGCTGACCTTTATAATATTTGGGATTGGCTCTTAGCTGATAAAAATATTTTTTAATGGA
This sequence comes from uncultured Spirochaetia bacterium, assembly GCA_964517045.1. Taxonomy (GTDB): domain Bacteria; phylum Spirochaetota; class UBA12135; order COTS27; family CAZFAK01; genus CAZFAK01. Next base: position 1,938 of record CAZFAK010000085.1, on the reverse strand, counting down.
ATTGATAACTGTTTTTTTATTTTGCGGGTTGGGTATATATTGCTGCCTGGTTTCCAGCAAGTGCCAGAAAGGAGGAACGTCCCACATATAAAGATTTAACAAACAGTTATACAGAAAATGAAGTTCCTGATAGGAAAAAAAATACTTACAGGCATACTCCTGCAGTAATTTTCTGTCACCGGCTGGTAAATTACTGAAATTGAATTCCGCAGCTGCTTTTTTAAATTTTTTGCGGTAAGCGCTTAAGGACAGCATTTAAAAAAACATAAACTCGGTTTTGGGAAGTAATTTTTTTGTTTTCTGTTTAATCGCTTTATTTATAAAAATAAAATCCGGGGCCTTAAGCGGATCATAATCCGTAATCTTTTTTCCGGCAGCCTTAAATTCTTTTTTTAAATTATATGAGGGAGTTACAAAACGCATAAAAATAAAGTCAAGAATAAGGGACTTACCGGCAGCAATTTTCTGACCCTGCTTGTAATAGCTGCGGCATTTATTAAGATTGCCGCCCTGGACACTGGTGCGGCCGCCCCAGTAGGCAAGATAAAAAGCATATACAGCTCCATGCATAAATTCAGGCCGGAGGGCTTTAATTTTGTCTGCTATGGCCATTACAGTGGAAAGTTCCATTAAAAGTTTATTATTATCAACATTATTAAAAATGAGCATTGCCCGGGAAAAATTAAACCAGAATAAAGTCTCAATATCTTCTTTTTCTACTTCATTTAATACCGCAGTCAGACTGTCTTTATGTTTGATTCTGGTACTGAAATTTTTAACTCTCCGGTTCATGGATTGCAGGCCGTAGTCATAGGCTTTTTCATAAAAATAATTGATCCTTTTTTTTTTCTGCAGTTTATCTTCATCAAAATCATCATAAGGGGTATTATCAATAAAAGCGAAACCGTAAGCGGCATATAAAAAACATAATTTGCCTGAATAATAGGGAGAACGCGGATACAGGTCATAAAGCCCCTGGGCCAGCTTAATAGTGGCCGGCAGTCCTTCCCGGGCCAGTTCCAGGTCGTTTTCCAGCATAAAATTATGTTGTACATGGTTGACCAGATTAGCCGATGCTTTTACAGCTATTTTTTTTGCAGAGCAGGATAACAGGAAAAGGTAAACTATTAGTATTAATATTGTTTTTATAAAACGCATTTTATTTAAACCTCCGTTTTTTATCTAAATTTAATCTTTTTTCGGTGAAATTACAAGTATATCCTTTAAAAACTAATATAAAAACTAAAAAAGTCGAAAATTATAGTATGACCGGCTTATGGGAAAGTATTTTTCTGCTGCTCGCTTTAATCAGTTTAATATGGGGCTTCAGTAAAAAGTCAGCTGTTTTTATCTATTATTTTATATTATTTTTTTTTATCTTCTTTTTTAATTTTTTATTACTAAAATTTTATATTGGTTATATAGCTTTTTTTAATTTGCCACTATGGTTTTTACGTCTGCTTGGTATTACAGTCACAGGTTTATTTTTGTATTATCCGGCTTCCCGGATAGGCCTGCTGGGAAGGCGTCTGTTTTTTATACTGGATGTCAGTTTTTTAAAAAACTGGCTCAATGCGTTAATTGTGCTGGCAACATATATACTGCTTTTTAATTGTGTATATGCTTTTATCTATTTGCTTGCAGCTGATTGCGGACAGGAAAATATCATAAGTTATCTGCTTGTTGTAAAAAAAAGCAAACTGCTTAACCAATTTTTATTTTTATCTTCGTATATTATTTCTTTTTAAAGCCCCAAACTCCGGCCGGCTTTGCCTTCAAACATACTGTGTGAACCGGTAATTGAGGCCGAAGTTGACTTACGGCAATATGCAGGAGTAAATCTATCGTGGCTAAAGATCACAGCGTCCGGAGCATGGAGATATCCGCTTTTTCGGGGACGCTGGCGTTTGCCTTCCCGGCAAACGCTGCACTCCGTTT
>CAZFAK010000084.1:0-11501 GCA_964517045.1 uncultured Spirochaetia bacterium | reverse complement strand
AAGATCTCACCTTCGAGGATCTCTTTTACCAGCTCTATATTTTTTATTTGATTATCTTCCACAAAATCAAAGATATGTCCGGCTGCTTCAGTCCACAATTTTCTAAGCTCGCTGTGATTAAGCTCATTCTGCAGACGGTAACCTTTATATATCATATAATATATATATTCCAGGCACGGCCGCTGCGGCAGCCATTTTTGCCATAAAAAAGCCAATGCAATAGCCGCTTTATCCTTTTCCAGTTCAGAAGAAAAGGTTACCTCATGCTGGCCGGTTAAATTTACAAGCAGGTCGGAAACAGTGCTTATATCTGTCACCTCGTTTAAAAACTCCGACTGCTCCAGGCCGAGATGATATTTTTGCAGAAAAGATACTAATCCGGCAGCGCTACTCTGTTCCAGCTGATCTACCCTGATAAAATTACGGGGACCGCCGGCTGCTTTTTCCGCAGCTGTTTTTTTATCCGCAATATCTTGATGTAAAGCTATTAACTCACACGGCATAAACCAGCTCTATACAGAAAAACATTATTAATTTACTGATGGTCAATAATTTTTTGATAGAAATCCCGCCACACATATTTATCAGTTTTTTCCAGAAATTGCTCTATGATCTCTATATAACCCATACCGGCATTGCGGGCAGCCTGACCGTCGGTTTCACTGCGGTCACCGATTACCAGGGTAGCTGCCGGTTTTGTACCAAGTACATCTGCAGCAGCGAGCAGACTTTTCGGGTGCGGTTTTAAAGCGCCTACAGCCTCTGCTGAAAGCAGACAGCGGAAAGGGTTCTGATCTATACCCAGGGCTTGCATTCTTTCCGCTATCTTGTCATAATCAGAGACAACAGCCAGCCTGTAGCCCCTGGTCTGCAGGTTATAGAGCAGCTTGTTAACCTTAGGCCGGCTGTAAAAATGATCAGCCAGCACCTTTACAAATTTGCTGTAAAAAGTATTGGTATACCATTTTTTTACATTATATATTTTTTTTTTGGTTTTCTTGGCTACAGCAGCATAGAAGGCGGAATAAAAAGCTTCCTTGCTGCCGTAATCCTTCCCGGCCATCTCTTCCCTGACCTCTTTAAGTCCCTTCAGATAACGCCAGTAAAAAAGATTGGCCATGATCATTTTCTTGTTAATACCGTTACGGTTATACAAAGTACCGTCAAAATCAAATATAATAGCTTTATAACCTTTACCTAACATTTTTATTTTTTCTCCAGTTGCAGAAAGTCCCGGAAACGGTCATCATTCTTCATTAAATGCATAATTTTAAACTGGCCTTCTCTGGCTCCCCGGGCAACCTGCTTGCTTTTAAATTTTTCAAAAGCATTGTCCTGAAGGCGGTGAATACGGAGAGGATTTATACGCTCGGAGCCCCGTTTGGACTCATACTCAGGGTTAAAACTGATCAGTTTTTGCTCTACTTTACTGCGGAATCCCTCTGCATCAGCATTATCTTCAGCAAACTCCACAAAAAGATGATAACAGCTATCCTGCACATTACCGCAGCAAACAAAAAAGCGGGTATCTGTTTTAGTTTCCTCCTCAACCTCTTTAACAGCGTCTATAAGCTGGGTCTCGGTCAGTTTTTCTCCGGTAAGATTTACAATACCGGCTCCTTTCTGAATATATTTCATCTTGGGAAACTGATTATAAAAACCGGTTACTTCCAGAATATCATGCATATTATATCTGTAAAAGCCGGAGGGAGTTGTTACAATAATATAATAGCGTCTGCCTTTTTCCAGTTCCCAGGCCTGGTAGATACGGGGCTCTTTTTCATTTATATCTTCCTCTTTTATAAATTCAAAATAGATTAAATGACAGGCCATTACAGTACCGATATCATCATTATCCAGTACCAACCCTCCTCTGACTTCTGAAGCCTGATAGGCAAATTCCCGGAAAACCGTCTGCGCCGGATAATCATTAACAACCTGGTCCAGATACAAACCTGCATTACCGCATTTCCAGACATTAGCCAGAGCAAGGTTGGGCCATACATATTTGGGTATCAAACGGCCGTGCTTCTCTAAAATAGCGCGCAGCCTGGATGCTCTTTCAGGATCAGGTTTTAATACAGCCTCTATCTGACTCCGTTTTTCAGGTGCTATATTTACGTCCGGGGCGATAGTGCCTTCAGCAACATCCTTGATAATCTTTTCCGCATTCTCTTCCATAACCTGTACTATCTTGATATAAGTACTGGGATTGGCACTGATACAGTAAGTGATATCAGCCCCGCTGGCAATTCGTATCAAAGCATAATATTTTGCCATATAATCATCAATTGTATATACCACATAGGGAACCACATGTATATCTTTCATAAAACCGGGAATAGAGTTGTAAACATGTCCGCTCATAGAGCCGTAAGGAACGCCATCATCATTATAACCCTCTACTTCTTTACCTACCAGACTCAGATCATGACCGTCAAATATTGTCGGGTTCTGGTGGAGACAGCTTGCCAGCCAAAGTTTGGACATGCCGGCATACACTTCATCATAATACTTTCTGGTTACCGGTACCCACTTGGGTGCCCGGGTTGTACCGCTGGTAGCAGCATACATCAGCGGTTTGCCGGGGAAAAGCACATTCTCCTCTCCCTGTTTGTGACGGTTCACATAGGGAGCAAGGTTATCATAGTTATTTACAGGTACATTTTTTTGATAATCTGCAAAAGTCCTGATAGAAGCAAAATTATGTTCCCGGCCGTATACCGTGTCAGCTGCATAAGCAAGAATGTCCTGTAATACTTTCTGCTGTGCCTTGCGGCAGTCACGGCTCGCTTTATCCCATTGTTTCTGCATTTTCCGGCGCACAATACTGAAAAGAAATTTCTTCAACCAAACATTTTTACTCATGCAATCCTCCTGTTTTTTTTATCTGATCATCTCTTCCTGATAAGTTAATTAAAACCGGTAAAAATATCAAGGCAAAAGTAGAACTGGTAAACATGGAAACAAAAACCAGAAAACCGAAACTTCTTATAGGCGGGAAATTGGATATAGCCAGTATTAAAAAACCGATACCTACGATAATAGTATTAAACATAATAACTGTACCTTTGTTTTTAATGGTTTCTTTAAGGGCGTTTATTTTATCAATATTACTGCTGTTTTTTACATACAGATAGCCGGACATAAAATGGATACAGTAATCAATACCGATACCCACGCAGGTATTAACAATAACAACTGTTACCATATTTAAAGTAATATTTAAAAGCCCCATCACTGCATAAACAAATACAGTAGACATAATGATGGGAATAAAAGCAAAAAAACCGCGCTGCAGGGAACGGAAAAGAATACTTAAAAATAAAAATACAGCAAAAAATGATATAACCAGTGAGGAAACCTGGGTAGCGATAATAAGGTCAGATATAGAATCATTAATTAAAACAGGACCGGCAGCCTCTATCTGCCATCCGGGCAGTTGCTGCCTGGCATACTTTTTAATATCCCTGACAATAGTACGGTATTTATAAAAAGGAATATTACGGCACACAAGCCGCATACGTGCTTTCTGCCAGTCATCACTGACCCAGCTTTTACGTACCCGGTTAATACTGGGAGTGAAAATAATTTCCCTTATCAAACTGTTATGCTGTGCTGTAAAACCGCTAAAATCATCCGGGTCAAGCGCGCCTTTAATCCTGCCAATACTGTAAATATAGGGAAGAAATGACTCTACCCGTCCTATTACATTAGTTCTGGTTTTGATATAGGTATTCAGTTTGCGAATATCATTCCACAGTAAAGCGTTATGCAGTGTGCCTGCCGGGGGTGTCAGGGTTAAAGAAAAAAAACGCGTGCCGCCGAAGTGACGGCCTATCAGTTCATCAGTACGGCGGACATCACTTTCTTTTTTGAATAAGGAGATCGGGTTACTGTTTACTCTTATGCTGTATATACCCCAGGCTCCGGCAATAATTATGACAAGAATAAGGTAACTCCATTTTTTCCCGGCAAACAGGAACCGGAAATAAGGCTGCCATACAAAAGCCAGCTTAAATCTTTTTTTAAAAGGTATCCAGTGTCGGGCATTGGAAAAAGATATAAAAACAGGGAGCAATATCAGAGTCAGCAGTAAAGCTATAACTGTTCCTATTCCTGTAAAAAGCCCGAAATATTTAACCCATGTAATATTGGAAAATGAAAAGGAGGCAAAGCCGATAAAAGTGGTAATAGTGGTAAGTATTACCGGTTTGGTTAGTTCCCTGTAAGTACGCTGTAAAGATATTTTCAGGCCTATTTTGCCCTCCTCCCGGTGCAGTATATAGGTCTTAATAATATGTATGGAATCAGCAACTCCTATAGGGAAAAGAATAACCGGTACCATTGAGCTTACCACTGAAACAGATATACCCAGTAAAGCCATCAGGCCAAAAGTCCATACAAGCGCTACCACAATAATAAATAAAGAGGCACAAACAAACAGGATACGGCGGTATATCCAGTAAAGCAGTAAAAAAATAACAACCAGGGCTACCGGCAATAAAAGTTTCATATCCTGTTTCATATACAAATTCGTATAGAACGAATACATAGGAGCTCCGGTCAAATATATATCGGTTTTACTCTTTTTACTGAAGCGCTGAGCCATATCATACATTCTGGCCGCAATCCTGCTTTTATCTTTATCATTAGCCACCCTTACCGCAATAGAGAGAACTTTCTCATCATCTGAGATAAAAACTTTGGCAAAAGAGTGATGAGTCGCAAGCCGCTTCCGGAAACGTTCCGCACTCATTCCGGGTTTGTATATGGTCTCACTTTTTATACCGAAAGAACCGAAAAAAGAACTCTGACGCGGTTTTACCGGTACAGCTAGATTAGCTGCGTTATAGGTTTCAACCACACCGTCTATAGCGGCAAAGGCAGCTGTCCAGTTGGTTATATGGGAAACTTTGGCAAGCAGATTCTCGTTAGTGAATTTAGCCAATACCAGCACTGCCCGGCGTGAAGGGAAAATTTTATTCAGTTCTCTGAATTTCTTTTTAGCCTTTATATCATCCGGAATAGCTCTGGTAGGATCATTATCAATCTTTAATCCGGTTATAAGAAAATACCCAAAAAAAAAACTGACCGTAACTACAGCAATTAACACCAGAAACCTGTACCGCAGCAGTTTTTCTACAAAATTATCTGTATATAATTTCATATGCTGATAAAGGTCAGACCTTTATTCCGTAAGCCTTAAGTGTATTGGTGTACTCATTCTCTCTGTCTGGTTAGTGAAGTTTTTCACTTATAAGAGCAGTGACCTCTTTTAATTTTTCGTTTATAAAAATATGCGTTCCGCCTTCTATAGTGCGGAAATCAAATTTACCGGAGGTATACTGTTCCCAGGCCTGCATATCTTCCCGGGAATAAACCCTGTCCTTGCTGCCCCGAACAGCAGTAATATCATTAGCCAGGGGTTCATCCGCTGAATGCTTATAGTGTACTCCTATAACCATATCAGCTTTAATACCCGGCATAAGCTCTTTCATTCTCTCCTGGTTGGCAAACACCTGGCCGGGCAGATCAAAATTACGCATTTTTTTTATAATTTCCTCTTCCGGCAATTTTGCATAATTTTCCTGCTTCCCGCCAAGCGTTTTCACAAAACCTTCAATATGAGGCGCCGGCCAGGAAGCGGTAAAAAAATGGGCAGGCACAAGATTCTTCTCACGCCGTAAATAACGCAGCAGTTCATATCCGATACCGGCCCCGAGTGAATGTCCGTATACAGCAAAGGGACGGTCAAGCAGCGGTTCCATAATACGCGCCAGTTCAGGTATCAACTCATTCATATCAGTAAAGGGCGCTTCATTGGAGCGTTCCTCACGGCCGGGAAGCTGTATAGTGCATACTTCAATATCATTAGGCAAATTAGCTGCCCAGGAATTAAACGCTGAAGCCCCGCCGCCAAAGTAAGGCAAACAGAAAAGGCGGTAACGCGGAGTCTGAATTACCTTTTCCCGTTTTATCCAGCGGGATTTTTCATCATCCGCTCCTGCTCCCTCAGCGTCCATTTCCGCAGCGGTTTCTTCAAGCAGCTGTTCAGAGAGCTCAGTAAGGGAAGGACCGCGCATAATACGCATCATAGAGTAATCAATATTTAAATTACCCTGTATCCAGTTACGCAGCTGGTTGGCCATTAGCGAATCCAGCCCCATCTTGGTGATGGGATCACTTTCATCCAGTTTGTCAGGAGAAGTTCCCAGTACACGCGCAACCGCTTCCCGCAATTTACCTTTAAGCAGTGCTTCCCGCTGTTCAGGGGGAACTGAAGCAAGCTGGGCTTTAAGCGCATTATCTTCACTACCGGCAGCGCTCATCCCCTTCTCTTTTTCGTGTACCAGGTTGTAGATACGGACATCATTCTCATGCGGGAAAAAGGCGCCTACTTTTTCCCAGTTACTGTCTACAGCTATGCGGTTTACCGGATTCTGCAGTAACACCCTTTCCAAAATCTGATGGGTCTGTTTCGGCGTAAAAATACCCCAGCCCTGGCTTTTTAAAATCTTTTGTACTTTTTCCGTGCGGGCCACAAAACCGGCGCCGCCTATCACACCCCAGTTAATAGTGGAGGCTGCTAAGCCCAGGGAGCGACGGTAACGCGCAAACTGATCCAGAAAATAGTTGGCTGCTACATAGTTTACCTGTCCCGGATTCCCTATCATTGCTGATATAGAAGAAAAATTGAGGAAAAAGTCCAGTTTTTTCTTTTTAGTATGTTTATGCAGCAGCCAGGCTCCTACAGCTTTAGGTTTAAGCACAAAGTTGAAAGTATCAAGATCCACTTTTTCCATCGGTTTGTCGGCAAAAGTAGTAGCTGCATGTACAATACCTTTAAGCGGCGGCATTTTACGGAGTGTAGTTCTGAAAAAGGAAGCAACCGAAGCAGCACTGGTTATATCCACTTTGACACTTTTTACACTGGTTCCCTGTTTTTTAATTGCTGCAATAAGCTGCTGGTCAGCCTCGGTTTTGGGTCCGCTTCTGCTTAATAAAGCAAGATGTTTAACCCCCCTGTCTGAAAGCCATTTGCCTACTGCCAGTCCGAAGCCGCTGTTGCCTCCTGTAACCAGATAAGTGGCTTTTTGGTTAAAACGGTAGCTGGATTCAGGGGATACATTAACCTTTTTCTTGTCAGGCATGGTTATAACTACTTTACCAATATGCCTGGCCTGGGCAATATACATAAAAGCATCAGCAATACGGTTAACAGGGAAAGCTGTATAAGGATGCGGTTTTATTTTACCGCGGGCAAATAATTTAAAAACCTGATTTCCCATTTCATTAATCAACTGCGGTTTCTGGCTGCACATACGGTCAATATCAACCACATGATAGGAGAGATTATCACCGAAATGCTTAAGGCCAAGCTTGGAGTTGCGGTATATATCAGTTTTACCGATCTCTACAAAACGGCCGAAAGGAGCCAGAGATTTAATACTCTGCGTAATAGCTTTACCTGATAAAGAGTTAAGTACAATATCCACACCACGGCCTTTGGTTATCTTCCGTACCTGATCAGCAAAAGTAAGTTCCCGGGAATTAAGTATATATTCCGGTTTAATACCCAGTTTTTTTAAAAATTTTATCTTTTCCGGTTTCTGACTGCAGGTAGCTATAACTCTGGCCCCTTTAAGTTTAGCCAGTTTAACAGCTGCTATACCCACACCACCGGTAGCTGAATGAACAAGCACCCAGTCATTCTTCTTAATACGGGACTGTTCTACCAGTGAATAGTAAGCAGTCAGGTATACCAGCGGCACTGTACAGGCCTGCTCAAAACTCAGGTTGGACGGTTTTTTTATTGCCAGTATCTCCTTGCAGACACAGGTACCGGAAAAAGTATCATAAGAACTGGCAACAATTTTGTCGCCTTTTTTAAATTTTTTAACTTTACTGCCGGTACGTTTAACTATTCCGGCAGTCTCCAAACCGAAATTTTTTCCGAACAAACCGCCTTCAATAGCTTCACCGCTTAAAAAACCCATAGCTATCATAACATCACGGAAATTGATAGCAGAGGCCTTTACATCTATCTCCAGTTCATCAGGCGCCAGATCCGGTTTGGGTTTCTGCTGCAGAAAAAGATTATCCAGTACACCGGGTTCGGTTATAGTTGTATGATATCTGGAACCGGATGCAGGAAGCGTTTCCTGTGCTGCGGCGTCAGCCTGATCTGCTGTTACCCTTTCAACATTATGAACATAACGCTTTTTACCGCGCAAAGCAATCTCAAAATCCCACTTCTGCGTCCATAATTCCTGATACAATCCTTCGAGTTCTGCTTTATCGGCGGGAGCACTCATATCAATCAGAGTAGTTCGCAAGCGCGGTTTTTCATTTATAAAAGTACGGCCTGTTCCCCACAAAGGCGCCTGACTGATATGCGGCGGTTTTTTATCACCCGGAACCTGCTGGCAATTAACAGTTACAATATATAAACGGGGAACAGCATTATCATTTAACGTATCAACAGCACGGCTGAGGTTTAAAAAAGCGCCTGTACTGATTTGCTGATCCTTGACAATAGCATCTGCCGAGAGTTTATCCGGAGCAGTTGTGTACATACCCCAGCAGTAGATAATCCCTTCCAAAGCAGCAACATCTTTAAAAATTTTACTGTAATCCTCCTGCGAAGAGGGATCAATAGTAAAACCATGCTCCTGTTTGACGTATTTGCGGCCGGGTTTAACTGTATATACATCTTTGCCTGCTTTGGTAAGCCGGGAGCGGGTTTGACGGCAAACTCCTTTATTGTCGCTAAATAAAAGCCAGGTTCCGGCAGCATGTTCCTGTTTCTCCTGTTTAGTCTCTTCTGAAGAGGTTATGGTTTTATTACGGCTAAACAGAACAGACTGGCCTACTTCTTTGCCCTGAATATCAGTAGCCGCCACTGTTTTCTGGAAACCGTTATCAGCAAGCACTTTTTTCCATTTGGCTACAGAGATACAGGCATGCTCAGGTCTGATATCAGTATCGGCAAACTTCCACCAGCCATCAGTCATGCCGAAGACAAGATCCAGATAGGAAGGCGGGCTGGTAACCTCCAACAGCAGCAATACTCCCTCTGAGGCAAGCAGTTGCTGAATGTTTTGCAGAGTATCGTTCAGAGAAGGAGTAGCATGTACTACATCAGATGCTACCACTATATCAAAAGAATTGGGTTTAATACCCTGCTCCTCCGGATCTTTTTCAATATCCAGGAGTTTATACTGTACAAAATTATATCTGGAAAAACGCTCTTCTGCTTTTTGTAAAAACATAGGCGATAGATCAGTAAAATAATACTCGGTTCTCTCCGGCGGTAAAAGGGGCAGAATAGCATTACTAACACCACCTGTACCCGCGCCTATTTCCAGTATACGCAAAGGTTGATTCTCAGGCAGTTTTTTCAGCAGCCGCTTCACACCTGTAACAGCAAGATCATTATAGCGGCTGAAGGAATAACTCTGCTGGTAATAAGTTACTATTGTGTCCCATTCATTTTCCGGAAAAATAAGCTGTACCGGATCAACTTCACCTTTAAGTACCTCAGCCAGCTTGGGCGCACAACGCTTGAAAAGGGTCATTTCCAGCTCAAAAACCTGATGTTCATCAATGATCTTTTCCTGCAGCATACCGGGATCCCTGGATTGAACATTCTTTTTAATCGTATAGTTGTTTTTCTCTGCTGCGGCAAGATAACCGGACTGCTTTAAGAGCTTGAATGTATGATGAAAAAGTCTTTCATGTTCAGCTGCTATATCTGTTTTGCGCATAAGAGCAGCCGGATCCAGTTTTTCTCCTTTCCGCCAGGTGATACCAAGTTTTTTATAAGCGGCTATTATATATTCCGCTACCAGTTTATCCAGTTTGGGAATAAATTCTTTATTAAATTCAGTATGTTTCTTTTTCGATTTTATTTTAGTAATATTTTTAGCAAGCGGATTCTCAAGCGCAGAGAGAGCCGACAAATAAAGTCCGGGTTTGCGTACAATATTTTCCTCATCACGCTGGCGCATATTCCAGTTAAAATTGTAAAAGAAGTTATCAATGGAAGTCTTGTTTTCATCTTTGGAGCCTTTGAGAAACTGTGCTTTAAATCCCTGAAACTCGGTAACCAACTCTCCCTTGTCATCGTAAATGGTTACCGTACCGTAGCGGTATTCATCATCGCCCCATATATATCTGGTATGGGTGTAAAGTTTATGGCTCATTTTTTTATAAAATTTTACCCGGTCAATATGCACGGGAATATAAACGCCCATTTTTTCACTCTGATTTTTATTATTAAACCATAAGCCGAAAAGTGTCTGAAAACAACTGTCCAGAATAGCAGGATGCAGATTATAGCGGTGAAAATCATGTTTGAGATAATCAGGAACTTCCACTACCGAAAAAGCCTCATCTTTGCCAACCCATAACTTTTTAATAGAGCGGAAGCTGGGGCCAAGCTGCAGCCCGCTTTCATAAAGCTCTTCGTGCATTGCTTCCTTATCCACCCTGGTTTTACATCTTTTTTGTATATCGCTCATTTTCTCAGCATTGGAAGAAAAGGCGTCACCGATATGATTCATTCTGCCGTTAGAACATAAAGACCAGGGCGCGTCAGAATAACGGGGCCGGGAATTTAAATAGTAGTCTCCTTCTGCGGAAGATATATCGATCTGTATCTCAGCCGGTTCTCCCTCATCAGGAAGAAAAAGAGCATTCATAAAATTGATATCTTCAAGAAAACCGAAATCAGGTCCGAATGACTGCAAAGCACAGGAAACTGCCAACTCAACATGACCTGCTCCGGGAAAGATCATTGGTCCCTGCACCCGGTGGTCTTCAATATAGGGCGTAAGCCGTTTATCAAGCTCTATGTCCCATATAATATTGTCAGGTTCCCGGGAGGATATAATCCGCTCTTTAAGATGCGGATGAGTACGGAACCCGATACGTTCAGTTTCAGTTTCCGGTTTTTCCAGCCAAAACCGGTCATAATCCCACATATAGTAGGGAAGCTTTACCGGCATAAGTTTCCCCTTAAAAATTTTCTCCCAGTTTAATTTAAGCCCGGCTCCGAACAGAGAACCCATTGCTCCCAGAAAATGCTGTTTTTCGTTTTCTTTACGCCGGACCGAGGCAACAACAACTCCTTTCTTTTTCATCTTGTCCATTTGTTCACTGATATACCTGCTTAAAACAGGGTGAGGAGCAATCTCGACAAAAGTATCATAACCGTCTTCGAGCATGCGGGCAATACACTGGTTAAAGTATACCGGCTGCCTGGCATTTTTAAACCAATAGTCTGCGTTTAGATGAGTGCCCTTCTCCTGCGAACCGGTTACCGTAGAATAGAGAGGTATACGGGCAGATTGCGGAGAAAGATTTTTAAGATCATTGACAAGTTCCTCTTTTAACGGCTCCATATGGTGCGAATGAAAGGGTACTTTAACAACCAGCATTCTGTGAAAAACATCTTTGCTGTCCAGAGTCTCTGCCAGATCTTCAATAGCCTGGGT
>CAZFAK010000083.1:0-11633 GCA_964517045.1 uncultured Spirochaetia bacterium | reverse complement strand
TCCGGTACGGTAAGCGATCTTATACCCGGACCGCCGTATTCCAGTATAGTATTAACATTACCCCTGGTAGTTAACTGCTGCAGTATGGTAAGAATTACATCCTTGGCAGATACCCAGGCACGCAGTTTCCCTGTAAGGTTAACTTTTACCACATGCGGACAGGTCATATAAAAAGGTCCCCCGCCCATAGCAACTGCAACATCAATACCGCCGGCACCGACAGCTATCATACCGATACCGCCACCCGTAGGAGTATGACTGTCAGAGCCGAGTAAAGTAGCCCCGGGCTCGCCAAAACGTTCCAGATGAACCTGATGACAAACACCGTTACCGGCCCGGGAATAATGAATACCGTATCTGGCAGCAACAGTCTGCAGATAACGGTGGTCGTCAGCATTCTCAAAACCGTCCTGCAGGGTATTATGATCCACATAACTGACAGAAACTTTTGTTTTTACGCGCGGTATATTCATTGACTCAAACTGCAGGTAAGCCATGGTGCCGGTAGCATCCTGGGTAAGTGTCTGATCTATAGCTATACCTATCTCCTCACCGGGAATCAGTTTCCCCTCAACCAGGTGTTTCCCTAATATCTCTGCAACAATAGTGTTTTTCATAAAATTTTCCTTTTTCTATATTAATCAGAACAGGCATAGCGGCTTCTGTTCGCACGGAAAAGATCATTGCCGTAACTGTCATTGGTTACAACAGCTGGAAAATCTTCAACCTCGAGACGGTACACTGCTTCCGGACCCAGGTCCTCATAGAGTATGACCCGGGCTGCCTTAACAGAGCGGGCCAGTAAAGCAGCTGCACCGCCTACAGCAGAAAAATAAACTGCTTTACATTCTTTTAAACAACTTTTCACCTCTTTGCTTCTTTCTCCTTTGCCGATCATTCCTTTCAAACCTGCCTTCTTAAGCAAAACAGGGGAATAGGGATCCATACGGCAACTGGTTGTGGGACCGGCCGGACCGATAAGCTGGCCGGGCCGGGCCGGAGCCGGACCCGTATAGTATAAAATCCGGCCTTTAAGATCAAGCGGTAAAACGCCTTTTGCAGACAACTCTGCTGTAAGTCTCTTATGAGCTGCATCACGTCCGGTAAACATAATACCGCTGATAAGTACCTGGTCTCCGGCATACAGATCAGCTACAGCAGCTGCGGAAAGTGGTGTGGTCAGTTTTTTGCGGGTATCAGTCATTAACGCTCTCTCCTATAAAATAACCGTTTTATGCCTTGCCGCATGACAATTCAAATTGACTGCCACTGGTAAACAGGCCATATGACAGGGATATGTTTCAATATGCACAGCAAGTGCAGTAACACGCCCCCCCAGTCCCTGGGGGCCGACACCGCTTTTATTTATGCTGTTTAAAAGCTGCTTTTCCAGATCTGCATACCCGGGATCAGGATGGGAACTGCCGATCTTCCTGAGAAGCGCCCGTTTGGACAGTTCTGCTGCCTTTTCAAAGTTACCGCCAATGCCCACACCAACTATCACCGGGGGGCAGGGATTGCCGCCGGCACTGATTACCGTATCAGTAACAAAATTACTAACCCCTTTTACACCGTCTGCCGGTTTAAGCATAGCAAGGGCAGACATGTTTTCAGCTCCGGCTCCTTTGGGCAGTACAGTTATGATTAAGCTATCGTCAGCTGCCGGCTCATAGTGTATAACAGCCGGAGTATTATCACCGCTGTTTTGACGGTTTAAGAGAGGATCACTTATAACCGACTTGCGCAGGTAGCCTTCTTTGTAGCCCCGGCGCACTCCTTCATTAACAGCATCAGCAAGTTTACCGCCTTTAATATGGATATTACCCATTTTTACAAAAACTACCGCAATACCTGTATCCTGACATATTGGTATGTGCTCATCTGCTGCCAGATCAGCGTTTTTAAGATTTATATCCAGAATGTCCCGGCCCAAAGAAGATTCCTCCGCAGCACGGGCTGTAACCAGAGCTTTTTTTACATCTGCAGGCAGCGTACAATTGGCCTCAATGAAAGCAGCGGCCAAAGCGTCAATAATTTTCTGGTAACTGATAGTCCGCATGTCAAAAATAACCGATACAGGCAGAATAATTACAAAAAGCCGTTACCGGATATTAACGTTTGTTCAGCGGTTTATAATGATAACTGGTCCGGCCGGTATATATCTGCCGGGGGCGGCCTATACGAAACTCGGACGACTCCCGCATCTCTTTCCACTGGGCTATCCAGCCCGGCAGCCTGGCTATGGCAAAAAGTACAGGAAACATATCCGTGGGAAAACCTATTTCACGGTATATAAGACCGCTGTAAAAATCAACATTGGGAAAAAGTTTTTTTTCTTTAAAGTAGCTATCTTTCAATGCTTTTTCTTCTAACTCCAAAGCAATATCCATAAGCGGATCATCAATGGAGAAACGGTTCAGAATTTTATGAGCAAGATTTTTAATGATACGTGCCCGCGGGTCATAATTTTTATAAACACGGTGGCCAAAACCCATCAGACGAAATTTATTATTTTTATCTTTAGCCATATCAATATATTTTTGGGTATTGCCGCCGTCATTTTTTATCATCTCCAGCATCTCAATAACTTTTTGATTGGCCCCGCCATGAAGCCTGCCCCATAAAGCATTAATACCTGCGGCAATAGAGGCAAAAAGATTAGACAGGGAACTGCCTACCAGTCTTACTGTGGAAGTGGAACAGTTTTGTTCATGGTCAGCGTGCATAATAAAAAGCACTTCCAGAGCGCGGACAATATCCGGATCCGGTTCATATTCCCGGATAGGGGAGGAAAACATCATATGTAAAAAATTGGTAATATATTTGCGGTCACCGCTGGGATATACAAATGGTTCGCCAAGAGCTTTTTTATAGGAAAAAGCACTGATCGTTCTTATTTTGGATATAACCCCAAACATTACATTATCCATCTCAACACTTCCCAGTTCTACCTGGCCCAGGGAGCAATAATAACTGTTAAGGGAAGCTACCATAGCTGATAAAATAAGCATGGGATGAGCTGTAGGCGGGAAACCGCCGAAAAAATTAAGCATATCTTCATGAATTAGGGAGTTCTCGGTACACACGGAAGATATTCTTTTTAACTCCTTTTCAGCAGGCAATTCTCCTTTAATTAACAGATAGGCAGTCTCCAGAAAAGAGGAATGTTCAGCCAACTCCTCAATGGATATACCGCGAAAGGAGAGAATACCCTTTTCTCCATTGATAAAAGTAATATCACTTTTGCAGGAGCCGGTACTGCCAAAACCGGGATCATAAGAGATGTAGGAAGTCTTTTTTCTGAGGGAGGAAAAATCAATAGCCTTTTCACCTTTGGTACCGATAAAAGTCGGAAATTCATAAACCTTGCCGTTTAATTTTAATTCTGCCTTTTTTTCCATATTTTTTTCCATAACATTATTTCCTTGTTTTAAATTTAAACTCAACCGCATATGTAAAATATTTTGCTGACACAGAGGTTGGGTATTATATAAATATATTTATCCGGGTACGTATTTTACAATACGTTACGTTACTTAAACTTTATAGTAAGATAATATTACAGTACCCAGTACAGCACTGCGAATAATCCGTTTATTATAACGTAAAATAAAGTAAATTTCAATTACCGGGTTTCATTTTTTTAATTTATCGAGAAATTCAGGCGGAAACCGGGTAAGCTTAAGTGTGTCCCCGTCCACAGGACAGTTAGTGGTAGTACCAGTGCATAATAATTCACTCATTTGATTATATATCTCATAAGAAAAATCAATTTTAACAGCAGAGCAGTTTTCAATGCTGGTTTTAATTTTCAAAGTATCGTCATAAACTGCTGATTTTTTATATTTAATATTCAGTTCCGCCACCGGGCAGATAATATTGTAATCATCAATAAGATCCTGAACCGATATACCGATATTGCGCAGCAGTTCAGTACGGCCCATCTCCATAAATTCCGCATATTTGGCATAATATACTACCCCGCCTGTATCAGTATCTTTATAATATATTCTTACATTAGTAGTATGTGAACTTTCCGCCATTGCTATCTCCGCGATTATTATAGGTTATTTTAACATGCCTGGTTTTAAAAAAAAATCAGACCCGCCAAGGTTGTAATCCTTGTATATTCAGCTTATAATAACCAGACTAGTATGACAAATTTATTTATTGCAGCTACCAGCCAGAATGCCGGTAAAACCACCGCCTCTCTTGGTCTGCTCAACCATTTTAACTCCAAGGGCATTAAAACCGGGTTTATTAAACCGGTTGGTCAGCGTTACCTGGAGATAAATAACAATAAAGTAGACGAAGATTCGGTTTTTATTAAAAAAGTATTTAATACTCCTGATTCGCTTTCCGACATGAATCCGGTAGCTATACCGCGCGGTTTTACCACCCACTTTATTAATCACCGTAAAAAATACCACCATCTGCAAAAAAAGATAACTACTGCCTATAAAAATGTTTCTAAAAAAAACGATATTGTTATTGTTGAAGGCACAGGACATAGTGGTGTCGGTGCTATTTTTGAACTGCATAATGCCAAAGTAGCCAAAATGCTTGATACCAAAGCCATTATAGTAACCGAAGGCGGTATCGGACGCGCGATAGATGAGATCATTCTTAACAGTGCTCTGCTGGAAAAACAGGGCGTAGAGGTTATCGGCGTTATTATAAATAAAGTCCTTGAAGAAAAATATAAAAAAATAAAAAAAATACTAACCAAGGCTCTCAATTACGAAAATATTCCGGCGCTTGGTTTCCTGCCGCACCAGCAGCTCCTTACCCTGCCCCATATCTATCAGGTTAAAAAAAAACTTAAAGCAGAGATTATATGCGGCGCTAACTTCATGGACAAATATGTAAACAATATAGTTATAGGCGCTATGGAGGCCCAGAATACAATTAAACATCTCAGTCAAAATTCTGTTCTCATCACTCCCGGGGACCGTGTGGATAATATCCTGGTCTCTATAAGTGCGCATTTGACTGATGATGCGGAAGCCACCCGCATCTCGGGTTTGATCCTGACCTGCGGCATTAAACCGCACAAACGCATACTGGGGTTATTAAAAAAATCAAGTATTCCGGTACTTTATACCAAGGAGGATACTTACGGTGTTGCTTCCAAAGTTTATTCCATGACTATTAAAACACAATCCAAAGATACCTCCAAAATCAGCATGATAAAAGAAATGTTTGATAAATATATTGACTGCCGTAAAATTTTAAAAAGCATCCGGCCCCAAAAAGTCAGAACCCGCAAAAAAAACAAATCCTGAAATTAATTACTTTTTCTGAAAAATAAAAATATATTCATGTTTGAATATATAAAAATTACCAGCCAGGGCCCGGTAACGCCATAACTCATTACTGCCTCTCTTAGCGGAAGTATCATCAAAGTTTTTAACAATAATACTTTTCAGGGAAAATCCCTGTTCCAGAACAGTCTGCATAGCTTTAAATCCCAGCGGTATCCATTCACCGGCTTTGTATTTATCGCCAATAACCAGGGAGAGGAATCTGCCGGGCTGCAGAACATTTTTAAACCGTAAAACTATATCAGTAAAAGCTTTAAAAAAAGCCGCCTCGGAAAGGTTTGATAAACAATGCTTATCAGCAGAAAAATTGATAATATCATGATAAGGGGGGTGCAGGATCAGATGCTGCACACAGGTTAAATTGTGCTCCTTTAAAAGCTGATCTACTGCAAAAGTACAGCTGTTACCCTGATACATCCTGCAATAGCCGGCCTCATCCTTGTAATTCCTGCTGATCATATGGTTTACTTTATCAACGAGCTTCTGCTGCAGCTCAATGCCGATCACATTACGTTTAAGCTTTTTCCCCTCAATCAGGGTTGTGCCCATTCCGGCAAAAGGATCAATAACCCAGTCATTTTCACGCGTATAACGTTGTAAAAGCTGATTGGGTATCTGCGGAATAAAATTTCCCCAGTAACCCGCATTGTGCAGACCAGAGCTGTCCCGTTTAGGGAAAATCCAGAGACTGTCTGTATAGATGTTTTTATATTCCTGCCAGCGGTTTAGATTTATATCATTGACCCGGTTGGTTCTAACAGTGGTTATGCTCTTTATTAGCCGTTTGAGGTAGTAATGCATCCTTTGGACACTGTAGGCTGCTTTAACCTGTTTCAGGGCACTGCACAGATACTTTCTGCTTATAGTATAATCTTTGCCCTTCTCAGTTATAACCGCCTCCGCTCCAGACTCATGCATAATTTCTGCCAGAAGCTGTTCCAGATTGTCATTTAGCGTCTTTTTATTATGCTCATTTAAAAGTTTTTTAAAAATACCAATATTCATACTGTTTGTTCCTTAACTTTCCGGTCTGTTTTTCAGGTTACTGCACCTCAATTTGACAAAATTGATAAATTATATTATGATTACTTTTTTTAATACAGGAGCAATGTAGATGGCTAAGGAAAAAATTTTTTGTGCAAATTGTAAACATTGTGTAGTTATTCAAAAACCTACTCTGGTCAGTGACCAGTATCTGCTGCGCATCAGCTGCCGCCAGGACAAATGGAAAAAAAAGATAGGTGAGATAAAACACTATAAATATTTTACAGCAGCGAGACGCACCATGCCCTCCTGTGACAGTTATGAGCCTATCGGGGATGATGTTAAAAATTACATAAAAGAACTCCGGAAAAATTTACCTATAAAAGATGAAGTCTATTCCAACTCTTAAGTACGCTCTCTTTCTGACCCTTTTTTTTTTGTTTTTCTATACATGCCGGACTTTTCCTCTGCCGGATGATAAAGATGCCACTCCTGCTGATTACGTAGAAGTCGCTCAAAAATATTCCATACAAAAATCATTCCGCAAGGCTATTGATACCTATAAAATTATTTTAAATAAATTTAATACAGCCGCAAAAAAAAAGAAATACTACGAAGATATAGCCTGGGCCTATTATGAGATCGGATTTTGCTATCTGGAAATGAAAGAATACAAAAAAGCAAAAAAATATTTTAATATTGTCATGACCAGATATTCCACCATAAGCGCAGCTTATACCCTTGCGCAGCAGCGTATAATCGAGATTAAAAACAAACTAAACCCGCAATAACCAATATTTGAAAAATAAAATTAAATACTGGCTAACTGTAATTATTTTAATTACCGGTTTCCCGTTCGTATTTCATTTTTTTATATACAGTATTATATCTTCGCAATATAACTATCATTACTGGTTCCTTGCTGTCCTCGGAGCTGCGCTTGCTTTCCTGCTGATTCGCTTTACAATTATTATGCAGTATATCTACATTTTTTTTCATGAACTCAGCCATGCTATCCTGGTACTTGTTTTTTCCGGCGAGGTTTATGAAATGAAGATCAAGCTTGAATACGGCTATATTAAAAGTGATAAAAACAATATGTTAATACGCCTTTCTCCGTTTATTTTTCCCGTTTCCCTTTATCTGCTTATTATTATCTATTATTTAACTATAATTATCTGCCGTTATAATAATATACCTTTCAGAAGTGATTATAAAGATATTTTTATAATTGTATTTTTTGTTTTTTTCTTTGCCACAATGTTTTATAATCTAAAACTGATAAAAAAAGAGACTACGGATATTGCCAGCAAGGAAATTTTTGTTTCTCTGGGACTTATCTTAACAAGTTTTTTTCTGAATACTTCAGCTTTGCTGTTTCTGCTGTTAAAACCGGAACAGGTTTTACAATATATATATTTTATTGACTGACTATAAAAGAGGTTACCGGTACTTTACTGTGACGTCCTTTTAAAGCAGCGCAGCTTTTGGTCAATAAAGCCTCTTTTTTGTTTATAAGCTCCAGATTTTTTTTAAAAGAACGAATTATTTTGCTCATCCGAAAAGAACAGGGGTTATATTCAAGATTATAATTGTATTTGTCAAGTATTTTTTTATTTAATTCTCTGGCAAGATAATACTGGTCATTTTCCAGGAGTTCCCGCTGCGTATCAAGCCAGAAAAAAATATCGTTATGATCATGCATAACTTAACCCGTTATGGAAAAGCCGCTGTTCAGATCAGCTTTTTTGTTTTTATTGTCTGCGGCTGCGTTTTTGCCTGCTCCTGAACCGACTATTTCTTTCCAGGCTGATAGAAGCTGGTTTAATAAATCACGAATCTCTTTTAAAGGTTCAATATTTTTGTCCATATTAGCGTTTATAAGCTGTTCATTCATATAAATATAAATACTTTCCAGTCTTTCAGCAATATCACCGCCCTTTTTTTTATCAAGGGAAGCCCGCAGCTCGTCTATAATATTTACCGCCTTTTTGATTTGCCGGTTTACAATATCATAGGAAGAATAATGCATCTTTTTTTCAGCTTCATTGATAGCGTTGATGGCCCCCTCATACAACATAATAATTAATTCTCCCTGACTGGCTGTATTAATGGCGTTTCTCTTATATTCATTAAGTATTTTTTTATGTTGCAATTTATCTCCCCTGAAAAATTGTCAGTCTTTTTTAATCATCGGAATTATAAATTTTATATTTATCATTTTATTCCTTAAAAGGTTCCAGCTGCACCTCATCATCTTTCTGTTTAAGTATCTCTATTTTACGTTCGTAAGAGGCAAGTTTTTTCTGCAGCTCCCGGGAGAGCTTTTCCGCTTTTTCAAAAATAGTAAATGCCTCATCAAGGGTGGTATTTTCATCTTCCAGCCTGGTAACGTATTTTTCCAGTTTAGACAGATTTTCCTCAACAGAATACTTTTTTTCACTGGTTTTGGTTTTCATAACTATCTCCTTCTGAGGGCAAACAGGAGTCTGCATCACGCACAGCCTCACCCAGCCGGCTGTTATCATCTGCAAAACAGGTCTCCAGAGCAGTCTGACAGGAATACTCTTTTTCCAGCTTTTCCACAAATGCCTCTACTGTTTTAATATTTTTAATATCATCCGGATTTTTTAAAAAATCATTTACCGCTCCGGCAATAATCTCTATATCGGTTAACCTGTTAAAAAAAGTACGGTAAACTTTTATCTTCTGAAAATTGTCTCTCGCTGAATCAAGTTCCTTTTTCATTTCGGTAATATTTTTTTCTATCAGATAACACTGCTGTATTCTGTGGATATCATTGTACTTCTTAGTAATAACTTTCAGCGGATTGATCAGCATATCAAACTTCCGGGCCTTATTATTTAAAATATCAAACTCCCGTATATTGTATTCCTCCACGAGTTCATCAGTCTGCTCCGAAACCTCTTGGTATTTATCTTTGTATTTTTCAACTTTTTCGCGTAAAAATTTCAGGCGGTGGTCTTTGCGCGCCAGCTCATCCTTGAGATTATAAATAGTCTCTCTGTATTTAGACAACTTGTTAAATGAAAAAATACGTTTAAGTTTGCTAAAAAAACCGCTTCTGTGGCTGCTGTTTTTTTTAAGCTTTTTTAAATTGTTAGCAAACTGTTTTTCACCGTTTAATTTCATAATTTAAATAAAATAATGTTTATACCGGCTGTTAGTATTGATTTTTAACAGATATTTGTAAAGTAAACGGCTGGGTGCAAGTATCATATTTTCTCTGTTCAGAATAAAATACTCCGGGTGCTCCTTGACATAGGAAAAATATGGATTTTGCCGGGAAGTTGCCCTTGAAGCTATAGCCTGGTGGTTTTTATGGAGTAAAACCAGAGCGCGCTCCCGCAACTGCTGCGGATAACTGCTTAAAACAAGTTCAGCAGCATCTTCTGCACTTTTTAAAAATTTGTTTTTGTAATAATTGCGGCAGGCGGTCCTGAATAATGTAACAGCCTCCCTCTCAAACCTGTCTATACTGTTGGACATAATAAAAGACGCTAAAATGAATCCGCTGCGGTTGTGTTTAAAAAAAATTTTAGCCCATATTTTACCGGTATCCCGGTTGGATAGAGTACTGATCAGTTTAATCTCTTCCCAGGTAGACAGGGTAGCAATATTACGCGAGTGGAGATAGTTGTTTTTGTTGCGGACATTTATAAAATTACCCTGAATATCCCGCCAGGCACCGTTGGAGACAGCTAAACGGCAAATCCGGAAAAGGTTGGTATACTGAGAATATTTTTCTTTATATTTCCCCTGCAGAAAAGAGAGGGGAAAATAAAAACGGTTTAAAGCAGCATTATAAATACCCGGAGTATCCGGATAATATTTTTTAAAAAAACTTAACAACTTCATATTTTTTTTAAATTGTCTGCGTAAAGATACTGCAGTGAACCGGGGTAAAATTACTTCAGCCGCAACCTTGCGCTCGAAAGCGTAATCAGAATGATTGGAAAAAATATGTTGTAAATGCCAGTTATCATAAACAAGGTTGGTAATAATGCCTTTGTTGTTTTTAAGCCGTTTTATTTTATAAAACTGGCGGGAATTATAATCCATTTTTTTAAATTGCCGGCAAAACTTTCTGTTGCTCAGCAGATGCGGTATAGAGCGGCCCAGGTAATAATCAATCCTGGCCGAGTAGTCTTCCTTAAACAGCAGGTAATAATTTTCAGCTGTAGTTACCACCTGGCGGTATTTTTGCTGCTGGTATAATTGTTTTATATTGGATATATATAATTCCCGGTTATACAAAGTAGCATTGGATGACGCTTGTGCGGGTATGTTATTGCTGTATACAGTAATAAATTCCGGTTGGCTGCAGGAAAATACGGGCCATAGTAAAAAAGCTGAAAGTAATATAAAGTTTTTTTTATCAAACACTGGCGTTATTATAATATTGAGACCATAATTTTTCAATTAAATAAAAATCATGCGTTATCAGCTGAGAGCAGATCCCGGCGTGCTTTGCGCAGCAGTTTAAAATCTTTGGTGATCTCCGCAAGTTTAAAACCGGGGATACCCGCCTGACGCGTGCCCAGAAACTCACCCGGACCGCGCAGCATAAGATCATATTCGGATATTTTAAAACCGTCGTTTGATCTGCAGAAAAGCTCCATTCTGGCAGCTGTTTTTTTATTGCCGGCATTACTTTTAATAACATAGCAAAAACTCTCTTTTTCGCCCCGGCCTATCCTTCCCCGTAACTGATGCAGCTGAGCCAGTCCGAATCTGTCTGCTGATTCAATAATTAAAACAGTAGCTCCGGGATTATCAATACCCACTTCCAGGACACTGGTAGCAAATAAAACCTTGATTTCACCTTTATTAAAAGAAGTCATTATTTTTTCCCGCTCATCTATGGCAACCTTACTGTGCAGCAGAGCAGTTGGTACTGCCTTGAAAACATGTTTTTTAAGCAACTTATATTCTTTTTTTAGACTGCGCAGATCTTGCTGTGAAGATGTTTCAATAACCGGGAAAATAACATATCCCTGTTCTCCTTTAACAATACGGCTCATGAGAAAGCTATAGGCGTGTTCCCGCTGTTGCGGGTTTAGTATTTTGCTGTACTTTTCCTTACGGCCGGCCGGCATTTGTGTTATAACAGATATATCCAGATCACCGAAAAAAGAAAGAGAGAGGGAGCGTGGTATTGGTGTTGCACTCATTAATAAAATATCTGATCTGTCTCCCTTACGGAAAAGTTCCTGGCGCTGCTTAACGCCAAAACGGTGCTGTTCATCAATTACTATATATCTTAAATCAAAATAACTTATACTTTCCTGAAATAAAGCATGG
>CAZFAK010000082.1:0-11650 GCA_964517045.1 uncultured Spirochaetia bacterium | reverse complement strand
TACCGGGTTCCAATATTTTCGGGGCTGATATCATATCACTGGGTAAAGGCGCGCGTATGAACCACATTAAAAATGTGACCAGACTGGTGCAGGGATACCTTATCGAGTATTTCGGTTATGATCTTAAACGCTCCTCTGCCGCAGCCTATTTCATTCTGGTTTACAATGCTGTTAAACGCAACGACACTGACTACTATCAGCAGCGTTTTGTACCGGAAGTTATGGATTATGTTCCTGCCGGCAAGTTCGGCATTGCTACCCACTACTCCAACTGGCCGGGCAACACCTATATTATCATCCCTACTGCCAGCGGCTTTGACGCAGCAGAAGTAGGACAGGTTGCCACAGATGAGGTTGCCAAAGACGGTAAACACATAACTGAAAGAGAAGAGATGCTGAAGACCAGAAAAGAGCAGGCCGCCCGCAAGGCCAAAGAGATTGAAGAGGAGAGGCAAAATCTAAAAAACAACAAGAGCTTAAGCGAAGAGGAAAGAGCAGCCAAAGAAAAGGAACTGCAGCAGAAAGAGGTAGCCCTGGCTGATGAGACAGAAAGTATCAAGGATGAAGAAGAAAAACTTGCTGCTGACAAGGCAGCTTCCGATGATGATTCCCAAAGCGGTGAAGACAGTGTACAGGAAGCCCAGGCTAATATCTCCGAAGGCAAAGTATTTTTTCTGAAAACCAAAGGACGTACGGGCATGCATCTGCAGCAGGAGTTAAATGTTATTGACCCTACTACTGACCAGGCTATGGCGCTTGAGTATGACAAGATCAGCGGACGCCACTTAAACTTTGTCGAAGATGATCCTGTACTTATTGTCTATGACAACCCGGCTACCATGGAACTGCATTTAGCCCGTATGGACCGTGCTACTGGTGAGATTATCAATGAGGCTGAGGAAGATATCTTTCATGATTCCAAAATATGGAAAAACAAGGATGCTTTATATGTCATCGGCTGTTTTGGTGTAGAATATTATCTTCTGAAATATGACAAAAAGCTTGATTTAAAAGCCAAAAGTTCAGTACCGGTCTTTCCGGATACAGATATAACTTTTTTTGAGGATAAGCTTTACTGTACGGTTATGAATAAAAATTTTAACTCGCATATCCTTGTACTTGATGCAGACAATCTTATTAAAAAAACGGAAATAAAAAAAGACGGTAATTTCGATACAGAGAAAACCGCCAGTCAGCAATAATTGTCTCCGAAGCATATCCGGATCAAATCCGGTAAAACCGGCCGTAATAATAAAAAAACAGAGCTAAGCAGGAACCAGAAAAAAAAGTTACAGTCTTCTGAATATATCTTAAATAATAAAATCCAGACAACTGTAGATAAAATTTATAATAAAATTAGTAACCGCACTTTTGCTAAAAAGATAAACAGAGTGGAAAAAAAAATAACTGATTTGATGCAAAAAGGAAAATTCAAATGAAAGCTGTTTTTTTTGATCTGGGCAGCGGTATCTCCGGGGATATGATTCTGGCCGGTTTGCTGGGACACTGCCCTGACCGGGACAAAGCCCTGTCTCTGCTGCAGCAGATTACTGTTTCTGACCAGTTTACGGTTAAACTTCGAAAGGTTAAAAGAAACAGTATCAATACACTGCATGCAGATATTAAAACCACCGCCGTGCAAACCCACCGCCATCTTAAAGATATAAAAAATATAATAAACAACTCCCGAATTTCCGAAAGAGCAAAAGAGCTGGCTCTGGCTGTGTTTACCAGTCTGGCCCGCTGTGAAGCACGGGTCCATGCCCAAAATATTGACCAAATCCATTTTCATGAGGTCGGCGCTGTAGATTCCATAGCGGATATCATAGGAAGCGCTGTATTAATTGATCATCTTAAGCTTGATAAAATTTATTTTAACAATTTTATTTTCGGTCAGGGCTCTGTCCGGATTCAGCATGGTATGGTACAACTGCCGGTTCCTGCAGTAGATTGTTTAACCGCCGGATTTGTTTTCCGTACTTCAGCGGTCAGCCGGGAACTGGTTACCCCGACCGGAGCAGCTATCCTGACCACTCTGGGAGAACAGATTGATTATTATAATGGAAAGGTTGTCTCCACAGCTTATAGTTGCGGCAGCAGGTATAATGACAACATTGCTCCCTATTGCCGGTCTGTTGTCTTTAATACAGCCGTTCCTGTTGCAAAATTGCCGTTTAAGCAGCATAAGGAATGGATGATCGAAACCAATATTGATGATGACACACCGGAAAATATGGCTTATTTGATAACAAAGCTTTTACAGGCAGGTGCCAGGGATGCTTATTACGATACGGTAAATATGAAAAAAAACCGGCAGGGTTTTCTTTTAAAGATTTTATGCGGTGATGACCAGTTGAGTGTTTTACGTGAGTATCTGCTTAAGCACAGTTCCAGTTTCGGATGCCGCACTTATCCGGTTTATAAAAACAGTCTTTATGTCAATATTCAGGAGAAAAAAACATCTCTCGGTAAAATACGGGTTAAATACGCCTGGAACCCTGACCGGGATAAACCTTTAGCCGTTAACAGTCATTGTAAATTTAAACTGGAATATGAGGATGTAGCTGCTGCGGCCGGAAAGCATAACCTGCCGTTAATCAAATGCCGGGAAATTATTTTGAACGAACTGCAGCAAAACAACGATTAACTTATTTTGCTTTCTGTTTTTCGTAAAGCTCATTATATTCTATTTCCATATCATCAAGTTCATCCTCATCAGTAATTTTAAACTGCCCTAAAATTTCATGATCTGCCATAATGAAATTGAAGCGGCCTTCCCGGTAAGCACATAAAGAGTTGGCAAAATAAATTATATTAACTATATCTTTGTACTGATCCGGAGCCAGCTGCGGTGTATGATGATATCTGATCGAGGTAACCAGATGTTCCGGGAAATTCCATTTTTCCGCAATCATGGCTCCTATCTGCGCGTGACTTACTCCCACAGCCAAACCCTCTATAAAATCACTCTCTATATTTCTTTCTACACAATAACTGTTAATTTTTTTTAATAAATTGGGATGCAGTTCTTTTACCACAATACGGCCGATATCATGCAGAATGCCGCCGAGATAAACATCATCTACTATTTTACGTTTCTTAAAATTGCGCGCTATATTATATGCATAGGAAGCACACCGGTAAGCGTGTTCCCATAAATCATCCAGTCTTTTATATTTTGCTCCAAGAGTTTTTTGGGTACCGTAGGAATAAAGCAAAGACTTCAAACCTTTAACACCAATCATAGACAGTGCATTGGTGATATTACTAACTTTGGAGCGCAGCATATACTGGGCTGAGTTGACTATTTTTAACAATTCCGCAGTCAAACCAGGGTCCCTGTTTATAATTTTGGCAATTTCGGAAAAAGCAATATCTTTATTTGAAAGCATCTGCTGCAATTTATAAATATTATCCGGAAACTGGGGAATGTATTCTATCTCTTCCGCTATGCGCCGGGATATTTCCTCTGCCTGTTCTACTGTAACAGAGTTCAGCGGAATACTTACCTGACTTATAGTTTCCTCTTTTTCCGGATCACATTTAAAAGTATAGGCAGAATCACCAATCCCCAGGCTGCGGAGCATCATCATAATTGTAATAGTGCCCAGTCCCGCCCCTTCATCCGCGTCCTGCATAAGCAGATAAGTTTCTGAAATATCATTTAATTTTTTCGACTGAGCTATTTTCTGATTAATTTTTTCCTGTTCCTCTTTGGTTGGTAAGTTATTATTTTTTACAGCAATGATAAGTACTTTGTTTTTCAGAAAATAGACGATTCTGGTATAGTATTTTTTTTTTACCAGCTCTTTTTGATATTTTTCCAGATTTTCGCGGAAAGAAGCCGCAAAATTTTTCATTCCTTTTTTATAATCATTTTTATTATTAATATTAAGGTTATTCAGATCAAAGTGTACTCTTTTCAGATTTGATTTATCAGCATTAAATAAAAGTTCTCTTATTATGTAGTTAAGCTGATTTTGCATGTATTCCATCTTCAGTTCTTTCAGTATCTCATTAACAGTTTTAATAAAAAAAGTGCTGTTTTCTTCGGTAATACTGTTTACGGAATATACTAACGGTTTTCCGTCATGGATTACTTTTTTAATTTTTTGCTTATCAATTTTCTGCGGCATTGTTTTTTCTTTTAATGCTTTGTTCTATTATCGAAAAAATGAATATTAAAATTGAGTTTTCCGGCAGTAATATATATATGTTATAACCGGCTACAAGAAGATAATAGTTAAACTCGTAAGCAATAAGGCTTGATTTTATTGTTAAACAATATCATAATTATTGCCGGATATGGATAAAGCAGCAAAAAATGAGCTTTATATTTTAAAGATAAAATGTCCGGACCAAAAAGGCCTTATTTATAAAATTACATCTGTTCTTTATGAAAATCAATTCAACATAGTGGAAAATGATGAATTTGTTGATCCTGATTGTCATGTTTTTTTTATGAGGACCTGTTTCCAGGGATTTATTAAAAACAAAAAAAAACTTATAAAAACTTTAGAAGCAAATATTCCTGATAACAGCGAAATCCAGCTCTTGCCCAGAAGTAAAAAAAAAATAATAATTTTTGCCACCAGGGAAACTCATTGTCTTGGCGACCTGCTGCTGAGATGCTCTTCCGGAGAAATGGAAGCGGAAATAGCAGCAGTTATTGCCAACCATAAAAATCTTCAGTATCTGACGGAAAAGTTCAATGTTCCCTTTCATTATATACCTGTAAATGATCTTACCCGTCCGGAACACGAAAAAAAAGTGCTTAATACTCTGAATATATATGCTTTTGATTACATTGTCCTGGCTAAATATATGAGAATTTTATCTTCCTTGATTATAGACCGTTTCCCCGGGCGTATTATAAATATTCACCACTCTTTTTTACCAGCTTTTAGTGGTGCCCGTCCGTATAAACAGGCTTTTAACCGGGGAGTTAAAATTATCGGAGCTACTGCCCATTTTGCCACTGTAGAGCTGGACAGCGGACCGATTATTCAGCAAAACGTTATCAGTGTTAACCATTCCCATTCCGCCGCAGATATGGCCCGGGCCGGTAAAAATATTGAAAAAATTACACTGGCTCAGGCACTGGAACTGGTCTTTAAGCAGCGGGTTTTTGTACACCGGAATAAAACAGTTATTTTTTCCTGATAAAACAATTGTTGCATTTACAGCTATCTTCGGGAAATTCATCCGTAAAAAGTGGCTTATTTTATACAAAAATTTTTAAAAAAAATACTTGCAAAAGTTGTTAATATATAGTATATTTTATATATAATAAATAAAGGTATATACTTATATATGTATTATATCGGTTTGCAAAAAACTTGAGTTAAAAGGAGTCAGACTATGAAAAAATCATCAATTAAAAGAATTATTATATTATTTATGATAACCTTAACATGTCTTATTGCACAAAATACTTCCGGTTTAAATTCACTCGCTTTTCTGAAACTGCCCAAAAGTGCCAATGCTGCCAGTCTTGCTGAAGCTGTTACCGGTATACGCGGTGATGTATTTTCTCTTTTCTATAACCCGGCCGGTGTATTCTCAGCCAAGATCGGTCAGGATTATATGTTAAACTATACCCGGTTACATGGTCAGATGAACTACTTTACCGGCGCTGCCAAGGTCAAGTTTGAAAGAATCGGCGATCTCGGTGTTGGTGCCCGTTTTCTGGTTCCGGGCGAGCAGCAGGGAACCAAACTGGAAGGCGGTGAACTGGTGGAAACCAGCACTTTTCAAAATGTAAATTTTGAGATAACAGCCAACTACAGCCGCTCCTTCTTAAGAGACCGTTTACTGGCCGGCGCAAATATAAAAACAGCCGTAGCCAATCTGGGTAACAAGACTACAGACCGCCTGCCGGCCCTGGTTATGGATTTTGGCGGTATTTTCAATTTCGGCCTGATAACACCGTTTCTACACAGTTTAAATCTGGGTGTATCGGTTAATAATGTTGGTTTCCAGCTTGGCGATGACGCTGGCGGCACCAATAAATCAAACAAGGATTATCCCTTACCCACTAAAATTCATGGCGGTTTATCCTATCTTTGGTGGATCAACTCCCAACACGAACTCCTCTTCTGCGGCGATGCCGAGACCTTGTTTGCCGGAAAAGATACAGCAGGCAATTATTTACCGGAGTTTAAATTTTTAACCGCAGTACGTTATACGTTTAACAAGATGCTCAGTGCAAGTGTCGGATATAAAATCGGTGAAGGCAAATCCGGTTTCAAAGCTGGCATCGGCTTTTCATGGAAAGGACTTAATGTAAATTACGGTTTTGCTTACCGGGAGATGGATCAATACAATATTATAAACAGTATTGACATCGGCTATTCCATAAAACATAAAAAGAAACCGATAAATGTTGATGCCTTGTATTTTGCCGGCCAAAAAGCTTTTGCTAAAAAGGAATATGAAAAAGCAGAGGAACTTTATAACCAGGTGGTAAAACTCAAACCTGATTATAAGGATGCCAAAGCCAGACTGGATGAGATTAAAAAGATCAGACAAAAACAGAAACGGTTAAAAATGTTTGAACAGGCTATGCAGGAAATTGAATAAGGAGTACACTGATGAAAAAAATAATTTTCACTGTTATATTACTGGTATCAGCTGTCAGCTATCTGACCGCTGCGCAGATGAAAAAACTGGAAGGTTCGGAAAAAGAAAAAATAAAATTTCTGTATAAAGAGATGTATTACAGTCTGGACCGGGACAATGAACAAAGGGCTGCTGTTTTACGTAAACTTATAAACGAGCTTAAAGACGGAAAAGAAGTTACCGATTATCCGGCCCGTAAACAGGTCGAAAAAGGGCCCAGTGAAGAGGATCTGGAAGCTTTGGAAAGCAGAGAAGTAAGAAAAATTGAACGGGAGATAAACCGCCGCGATGGTGAGGAACTGAGAGAAAAATTAAACAAAGAGCAGGAAAATGAATACAACGCCCGCCGCCTTTTTCTTGACGGAAAAAAAGGACTGGTAAAAAATGATTATAAATATGCCCGTAATGCGCTTACTGAAGCCCATAAATTAAAACCTGACGATGAAGATATTGAACATTATTATCATCTGGCCCATTTTCCGGAGTTTACTGTTACTTCCGAAAAAAATATCATATCCTTAAAAAAAGATAAGCAAGTAAATATAAACATAAGCCATGAAAAACATGAAAACGGATACGAAGCGAAAAAATGGTGTACCAGCTGGAAATTAAATATAATCCGTAAAAGACGGGAAAAAATTATTAAGACCTTTAAAGGTAAAGAAGTACCGCCCGAAAATATTGTCTGGGACGGTAAAGATGAAAAAGGCAGATTAAGCCGTGACGGTATATATTTTGCTGATTTAATTATTAAAGGAAAATATTATACCAAAACCAAAGCCAAACGCTACACTTTTGAACTGCAGGCCAAACCGCCCAGTGTACAGCTGCAGGTTGATAAAGAGGCTTTTGTTGCTCAGGATGAAAATGTGGAGATCAAAATAAGTTGTGAAAATCCTGAGGAGATTGCCGAATGGAAAATTATAATTATTAATCAGGTAGGTGAACTGATCTACAAAATCGAAGGCAAAGAGATAAAAGAAAGCATTATCTGGGACGGTAAGAATATGAAAGGCCAGTATGTTGGTGAAGGTGAAACTCTGACTGTAAAAATGAGCGGTAAAGATACACTTGGTAAAAAATGGGACAGTAATGAGGATACTATTATTTCAGATATACGTATTGTTGATAATAAAATCTCACTCAATAATATACGTTTTGAAACTGCCAAGGCCAAGCTGAAAAAAGTATCATTGCCTATTCTGGATAAGGTGGTAGATCTTTTATCAAGATATCCCTACTTTGATATCAAAGTAGTCGGTCATACTGACAGCGTAGGTAATGAATCCTACAACCTGGGTCTCTCCAAACGCAGAGCCAAGTCCGTAATGAACTATCTTGTTAAACAAGGTGTTGCCCAGAGCCGTTTAACCTCGGAAGGTAAAGGTGAAAGCGAGCCTATAGCCTCCAATGATACTGAAGAGGGACGGGCGCAAAACCGCCGTGTGGAATTTTTACTGAAAGAAAACAAAGAAAAAAAGAAAGCCTATTACGAACGTAAACGTCAGGAAATGATTGAAAAGGCCAAAGAGTAACCAATTTTCTGATAACTAAATTTTTATATATTTTATCAGCAGATTTAACTCTTAATGGCCAAGCTGAATATTAAAGAAGTAGCCCGCCGGGCAAATGTTTCCACAGCTACAATATCGCGTGTATTCAACAATAAAAATAATGTTTCGGAAAAAACCAAAACCAAAGTAAATGCCATAATTCAAAAAGAAAATTATTGTCCCAATTTCTATGCCAAAGGATTATCTGCAGGGAAGACTGCCTTTATCGGCTGTATTGTACCTAATATTGCCAATACTTATTTCAGTATTTTATTAAGAGAGATCGTTAAAACCGCTGAAAACAAAAACTATTTCGTTTTTTCCTATGATTATGCTGCTAATGCAGCCAAGGAACGGGAACTGGTCCAGAGTTTTATTGAGAAAGGTATTACACAGCTTATAATCAGCTCGGTAGATATTGAACAAAACTTCAGTTTCTATAATGAACATATAGAAGGCGGCAAAAAAATTATAATCCTAAACAGAAATTATTATGCTAAACTTACAGAGCATCTTTTTCCCTATTTTGCTGTGAATGTGAATAAAGGTATTGACTTTGCTGTTGATTATCTGCGCCAAAAAAAGGTTAAAAAACTGGCGTATATTAAAGCTGATCTCTCTTACGGTGAACCTCTCTATCTCTTAAACAGAATTCAAAATGCTTTAAAAAAGAATAATATAATGCTTCCCGGGAAAAATATTTTTTCAACCAAAACCAATGTCGATTTCAAACGGCAATACCTGAATGAAAAACTGGAAGATATTATTGAAACCATTGACGCTATTATTACTCCGGAAGATATTATTGCTTTCAGTATTTTATCCACTTTTAATAAAACTATAAAGGATAACAAGATAGATTTATTAAGTCTTACCCGTAACAAGATACATGATTACTTTGACAAATCTTTTCCATCAGTAGAACATCCGATCAAAAAACTGGCTTCCAGCTCCATTAATGCTTTAATTAAATGGTCTGAAGAAAACATTAAACCGAAATCGTGTGAGTATACTCCGCGACTTATTACCTGACACGCTGTTTTTGTATATGTTTAACCCTGTTATACCAGGTACATCACCTGATCCTTCAATATGTTACAGTAAGGGGTACTACTACCTTGTAAACAGCAGTTTCCGTTATTTCCCCGGTTTACCCTTGTATTACAGTAAAGATCTTCAAAACTGGCATTTTTTAACTAACTGTCTAAACCGCAGCAAACAGCTGGATTTTTCCGGGTTTAACTACAGTTCCGAGCTGTTTGCAGCTACCATCCGCTATATTAATAACTGTTTTTATATTATAACAACCGACTGGCGCGGCCGGGGTAATTTTTTTGTCAAAGCCCGGAATCCGGCCGGACCCTGGTCTGATCCTGTGCTAATAGAAAAAAGTCCGGCTAATCCTCAAAAACTGCATTTTGACCCCTCTCTCTTTCAGGACCGGGATGGATCCATTTATTATACCAGAAGAGGAAAAAAAGGTATTGATCAGGCAATAATCAACCTTGAAACCGGAAAATTAAGGCATAAACCCAGACAAATCTGCACCGGTTTCTGTTCCTGGGATATAGAGGGACCTCATTTATACCGTATAAACAATTACTATTATCTGCTTGCAGCTGAAGGCGGCTCCCGTTACGGGCATATGGTCACAGTAAGCCGCAGCCGTACTCCCTGGGGGCCGTTTAAGCCCTGTCCCCGTAATCCGGTCTTAACCCATCGTCATATCTCTATGGCTCATTTCCGGGATACAGGGCATGGCGATATTATAAAGACTGCTGCCGGCAAGTGGTTTATCCTCTTTCACGCTACCCGCAATTATTCCTATAACAGTTTTGCTCACTTGGGCAGAGAAACCTGTATATTACCGCTAAAATGGACCAAAGATAAATGGCCGCTGATCGGCAGCCGCGGAACTATGCCGGATAAAGGCGCATTTAACCGCCCTGCCCTTTTGCCGGCACAAAAAACAACTTTTACAGATAAATTTACAGGCAGTAAACTGAACAAAGCTTATGTCAGCCCTTATAAACGGCAAAAAAGATACATTAAAATACAGCAAAACAAACTGCATTTATGGGGAAATAAATACAGCCTCCGTAATAAATTGCCGGTTATGCTCGGCTTTAAACAAAGACAATTTGATTTTGTGTGGGAAACAAGCTTGAGTTTCAATCCCCGGTATGCTGAAGAAGAAGCGGGTCTGGTTCTATATGTTAATCCTGACTACTACTATGCCTGTTCTGTAAAAAAACAGCACAAACAAAAATCATGTGTTTTAACACGTCAAATCGGTGATATCCATTATGTACAGAACAGTCTGCCTATAAAGGCCGGAGAAACACTCAAAATCAAAATCAGAGGAGGAACGGATCATTATAAGTTTTATATCAGTACAACAGCTAACTATAAAACTTTAGGCAAAGCACAGACCAAATTCCTTTCTCCTGAAATAAACGGCAGCTGGACCGGAGTATTTCTGATGTTATTTGCCTCCGGTAACGGCAGAAAATGTAAAACACCGGCACTGTTTTCTTTTAATAAATATCAGGATCTTTAAAAACAGCTAAGCTGAAATTTGGTAAACTGTAGCAGCTATAATAATTATTACTATTAAGAAAGTCTGTACACGCCATAAATAGGGAAAAATTATTTTAATATAGAGATCTTTGATATCATTTTGTTTGTTATTTTTATTTAAACGGCGGTTTATAATAAAAAGCAAACAAGCCGAGATCAGTTCTGTGCTTAATAACATAAAGAAAAAATATATATTAATAAAATAATACAGAAACAGAGCAAGCGATATAAATAAAAAAAAATTAAGTAAAAAGTATACTGCTTTAAATTTATTAAAGGCGGCGGTTTCTCTTTTTAAAATAACAGCAAGCTGTATGGTTATAAACTGATATCCGTAATATAATAAATATAAGAGCAGGAGGAGAACAGGTTCAGTACACAACAAAATATCATGATATGTTTAATATGGTTTTACCTATCCGTATGGCATCACCTGCTTTTAATTTGACATATTTTTCTTTGGGTGTCTGACGGTCATTCACAAAAGTACCGTTGGTACTGCCCAGATCCTGGATAAAAAAATCATTTTTAATTTTTTGAATAACAGCATGATATCTGGAAGTCATTTTATCATCAATGACAATATCATTTTCTTTATCACGGCCGATAGTTATTTTACTTACCAGGGGAATTTTTTTATTATTTAGCAATAACGCCGAACTCTCAGATTTTTTAAATTTTTCAAATCTTTTTCCCAGAGCGCTGCCCTTAAACACAGTACTTTTATCTTTCATATTTTCTCCCTCATCTTATCTCTCATTATATTATACATAAAAACTGCTATTATTTCAACTTTTACTCAAGCAACCAGTTTTTAAACTAAAAACTTAACAGCCTGAATTTGGGGTGTGATTTTTAATACCTGTAAAATTGCTTAACATGTTATATTTTGGACA
>CAZFAK010000081.1:0-11670 GCA_964517045.1 uncultured Spirochaetia bacterium | reverse complement strand
AACAACCACTTCATGACCTGAGCGGCTAAGGCAATCCGCTGTTGCCAGACCTGCAGGACCGGAGCCAACAACAGCTACACGCTGATCAGTCCTGACTGACGGCTGCTGCGGCTTAACCCATCCCTGCCTGAAACCCTCTTCAATAATAGCCAGTTCTATCTCTTTTACAGCTACCGGCGCCCGGTTTATAGCAAGAGTACAGGCATCCTCACAGGGCGCCGGACAAATCCGGCCGGTTATTTCAGGGAAGTTATTGGTTAACAGCAAGCGGTCCAGAGCTTCCTGATAATCATTATTGTAAACAGCATCATTCCACTCCGGTATCAGGTTGTACAACGGGCAGCCGATGCTGTGACAAAAAGGAATACCGCAATCCATACATCTTGCTCCCTGTAAAGTAACCTCACTTTTGGGCAGCATTTTTATAACTTCACGGTAATCTTTAATCCTTTCCTCTACCGGTCTGTAGCCGCCGTTTTTTCTTTCATACTCCATAAAGCCGGTTGTTTTACCCATTAGCTGTATACCTCCTCAGTCATATTGGAAGAATCTGATTCTTCCAGCTCGCGCTGCCGCATTTTAAATAAAGCGTTTTTATAATCAATCGGCATTACCTTAACAAAATCAGTCTGCATTTCCGCCCAGTTATTTATAATTTTTTTGGCATATTTACTATCCGTATATTTAATATGCTTTTTAATAAGACCGCATAACTGAGTCTGATCCGCTTCAGAGAGTGATTCGATTTCCACCATTTCCAGATTGCAGCGCGTATCAAAAAGATGATCTTCATCAAGCACATAAGCTATACCGCCGCTCATCCCAGCTGCAAAATTGATACCGGTACTGCCCAGAACAACTACTCTGCCGCCGGTCATATACTCACAGCAATGATCGCCTACTCCCTCAACAACAGCTGTAGCGCCGCTGTTGCGCACAGCAAACCGCTCGCCGGCCATCCCGCACAGATACAACTCACCGCCGGTAGCACCGAAAAGCGAAACATTGCCGCTGATAATATTTTTCTGCGAACGGAAAGTCGTATCTTTGGGCGGATAAACAGCCAATTTGCCGCCGGAAAGACATTTACCCAGATAATCATTGGTATCTCCTTCCAGCTCAAAAGTTATACCCGGAGCTAAAAAAGCGCCGAAACTCTGACCGGCAGAACCGGTAAATTTACAGTGAATGCTGTTATCAGGCATACCGCCGGCACCGTATTTACGTGATACAGCGCAGCTTAAACCAGCTCCTACAGTCCGGTTATAGTTATGTATTGTTGCAAAAAGGCTTACAGACGCTTTATTATTTACAGCCTGACGTGATTTTTCCACCAGTTCCGCATCCAGAGACACTGCTGCCGGTGATACCTGTCCTGCCTTGTAACGCCCCGGCCCCTTTGCTGAAACATCTGTAAGCATAGAACTGACATTTATCCCTTTACTTTTCCAGTTAAGCAGTTTTTTGTCAAGACTAAGATGACTGCTCCTGCCTATCAATTGATCCAGTTTTGTATAACCCAGCTCTGCCAGCAGGTAACGGACATCCCGGGCCAGGAAATGCATAAAATTTATCAAATATTCCGGTTTGCCTTTGAAATATTTACGGAGACCGGGATCCTGGGTAGCAATACCAACAGGACAGGTATTATTATGACATTTACGCATCATTACACAACCCAGGGTAATTAGAGCTATTGACCCGAAACCAAACTCCTCAGCACCCAATAAAGCCCCGATCACAATATCGCGTCCGGTGCGCAGCTGACCATCAACCTGTAATCTTACCCTGTCCCGCAAATGGTTTAAAACCAGCGTCTGCTGCGTTTCAGCCAGACCCATCTCCCAGGGTATACCTGCATACTTTATTGAAGAAAGCGGTGACGATCCGGTGCCGCCGTCATGACCGCTTATCAGTATCATATCCGCCTTTCCCTTGGCCACACCGGCAGCAATAGTACCCACGCCTGATTTGGACACCAGTTTGACCGATACCCTTGCCTGAGGGTTGCCGGTTTTCAGATCATAGATAAGCTGTGCCAGATCTTCGATTGAATAAATATCATGATGAGGCGGAGGTGATATAAGACCAACCCCTGGTGTAGAATGCCGTATATCAGCTATAATTTTATCAACTTTATGGCCCGGCAACTGTCCTCCTTCTCCGGGTTTGGCGCCCTGCGCCATTTTTATCTGAAGTTCAACCGAATTGGTAATATA
This sequence comes from uncultured Spirochaetia bacterium, assembly GCA_964517045.1. Taxonomy (GTDB): domain Bacteria; phylum Spirochaetota; class UBA12135; order COTS27; family CAZFAK01; genus CAZFAK01. Next base: position 9,451 of record CAZFAK010000081.1, on the reverse strand, counting down.
GTTACTATTAACCCCGAATCTCGCGGAAGCAATCTGTTTAACAGCACTTCTCTTACTATCTCCCGAAGGCATGGTCTTATAACGCTGTTCATCTTCACCGCCTTCACCAGAATTGCTCGCTGCTCCCAGCCGGTTCATAGCTACAGCAACAGTCTCATGCGCCTCTTTACTTATAGAGCCAAAAGACATTGCGGAAACCACAAAACGTTTAATAATGGCACTCTCCGGTTCAACTTCAGCAACAGCAACCGGTTTTCCGGCTTTAAATTTAAACAGTCTGCGGATAGTACAGCGGTTCTGCACGTTATTATTGATTATATCTGCATACTGTTTGTATTTCTCATAATCATTATCTTTTACTGCCTGCTGCAGCCATAATACAGCTTCCGGTGAAAGCAGATGCTTCTCCCCTTTTTGACGAAAATGAATTTTACCGCCGGAATCAAGGTTCAGATTATGCCGGTTTATTTTTGCGAAAGCCGTATTATGACGCATTCTGCTCTCTTTGGCGATTACATCTATACCCACACCTTCAATAGTAGTTCGGGTACCCGGAAAATATTTTACTGCAAATTGCTGTTTTAATCCGACAGCCTCAAATATCTGGGCTCCCCTGTAACTGCGCAAAGTTGATATGCCCATTTTAGACATAATCTTGAGCAATCCTTTTTTTACAGCAGTTATATAATTTTCAATAGCTTTTTCCGCACTAATACTCTGTCCAAGCCGTTTTTCATTTTGCAGATTTACAACCGATTCAAATGCCAGATAAGGGTTAATCCCGCTGGCGCCGTAACCCAGCAAAGTTGCAAAATGCATGACATCCCTGGCCTCCCCGGTTTCCAGAATAAGGCCGGTAAGCTGCCGTTTTTTTTTCTTTATAAGATGATTATGTACAGCAGCTGTTGCCAGCAAAGCAGGGATAGGGGCACGGTCTGCACTTACCCGGCGGTCACTTAATATAAGGATAGAATAACCGGCATCAACTTTTTCTTCCGCTCGCTGACATAATTCTGTCACAGCTTCAGCAAGGCTTTCAGCCTTGTCATCTGCCGCAAAAAGCATTGGTATGACAGCATTACGTAAATCAGGCACGGCACTGTTCTGCAGTCGTTTCATATCATCATTGGAAAGGATCGGGTGCAGTAACTTTAACTGATGACAATGTTCGGGTGTTTCCGTCAGCAGGTTTTTTTCACGTCCGATAAAAGACATCAGGGACATCACCAGGTTTTCGCGGTAGGGATCGATCGGCGGATTGGTAACCTGGGCAAAATGCTGTTTAAAGTAATTATATAAAAGCTGCGGTTTTTCAGAGAGGACAGCCAGTGCTTCATCATTACCCATAGACCCCAGCGGCTCCTGGCCGTTAAGCGCCATAGGCATGATAACTTTTTTAAGCTCCTCCAGGGAATAATTAAAAATAAGCTGTTTCTGCCGTACCTGTACTCTGTCTACCGTAAACGAGTCCGGGTAATCATAAAGCCCCTTTAGTTCTATACGATTTTTCGCAAGCCAGCGCCGATACGGTTTTTGTCTTGAGACAGTGGCTTTGATCTCTTTATCATAGATAATCCGGCCCTTTTCTGTGTCAACAATGATCATCTTACCGGGAGCCAGCCGGCCCTTTTCCCGTACTTCCTTGGCCGGAATATCCAGCACCCCGGTTTCCGAGGCCATAACAAATTTACCGTTTTTTGTGATAGTATAGCGTATGGGGCGCAAACCGTTCCGGTCCAGAATGGCCCCTACTTTCTTACCATCTGTATAAGCTACAGCTGCCGGACCGTCCCAGGGCTCCATCAAAGCGGCATGGTATTCATAAAAAGCGCGTTTATCCTCACTGATATGATATTTACGGCCAAAGGCTTCGGGTATCATCATCATGATAGCATGTTCAATACTGCGTCCGCTTAAAGACAACAGCTCAAAGACATTGTCAAGCGCACCTGAGTCACTTAAAGGAAAGGGAATTACCGGTAAAAGCTTACTAATGTCGTCACTGAATACAGCAGAGGCTATGTTTGCCTCCCGCCCTTTTATTTTACTTATATTACCTTTTATAGTATTAATCTCGCCGTTGTGACAGGACTGCCGGAACGGCTGCGCCAGATGCCAGGAAGGGAAGGTGTTGGTACTATAGCGCTGATGCACCATTGCTATAGAACTTTGAAAATCTTTTTCCGCAAGATCGGCATAAAAAGACTCAATCTGGGGTGCTATAAACATACCTTTATAAACTATGGTGCGGCAGGAAAAAGAAACTATATAAAAATCATCAAGCTCCACAGCCTGATCAAGTACAGTTTTTTCAATACATTTACGGGTTATAAAAAGTTTCCGTTCCAGGGCCGTATCGGACAGGCCCGGAAAACTGACAAAGACCTGCCTGACCCTGGGACAGGTCTCTCTGGCAAACTTGCCCAGATCATTACTGTTTACCGGCACCCGGCGCCAGCCAAGAACAGTTCCCCCTTCTGTTTTTATTTTATCATCCACAAGGGTTACCATTTGCCGGCATTTTTTTTCATCCCGGGGCAGAAATATCATTCCCACTCCGTAACTGCCCGGCTGCGGCAGCTGCAGATCCTTTAAACGGCTGAAAAATTTATGAGGCAGCTTAAGCAGGATTCCGGCCCCGTCACCGCTTTTTTCATCACCTCCGGTAGCGCCGCGGTGTAAAAGGTTTTTTAAAATAACAATTCCTTCTGTAATAATCTGATGGGAAGATTCTCCTTTAATATTAGCCACCAGACCTATACCGCAGTTATCATGTTCAAAAGCAGAATCATATAAACCGGTATTTTTCATAGTTTCTCCTTAGTTTCAGTTGTGCTGTAAAAACAAACAGCTTTTTGTTTTTTGCTTTGAGCATAAATACTCAGTTTTTTATCTTCTTTGGTCAAATCTATTACCCTTACACTATCAGCATAACGGATACTGTCCGGAACAAGGTCGGCCAGCCGGTTTTTACTGTTTAACAAAAACGATTTGTTTAAAAAATGACTGCTGCTGTCCGGATAAATAACCAGATAGAGAATATTCATCTCTACCAGATCATTAAAAAAATGAGTTCCCAGTGACACATCCGGGGTAACATCATCCCGCATATAAACAAATTCGCAAACAACAGAAACAGTTTTGATTTCCGTAAAGTTCACCGGCACCCCCAGTTCCGGCGAACTGGTGCCCCACCTTCCCGGACCAATAAGCATAATATTTTGCTTACCTTGTTGCGCAGCAAAATGGGCAGCCTTTCCGACTACCCTGGCAACCTGGTACCTGTCCTGCATATTCAGCCGGCTGTAAACATCCGGGTTCACATAGATAATACTGTCCAGAGTTAATAAACGGCTATGTCCTATAAGCGGACCGGTTGTCTTTAAAACTATATCCTTATCCGGAATAGTTTCAGGAATAGTTATATTATCAAAAGCGCTTTTTACCTGAAAAGGACGGCATTGTAAAAGATTAATATAAAAATTATTATCTTTGTCGAAATTAGCTGTAAATTCAATATCTACATGTGTCTGATAAGCCCGGGCAAGAGTTTGTACTATCTCGTGCATACACTTTACAAAACCGGTTTCTTTTAAAAGCTTGTCAAAAGTAAGTACTCTGGGCATATTTTTTTTATTATATTTTTTTATAATTTTCTTCAGTTCCTTGTCATAAGAGGATAAGAGTTCCAAAGGAAAATTATCACCACCAAACGGCAGGTCTGTAAAATATTTTACAGTTTTATTATTTTGTTCAAGATCAATAAGGTCAATTTTGTGCTGTGAATATTTATTCAGGTCATTGACATTGGACTCAGGCCTTTTCGCGGGCGCGCTTAATGATACAATCCTGGTATAATCATCATCACAATAATCAACTGCCCTGGTACCCAGACCGCATACCAGCCGCAGGAAACCTGCATCAGGATCAATATCCTTGTCCCAGACAAAAGGATTATAGGAATAACCGGTACCGGCCAGGTGCGGCAGAAACAAATCATCATACTGCTCTCCCGAGACCCGCTGTACCAGTATAGCCATTTGCTCCTCCTGTTCCAGCAGATTCCAGTGCGATCTGTATGCCAGGGCGTTCTTGCTCATGGTACTGGCGTAAACCGTAAGTACAGCGACTATAAAATCTTCCAGCCTCTCTTCCGGTGTCCCCTGATTGGCACAAAAAACACTTTCATATTTCCCGGAAAAGGCATTGCCGTAGGCATCTTCCAGCAGACTGGAAGAACGTACAATAATCGGAGACTGGCCGTAATAATCCAGCATAGCGGTAAACTGATTCTCTATATGCGCAGGAAACTTCCCGGACAAAATACGCTCTTTTATTTCATAACTCCTGTCGTAAGCCTGGGAGATATCCTTAAGCTGCCGTTTTATCCACCAGCATCCGTTTATGATTAAAAAATTATAAAAAACATCAGAGCCGATATAAAAAGAATCATGTTCCTCAAGAAAACAGGACCATTTTTTACTGTTTTTTTTTAAAACAGCTCTTGCTATTAACATGCCTACCGCTTTACCGCCGATCAGTCCGGTTCCAATCATTCTTTGTCCGATTTGCAGCAGATCATTTAAGGTAAAATATTTTCGGGCCAGGTTAAAAATCTTTTCATCACGGGTAACAAACATACGCAGCAAACGTTCAAATATTTCATTTTGCTTATGCTGTATTGTTTTATCATTATTTTTGTTATTTACATAATTTCTGGCCTTTATAAAAGTATTTTCCCATATATCAAAGCGGTGAGGAGTAAAATTAAGCCAGGGTTGGGGAGTATGGGTTAAAATAGCTGATGTGGTAACACTGCGGGTAACCGGTTTAAATTTATTATCCTGCCAGCAGTGAAGCATATACATGGTTTTGGCGTACCTCTTGTAGACCTTAAGCGGATGTAAATATATATTACTGTTGTAATTATAAATATCAAGGACCACCTGAGCTGTGTTGCTTATAATCTTTTTGGTAGTATCTGTATTTTTACCGCGCCGCAAGGCAAAGTAGGCAACTGTCTCAAAATCATACAGATAAGGACAGGTGAGCCTGAAAAAATTAGCCAGCATACTGTCGCTGTACCAGTCAACTGACAGTCCGGAAAGGCAGTCAAAAACATAACAGACCCCGGTCCCTTTTTTTTCAATAACATCAAAAATTTCCGAAATAAAAATCTCAAAACCTTTTTCCGGATGCAGCTGATAAACATCTGCGTTAATATCAGCCGACAGTAGCTGCGGATGCTGCGCAAATTTAAAATAAACCAGATCCTGTTCCCTGGCTCTGGCCTGACGACAAAAAGGATGAACGAACAAACGGTAATCATCTATACGGTCTGTCTGCCAGACAACATTATCACCCGGCATTATTCCGGTAAGCACCCGGTCCAGTTCAGGCAGACCTGTACTGAAAGATGTATGCACCTTTTTCATTTTTTTAATTTTTTTTTAAATGATTTATAAATGTCTCTACGGAACGATGAAACACTTTCCCTTTTTTGGTAATAATACAAAGGGATCTGTTAAAATCAATTTTATTCAGGGTTACACTCTTTAAAGTATCAGTAGCCACTTCCCACTCTATTGCCGGCAGGGGCAGGAGAGCAACTCCGGCATTGGTCTCCACTGCTCTTTTTATAGCCTCTATATTATCAAACTCCAGCACTGTGTGTACCTTAACTGCATGGCGTTTAAAAAGCTGGTCAATTTCCCGCCTTATATTAAGGCCGTTGTTAAAATGAATAAAATTAATACCATTCAGTTTTGTTATATCCACTTTATTTTTACGGGCCAGGTTATGGTCCGGGGCACAGGCTATTACCATTGGTTCATTTTTCCAGCTGGTAATATCAAAGATTTTCATATTATTCGGGAAAGAAACTATACCCATATCCGCTTCATTACTGCGTACGCTCTCATAAACCTCGTCCGGATGCAGACACTGCAGTATGATGTCTGCATGTTCATTTTTATTTTTAAAATTTTTAATATAAGTATTCATATAGCGCAGTCCGACACTGTAGATAGCAGCCACACGGATATTGTATTTAATATTACTCTTTCGGGCCTGAAAAGATTTTTTTAAAGCCTCAAAACGGCCCACCAGTTCCCTGATCTCCCGGTAGCACTGCTCTCCCTCAGGCGTAAGCTGCCAGGGCCGCACTGTCCGGTTTATCAAAGCAGTATTGAATGTTTTTTCCAGCAAATGAACTCCCTGACTTAAAGTAGACTGGGTCAGACCATGGAGCTCAGCTGCCCGGGAAAAACTCCGCAGCCGGATCACATCACAAAATTGTTTTAAAGTTTCTATCTGCATGGTTACTATTAAAAATACTAATATAAATTAAGCAATATTAATCTTACTAATATTTTAATCTGTATTTTGTATTTTGTCAAGTAAGACAACCAAAAAAAACGCAAATAACCGGCTTTTATGGATAAACCGTAAATAAAGCAATCTATAAGCAGCTGCAATAATACAAAATCCGGGCGTAATTTGATGCATCTGGTTATAATTTAAATCAGAGTAATCAATTAGCGGCATTAGTTATTGGATTGTTGTCAAGCCTTAAAACATATCAGCATTATCCGGCAGAGCCTGCCGGGAAAAAGTAATTTTATTATTGGCAAAATAATAATATATACCTAACTAATTTTAAAAATCATAAAGGATTCCTCATACTTCGATTGATTCGATAAGTATCTTCCTTAAATGCACATGATTTACATAAGGTTTTAGTATCAGAAAAATTGAGATATTCTATTAATTCAGAAAATCCTTTTTGAACTATCTGATTTCCAATACCAGTCATTTTGAAATATTTATCAATTTTTTGTCCATCTGTTAGTTCAAGAGAATTGTTCTTTGACCATTTATAATAATCACTTTTACAGTTATTAAAAGCTTGTGAAAATAAAAACTGCATTTTACAAGGTTGCTTTTGATGCTGAATAACTAAAACAGTGTTTCCAACACCACATTGTTCACATCTATCTTTTAAAAACTGCTTCCTTTTTTCCTTCCAGCTTTTATAATGCCAAGGCTTTCCTTTTAAGTTATCTAGCAAATCGCATATTTCTTGCCATGAAAACTCTTCTTTTTCATAAAGCTTTTTAATTTCTAAAATATCTTCTATTCTAAATCGATATTGAAATTTTGTTGATTGATTTTTTTTGGGCTTCGTACCTTGTAGCTTTCTTTTTTGTTGAAATGTTAATTTAATGGCAGTAATTAGTATTGGTTTACCACCAGATTCATAACTCCAAATTAATTTGCATTATTAGGTTTTTCATAATTGTCATAATTCAAATCACCGTATTTTAAATATTTTTCTAATTCATTTAACTGTTCGTGGGATAGAATATTAATCGGCACATTAATATAATTATACGTATGAGCCTTCTTCCAATGTAATCTTCCTTTACCAATATGAGCAAAGAAATTGTTTTTATTATTAAGTTTATTAGGTTCTTTATGCATATCTTTCATCATTAGGTAATAAAATTTATAGCCAATTATACCTCGTTAAAAATAAATTTCCCGCAATATTTTCTTGACCAACTAAAAATATGGATAATTCTCTAATTAATTTTTTGAATCTTTTTGCAAAATCAACTTTAAAATGATGCTTAACATCAATTATGATATCAAATTCATTATCTGGTAGTTGATCCTTATATTTAGGATGAATAAAATCATTCCTGCATTTAAAAAGCTTATCAAGCTTTTTAAGTAATGGAAGATTTTTATCATATAATTCACCTGCACAAATCGACTTCAATACTATAATTTTTTTTGAAATTGGTCCTATTCGTTCTATATTCTCTTTAAAAAACTTTTCCCCAAGTTTAATAACACCGTAAAAATTAAGCATACTTTCACAAGTTAAACAAAATTGGGTAAGCAACACAATTCTTAGGTTATTTACTCTGCTAAACTCATTTATTCTTATGTCTTCCTCCTTGCTATACTCTTTATAATCTTTTGAACTACCACTATTAAATAATTCGGCATACTTTTTAAATAAAGAATCTAAAAAGATAAATGTTTCTTTACTAACACTATCCCAAAATTGAAACGAATACTTGCGATTTATTGGAAATATTTTATCTGGTTTAATCATTATATAAACGCTATAATTGTTTCACCCATTCATGTTCGGAGACAATAGAAATTCTTTGACCATTCAATTTATATATCATCGCTTGTTCAATTTTTCTTCCGAATGATTCATGTTTCCAATTTGGATTAATTTCACCATCAATAATTAAATAATTTGTCCTGGTAGTAACTCTTTTTGAAATTAAGCCACCTTTACTTTCTATCAATTCGAATTTAATCATGTCATTTCATTCCCCCAACTCCTCAACAACTTCCCGGAACTGCTTCAATGCTGCTTCCAGATTTTCAACAATCTCCCCAGCGATTACATCCGGTTCAGGCAGGTTCTCCATATCAGTCAGGCTATCGTCTTTAAGCCAGAATATATCCAGATTGACCTTATCCCGTTTCAAAATCTCTTCATAGGAGAAACACTTAAATCGCTCTGTTTCCTTTCTATCGTGCCTATTCTTTGAATTATAACAGGTAATAAAGTCTTTCAATGTATCCAGCGATAACTGATTGTTTTTCAAGGTAAAGTGAATGTTTGTACGGAAATCGTATATCCAAACCTTGTCGGTCCAATGTTTCTCGTCAGCAGGTTTCTTATCAAAGAAGAGAACATTCGCTTTCACTCCCTGTGCATAAAATATCCCTGTTGGTAGACGAAGAATGGTGTGGAGTTCCAGTTCGTCCATTAACTTTCGTCGAATAGTTTCACCCGCTCCCCCCTCAAACAGAACATTATCAGGAAGGACAACCGCTGCTCTCCCGTTAATTTTAAGCAGGGTCTTAATGTGCTGTAAGAAATTCAGTTGCTTGTTCGAGGTAGTAGCCCAAAAGTCTTCTCGTTCATAAGTCAGGCTGGATTTATCGCTCTTACCGTTCTCGTTGGTAATGGTAATGCTGCTTTTCTTTCCAAAGGGGGGATTGGTCATCACCACGTCAAACCTGTCTCCGGGGTCAGCAACCAAACTGTCCATAACTACAATGGGACTTTCCTCTTCCCCAATGCCGTGAAGGAACAAGTTCATCATACAGAGCCGTGCGGTATTATCCACAATTTCCCAGCCTTTGAAGGTTCCGTCCCGGAGTGCTTTTTTCTGGTTTTTATCCAGTTTGAAATTATCCGGGTTTGTAAGATATTCATAGGCAGATATAAAAAATCCACCTGTACCACAGGCAGGGTCACAGATTGTTTCCCCCGGTTGGGGTGCCATTACTTCTACCAATGCCTGTATCAAAGCACGAGGGGTAAAGTATTGGCCTGCCCCGGATTTTGTGTCCTTGTCATTCTTTTGTAAACGCTCCTCATATATCTCACCTTTTACGTCTATATTAAGTCCTA
>CAZFAK010000080.1:0-11672 GCA_964517045.1 uncultured Spirochaetia bacterium | reverse complement strand
TCCAAAGCCGGCACCAGTTTAAGTTTTGGTGAATACGGTCTGGTCGCTCATTCACGGGGCATGTTGTCCAGCCGGCAAATTGAAGCGGCGCGCATATCCATTAACCGTCATATCCGGCGCCAGGGTAAATTATGGATAAAAGTATTTCCCCAGAAACCTGTAAGTAAAAGACCGGCAGAAAGCAGAATGGGAAGCGGTAAAGGCGATGTTGATTTTTACGCTGCAGTGATTCAACCCGGGCGGATAATATTTGAGCTGGGCGGCGTTGATAAAGAGTTGGCGTATAAAGCATTAAAAAAAGCAGCTTTTAAACTGCCCCTGCAAACAGATATACTGGAAAAAAAGAATATTTAAATGGCAGCAGCTTATGAATGAAGAGATAAAGAAAATTGATAACCAAATAGCTGACTACAGAAAAGTTTTACGGCAGGACCGTTTTGCTAATGTAATCGGCCAGCTCGATGATACCAGTAAGATTAAAAAGCATCGCTGCGAAATAGCACGGCTTTTAACCAAAAAAAAACAAATGCTTAATCAGGCAATTAGCAGTGAGGATATAAGTGGTACAGCAAGAAAATAAAAAACAGCGTCTACGCAGAGGTATAGTTGTCTCAGACAAAGGTGATAAAACAGCAGTAGCTGTAATACAAACATTAAAAACTGATCCATTATATAAAAAAAGAATACGCTGGTCTAAAAAATATATGTTTCATGATGAAAAAAACGAGTGTACTGCCGGAGACATTGTGGATATTATTCCCTGCCGTCCTTACAGCAGAAAAAAAAGATATAAACTGCATAAACTGGTAACCAAAGCAGAAAAGGATTAGCAATGATACAGGAACACTCCAGTTTAAATGTAGCTGATAACAGCGGCGCCAAAAAAATTATGTGTATTAAGGTGTTGGGCGGAAGTAAGAGACGCTATGCATCTATTGGCGATATAGTAACCTGCGCTGTTAAACGCGTATTGCCCAAGTCCAACATCAAAAAAGGATCAATAGTTAAAGCTGTTATTGTACGTATTAAAAAACCCTTAAAACGTGCTGACGGCAGCACTATTCGTTTTGATGAAAATGCAGCCATTATAATCGGCAATGAAAAAAATCCGGTAGGTACGCGTGTGTTCGGGCCTGTAGCCAGGGAGCTGCGTGAGAAAAAATTTATGAAAATTATTTCATTGGCACCAGAGGTTTTGTAAATTATGAAAGCTAAATTACTGCGGACAAAATTAAAAAAAGGTGACCCGGTGGTGGTAATTGCCGGTAAAGAAAAAGGTAAGCAGGGGAAAATACTTGATATATTACGCCATCAGGAAAAAGTACTTGTGGAAGGTATCAATATTGTAAAAAAAACAATAAAAAAAACCCAGGAAAATCCCAGCGGCGGTATTACTTCCAGGGAAGCTCCTGTTCATATATCCAATGTAATGTATTATGAAGCTGACTCAGGTAAGGGAGTGCGTCTGGGTATAAAAAATGATGATAAAAAAAGAGTTCGCTATTCCAAAGCTTCCGGAGCTACAATAGACTAAAACGGATTGATGATTATGACTAAAGGGACATATAAACATTATAAAGAAGTTGTTATTAAAGAACTGAAAAATGAATTAAACCTGAAAAATATTATGGCAGTACCCAGAATAAAAAAGATAACGCTTAATATGGGGATTGGCGAAGCTAAAAACAATAAAAATGTTTTAACGGATGCCCAGAAAGCCCTGACCTTGATAGCAGGCCAGAAAGCAGTTGTCAAAAACGCACGCAGTGACGTTTCCGGTTTTAAAATCAGAAAGGGTATGCCGATTGGCGCTATGGTTACTTTACGCAGACAGAAGATGTGGGATTTTCTTTGCCGGTTGATAAATATTGACATTCCCCGCGTAAAAGATTTTCACGGGATATCTGCCAGGTCATTTACAAAACAGGGGGATTATACTCTGGGGCTGCCTGATGCCAATGTTTTTGCCGAACTCGGCAGTTTTAATTCCCAGTTGCTGAATGGACTTTCGATAAGTATCACCACCAGTGCTGATAATAAAAAAGATGCTTTGGCATTATTAAAAGCAGTAGGGATGCCTTTTAAGAGATAAGGAGTTATTTAATGGCGCGGAAAGCAATGATTGCCAAACAGAAAAAGACACCGAAGTATAAAGTACGCGGTTATAACCGCTGTCAGATATGCGGCCGTCCCAGGGGATATTTGAGACAGTTTAAAATGTGCCGTTTATGTTTTCGAAAATATGCAGGCGAAGGTTTGATCCCTGGTGTAATTAAATCCAGTTGGTAAGGTAATGATATGGATATAGTTAGTGATGGATTAACAGTAATTAGAAACGGTCAGAAGAGCGGCCTGGACAGAGTTACCTTGCGGGGAAGTAAATTGCTGGAGCAGATAGCCGCCATACTTAAAGACCGGGGCTATATTAAAGACTTTTCCGTAATGAAAGATAAAAAATTTTTTATTGATGTAAAATTAAAATATGATGACAGTGAGAAACCGGTTATTCGCAAAATCAACCGGATTAGTAAAAACAGCTGCCGTTTATACAGTAAGGCGGATAAAATTCCCCGTATTATGAACGGCTATGCTACCGTTATAATTACTACTTCCCGCGGCGTAATGACCGGCAGGGAAGCCCGGGAAAAGAAGATCGGCGGGGAACCTGTTTGTTATGTATTTTGATTTACACTATTAAGGAAATTATTGCTTATGGGACGTTTTACAGATAGACCGTTGATTATTCCGGAAGGGATCAACGTAGATATAAAAGACGGCACGGTAACGGTTAAAGGTGAGAAAGGAGAATTAAAAACCGTGCTTCACCACTCTGTTAAAATTAACAAGAAAGATAATACTATCACAATAAATAAACAGGAAACTTATCTTAATAATGCTGACAAGTATATAGGTACTGCCTACCGTGTAATTGAGAATATGATCAAAGGCCTGCAGAAAGGATATGAAAAGACACTGGAGATTGAAGGTGTCGGATACCGCTGGAAAATTGCCGGCAGCACTTTAAATATGCAGCTGGGTTTATCCCATGAAATAAATTATAATATTCCTGAGGGGGTGAAGCTGAATATAAACGGTAAAACTTTAACTGTAAGCGGAATTGATAAACAACTGGTCGGTGCTGTTGCTTCAAAAATTAAATTTTACCGGCCGGTAGAACCTTATAAAGGCAAGGGTATCAGGTATCAGGGCCAGCGTGTTATTAGAAAAGCTGGTAAAGCCGGAGCTTAATATGAATGAAAAAATTTTTCATAGAAGAAAACGAAAAAAAAAAAGAATCAGAAAAAAGATAAGCGGTACCAAGGCCAAACCGCGGCTGACTATTTTTAAAAGTAATGCAGCTCTTTATGCCCAGGCTGTTGATGATAAAAAGGGCTGTACCCTGGCCAGTGCATTGGTAAAAAGTAAAAACCGTAAAGCTGCCATGGAACTGGGCAAGTTGTTCAGCGATAAGGCAAGCGAGGCCAAAATAAAAAAAATGGTATTTGACAGAAACGGTTATCGTTATCATGGTATAGTAAAAACTTTTGCTGATACTGTCAGAGAAAATAATATTCAAATTTAACAGGGGTTTTTTTAGTGCAAAAAAAATATATAGATCCTGAAACTGTTGAAAATCTGCAGGAACAACTGGTAAAACTCAACCGGACTACCAAAGTTGTAAAAGGCGGACGTAATTTCAGTTTTTCCGCTTTAATGGCAGTTGGTAACAAAGACGGTATTATCGGACTGGGATATGCCAAAGCCAAAGAGATACCGGATGCTATATCCAAGGCTACTGATAAAGCCAAAAAAACTTTAATTAAGATTAATTTACAGAACGGAACTATCCCGCATGATATAACTGAAAAATACTGTTCCAGTGTAGTCTGGATGAAACCGGCCAGCAAGGGTACAGGTATTATTGCCGGAGGTACTATCCGGGCTGTTTTGGAACTGAGCGGAGTACATAATATCCTGACAAAATGTTTCGGTTCCCGCAATCATATTAACTCTTCCAAAGCTGCTATGAAATGCCTCACTTCCCTGACCAGCTGCCGGGAGGCGGCCAGGCTTAGAGAAATAGATATGGAGTCTTATTTTGATTGATGCAACGGAGTTTATTATATGAAAGAGTTAAAACCACCCCCCGGTTCCCGCACAAAAAAAGTTATACGGGGGCGCGGCAGTTCTTCGGGCAGGGGTAAAACCAGCGGCCGCGGTCATAAAGGATCAAAAGCGCGTTCCGGCAATACCAAACGCATGGGATTTGAAGGCGGTCAAATGAGTCTGATACGGCGTCTGCCCAAATTCGGTTTTTCCAATGCTGTTCATAAAAAAAACTGCGCAGTACTGGATTTTACCAAATTAAACAGGGCCTTTAATACTGATACAGAGATCAATCTTGACAATCTTATCAGCAGCAGACTGATTAAAAAAAATACCAGATATGTCAAGATATTGGCTAATGGCCAACCGCAGCATAAATTTACCATTGCTGCCAATATAAAAATATCCAGCCAGGCGCAGAAACTCCTGCAGGAGAAGGGAGGCAGCGTAAAATAATATGGCTAATATGATCTCCAATATATTTAAAGTACCTGACCTCCGTAAAAGGGTAATGTTTACAGTTATGGCTCTGATAGTTTTCCGTATCGGCTGTCATATAACCGCGCCCGGCATTGACCCGCTGGGCATGCAGGATCTTATGCGTGAGTTGAGCAGTCAGTCTTTCGGCGGTCTGATGGAGTATTTTAATATGTTTGTGGGCGGAGCTTTTAAAAAGTTCACTATTTTTGCTCTGGGTATTATGCCTTATATTTCAGCATCTATAATTATCAATCTGCTGCAGACAGTGGTGCCCCATCTGGAACGGCTGCGTAAAGAGGGAGAACAGGGAAGAAAAAAGATACAGCAATATACCCGCATCGGCACAGTCCTGATCTGTATTATTCAGGCGACCAGTATAAGTATCTGGATTTCAAATCAGGGTGATGTAATTGCTTCTTCGCTTCAGGACGCCAGACTTTTATTTACTATACTGGTAGTTACCAGTATTACCACCGGTACTATTTTTCTGATGTGGCTTGGTGAACAGATCACGGAACGCGGTATCGGTAATGGTATTTCTTTACTTATTTTTGCCGGCATTGCAGCCCGTATCCCCAACCAGCTGCTGCTTACAGTGGGAAAAGTACAGGAAAAAGAGGTAAACCCGATATCTTTTATAGCTATATTGCTTATTTTCTGTATTATAGTATTTTTCGTAGTATATGAACAGCTGGGACAAAGGAGGATACCGGTTCAGTTTGCCCGTAAAGTGGTTGGCCGCAAAGTATATGGTTCGCAGAGTTCTTATCTGCCCTTTAAGATAAATCCCAGCGGTGTAATACCAATTATATTTGCTTCAGCAGTGGTTATGCTTCCTACGCAGCTCGTACAAATGATCGGCAGAGACTATCAGACACTGGCTAATATAGTCTCCTATTTTACCCCCGGACGTATACCCTACGTCTTTTTTTATGGTACTTTGGTAGTACTTTTTGCCTACTATTATACTCAGATTCAGTTCAATCCGGTGGAAATAGCGGGTAATTTAAAGAAAAACGGCGGTTATATACCGGGTATACGTCCCGGTGTTCATACGCAGGAGTATCTGCAGAAAGTATTAATACGTATAACCCTGGCCGGCAGTCTTTTCCTGGCTTTTATAGCAGTACTTCCCAGTCTGTTGCTTAAAGTTGATTTTTTTGGTGACATTCCCAAGGGATTTGTATATTTAATGGGCGGTACTTCTCTGCTTATACTGGTTGCGGTTGATCTGGATACTATGAAACAGATAGAATCGCAGTTAATGATGCGGGAGTATGAAGGTTTTATGAGTAAAAACAAGAAAAAGAAGCGGAATCGCGGCCGGTAGCTGATGGGGAAAGAGGACATTATAGAAGTAAACGGCACGGTTATAGAACCTCTGCCGAATGCTATGTTTAAGGTTAAACTGGAAAATGACCATGTTATTCTGTGTCATATTTCCGGCAAGATGCGGATGTTTTATATAAAAATTTTACCCGGAGATACAGTAAAGGTTCAGTTGTCACCTTATGACCTGACCAGAGGACGGATAGTATACCGGGAAAAGGGAAGAAAAAAATGAAAGTAAGAAGTTCAATTAAAAAGCTGTGTAAAAGCTGCCGGATAATAAAACGCAATGGTGTTTTGCGTGTAATATGCAAGAGTAATCCGCGGCATAAACAGAAACAGGGATAGGAGCAATAATGGCGCGTATAGCAGGGGTGGATCTACCTAATAAAAGAGTGGAAATTGCTTTAACCTATATTTACGGTATTGGCAGATCTACGGCAAATAAAATTTTAACCGAACTGAATATAGAGAAAAATCGCCGGGCTGATGATCTTAATGATCAGGAAATAAATAATATACGAACTCATTTGGAAAAGAATTATATTATCGAAGGAGATTTGAAGCAGCAGGTACGCCTGGCGATAAAAAGACTGATGGATATCAATAGTTATCGCGGTATAAGACATAGAAAGGGATTGCCGGTACGGGGCCAGCGCACCAAAAACAACTGCCGGACCCGTAAAGGCAGAGGTAAAACTATTGCCAATAAAAAAATAGCAACTAAATAACAGAGAAGGAGTCTGGATTGGCAAAAAAAGATAATAAAAAAAAGGTAAAGAAGGCAATACCTAAAGGTATTGTGCATATAAAAAATACATTTAACAATACCATTGTTACTATTTCCGATCCCCGTGGTAATGTGATTGCCTGGTCTTCAGCCGGTGCCTTAAAGTTTCGCGGTGCCAAGAAAAGCACACCCTATGCCTCGCAGATTGTTACCAATACGGTTTGTGAAGAGGCCAAAAAATCAGGTTTAAAAGAAGTTACTGTTTATGTCCGCGGTCCCGGATTCGGCAGGGAGGCTGCTATCAGAGCTGTCGGTAAAGCAGGTATTGTTATTAACCGTATAAAAGATGTTACCGGCATACCTCATAATGGCTGCCGCGCCAAAAAACAGCGGCGTGTATAAGTAAGGATATAATATGGCAAGATATACAGAACCGGTTTGCCGGTTGTGCAGAAGAGAAAAAGTCAAACTGTTTTTAAAAGGTGACCGTTGTAATACCAAGTGTCCTATAGATAAGAAGAAGTTCGGTCCGGGTATGCCTGTGCGCAGACGGAAAAATCTTTCCGAATTCGGTATTCAACTCAGGGAGAAACAAAAAGTACGGTGGTATTACGGTCTCCAGGAAAAACAGTTTAAAATAGCTTATAAAAAAGCTGAGAAAGCAGCCGGAGCTACCGGAACCAATCTTTTAATCATGCTGGAACGGCGTCTGGATAATGTAGTTTTCCGCATGGGTTTTGCAGAGTCAAGGGCGCATGCCCGGCAACTGGTAAGGCATTCCAATATAAGCGTAAATGACCGCAAGGTTAATATTCCTTCTTGTCAGGTTAATGTTGATGATATAGTTACTGTAGTTGATCATATGAAGGATAATATTTATATACAGAAAGCTATTGAAAGAATTAAAAGTTACGGTACCAAGCCCTGGCTGGAAGTGGATATTGACAAACTTAGCGGCAAGGTGCTGCAGTTGCCGGACAGGGTTGATATAGACCTGGAGACCGAGGAAAATTTAATAGTTGAGTTTTATAATAGATAATTTCAGGGAGTTATAAATGGTTGAAAGTAAATTAGTTACACAGTTTAAGCGGCCCAAAAATGTGAATTACAAACAGGTTGAGTTAAATAAAAATACGGGTATATTTCAGGCCAAACCGTATGAAAGAGGATTTGCTACCACCATCGGCAATTCTTTGCGCCGGACACTTTTATCTTCTTTGCAGGGATATGCAGTGGTAGCGGTAAAATTCAGTAAAATCAATAATGAATTTCAAAATATCAAAGGTGTGTTTCAGGATACTACTGAAATTTTACTTAATTTTAAAAAAGTAGCCGTAAGGTTGCTTGACAAAGAAAAACAGTCGCGTGTGCTTCATTTTGATATTAAAGGAAAAAAAGATTTTCATGCCAAAGATCTGGCTCTGGATTCCAATATCAAAATAGGAAATCCTGATTTTTTAATTTTCAATTCCAATAAGGAAGCCAATTTTAAAATGGATGTGCAGATAGATTACGGCCGCGGCTATATACCTTCCTCGTTTTTTGCAGACTCGATTGAAACCAAGGGAGCTATACCGATTGATGCTGACTTTTCCCCGGTAGAAAAAGTAACCTTTAATGTTGGTTCAGTACGGGTTAATAACCGCAGCAATTATGAAGAACTTAATATGGAAATTACCACCAGGGGTGTAATTACACCGGAAGAGGCTTTACGGGAAGGTGCTCAGCTATTAAAAGAGCTTTATTTTACTTTTAACAGTGTTGATACCACGGTTATGACTGCTGCAATTGATGATAAACATGAAAAACAAAAGGATGAACAGTTAAAAATATTTTATGATTCCGTTTTAACTATACCTTTTGCCGTGCGTACGCATTTCTTTCTTAAGATTAATGACATCAGGGAGATTGGCCAGCTGGTAACCAAAACAGACAGTGAGCTGCAAAATAAAAAAAAGTTTACCGAGGGGGTACTTGAAGATATAAAAGAGAAGTTAAAAGAACAGAACTTAAGCCTTGGTATGAAAAATATTAACTACGTACAGAAAGCTGTTTGATCACTCCGGCAGCATATTAAATATTGACAGGAATCTTTATGAAACATGGCAACAAAACAAAAAGATTAAGAAGCGGCAGCAAACATAATAAAGCAATGCTGCGTAACCTGGCGGTAAGTCTTATAAGTAAGGAACGGATTAAAACTACAGTAGCCCGCGCTAAATTATTAAGAAGTTTTTTTGATAAGCTTATAACCAAAGCTAAAAAGGATACACTGCATAACCGGCGCCTGGTTTACAGGGATATCAAGGATACTCTTCTTATAAAAAAGTTGTTTGAAGATCTGGGCAAACGCTTTGCGACTCGTAACGGCGGTTATACTACAATGGTTCGACTCGGCGTGCGTAAAGGAGACGGTGCTGAAATATGTTATCTAAAACTGGTGCCGGAACTATTAACAGCTGAGAGCAGTGATGCTGCCTCACCTCCGGAAAAAAAAGCGGATAGTGCCGAAGACAAAAAACAGCCTGTTGAAGCTAAAGAGAAAGATACCAAGAAAAAGGAAAAAAAAGAAAAGGAATAAGACAATTTTGTATATATTTTAAATTAACAGATATTTTACGAAGTGGGAGTTATAGAATGGATAAAAAAAAGTTAAAGATGTTTCAGAAGCTATTATTGAAAGAACGCAGTAAGATACTTGAAGCACTTAATTACGACAAAGCTCAGTTTGATGATTTTATTCATGGTGATGGCGAGATCGGTGATGTGGTCGACAAAGCCTTTAATCAATATGAAAAAATAATGGCTATTGAAATGACCGAAAAGGAAAAAGAAATTCTGCGCGAGATAAATAATGCGCTGGTACGTATTAAAAACGGAACTTATGGTAAGTGCAGATGCGGTAAAAAGATCACACAGGCCAGACTTAAAGCAATTCCCTGGGCTACCCAGTGTATTAAATGTAAAAATAATAACAGCCGCGTTGCCAGCTGATGCAATATATAGGGGTAGTGTTTAACCGCCCCTTAAACGATGATTTTGTATACAGCTGTCCGGAAAACAAAAGCCCTTTATTCAAAAGAGTTTTAGTAGATTTTCATAATAAAAAAACCATCGGTTATGTTGTTAAAACTTATAAAAAAACTGATTTTAATTTTACCGTAAAACCGGTTCTGGATTTTTTAGATGAAACGCCGCTTATCCGTAAAGAGGATTACCAGCTGGCGGTATGGATAGCCGGGTATTTTATATCCTCGGTTGGGGAAGCTTTAAATCTATTTTTTCCTTTTGCTAAAAATATAAAAGATTTTCCGGCCCGCCTGCCGGCAGCAAAGAAGAAAACCTGTACGCCTTTCAAAGAATTAAACCCGGAACAGCTTAAGGCTTATAACTCTATCATGGAAGGTGCGGGCCGCGGAGCAAAATTTTATTTGCTCTTTGGAGTTACAGGCAGCGGCAAGACAGCTGTTTATCTCAAACTGATTGAATATTACCTCAGGCAGGGTCTGCAGTCCATGATAATCCTGCCGGAGATAGCTCTGACCCCGCAATTGGAAGATACAGTTATTTCTTATTTCAGAGGTGAAGAGGTCGCAGTCATTCACAGCCGTATCTCGCCCCGGCTGAAATATTATTACTGGCATCAAATTTACCATGACAAGATAAAAATCATCCTGGGAGCCAGGTCAGCTGTTTTTGCTCCGACTGCTAAACTCGGTTTATTGATTCTGGATGAGGAACATGAGAACAGTTTCAAAAACAATACTGTGCCCCGCTATGATACGCGGCAGGTAGCCCAGATCAAGTGCCGCCGTAAAAACGCTATGATGCTCCTGGGCAGCGCTACTCCGTTGCTGGAGTCTTTTTATAATGCACAGCAGCATAAATACAAACTCGTTACTTTAAATGAACGTTTTAATAAAACAGCTATGCCAAAGACATCATTTGTAAATAAAAAAAAAGATAAATACATTCTGGCGGAAAGTATTGTTAAACAGATTATTAAAACCGTCTCTTCCGATAAACAGGTTATTGTATACTTAAATAAAAGAGGTTATGCCAATTCAGTAGGGTGCGGGGAGTGCGGCAATTTTTTTAAATGTCCTAATTGCAATATTGCTTTAACTTATCATTATCAGAAGCAGGTGCTTATATGTCATTATTGTGATCATAAAGAACAGGTTCCGGAAGAATGTCCCGTTTGTCACACTAAAAAACTAAAAAATTTCGGTCTTGGTGTTGAGCGCATATACCGCGAGATACAGGAACGGGTAGCAGATGCATCTCTTTTACGCCTGGATTCTGATACGGCTACTACGGCAAAAAAGCTGGCTCATATTCTGCAGGTTTTTAAACAGAAAAAAGCCAATATACTGATTGGTACACAAATGCTGACCAAGGGTCATAATTTTCCCGGGGTTGAGCTGGTGGTTATTGTCGCACCTGAGATTTTGCTGTCTTTGCCTGATTTCCGGGCTCCGGAAAAAACATTTTCGCAGATAACCCAGGTATCAGGCAGGGCCGGTCGGGGTGAGAACCAGGGCAAAGTATTGATCCAGACCAAACTGCCTGATGAATCAGCTATTAGTCAGGGCAGCCGTTATGATTATGCCGGTTTTTACAAGGAACAGATAGCACAAAGAGAGTTATTTCATTATCCGCCTTTTGTTAAATTATGCCGGGTAATAATCCGCGGTTCACAGCACAAAACAGTTGTTAAACAGGCACAGTTTTTGCACTCTGTGTTCACTACTCATTTTAGCGCCAGTGCTTTAGTTCTGGGCCCCGGACCCTGTCTTCTGGAAAAAATAAATAATAATCACCGCTGGAATTTTCTTTTTAAAATAAAAAATATTACGGAATTTTTAAAACAGATACATGGTTTTAAAGAGAGTTATCGTCTTCTGCCCGGTATCTACCTGGAATATGATATGGAGCCGTTTGATATTGTGTAAAACGTAGGGTTAAAAAATAAGAACCGGGAAAATACCCTGCTTGGGGTTTCATCTTAAAGCCAAAACGCTGC
>CAZFAK010000079.1:0-11759 GCA_964517045.1 uncultured Spirochaetia bacterium | reverse complement strand
CTTTTTTTCTGAACAACAGCCGCAAAACCGATATTGTCTGCCGCTACGGCGGTGTGGAGTTTACCTTTATTTTGCCGAATACAGAAAAAAAAGCTGCTTATATTCTGGCCAACAAACTACAGGCCAAAATAAAAAAGAAAAGATTTCAGCGTAAGATAACCCTCAGCGGCGGTATTGCCGGTTTCCCTGAAGATACCTATAAAACAGACCGTACTCTTTTTCAGCTTGCGGATAAGGCCTTATACCATGCCAAGGGCAGCGGGAAAGACTGTACAACCTTGTATTTCGATGAAAAAAGAAGGTTCCCGCGCGTAGGACCACAGGAGATCGGTCTGAACGGTCAGGCCAGTGCCCGGGGTTCCCGCATTGTCATTGAAAATATAAGCGCCCGGGGTATGAAACTTACCCATGATGAAGTAATTAAAAATTTCAACAAAGACCTGCTTAAGTTACGCCTTGATTTTGAAAACGGAGAAAATATAAAAATAGACGGACGTATTGCCTACCTTTATAAAAATAAAGACAACCGCAACACGCTGGGTCTTTCTTTTATAAAATTCAACAATAAAATACATGAACGTATAAAAAATATTTTACCGGAAAATAAACAACAAAAAAATGTCACCAAATAAAATTCACTCCTCTGCTATTATCGACACCCGGGCAGAGTTAAACAATGTAACGGTCGGACCCGGAGTGATCATAGAAAAAAACGTTAAAATTGAGAGTGGTACTGAAATCTGCGCCGGAATTACATTGCCGAAAATTGTGTTATCGGACAGCTGCCGCAAGACATGCATTTCAACCCTGCAATTAAAAGCGGTGTAAAAATAGGCGCCAACAATACTTTACGCGAGATGGTCACCATAAACAGAGCTACCCGTCCGGAAAACACAACTACCATAGGTAATAACTGCTTTTTTATGGCTGTTGTTCACGCCGGGCATGACGTGGTTGTACATGATAATGTTATCATTGCCAACAATACACCCCTGGGAGGATTTGTGGAAGTATTTTCCGGGGCTTTTATCTCTGCAAACTGCGCTGTACATCAGTTTGTAAAAGTCGGACGCTATACAATGACCGGCGGCTTAACTAAAGTTGTCAGCGACGTTCCTCCCTTTGTTACTACTAATGCCAACCCGGCAGCTTTTAAGGGACTTAATGCCATCGGCTTAAAACGGGCCGGTTTCAAGCCGGAACAACGCAAAGAGATCAAACATCTTTACAAGATCATCTATCAACAAAATTCCAGAATCTCTCTTATACTGGAAAAATTAGCTAATGAAAAAAACACACCTGTTCAAAATGAGATTTTCAATTTCATAAAAAACAGCAAGAGAGGCATAATACAAAAAAGGAATAAATAATGCAAACTCTGGACGGCAAACTGGTAGCAGCTAAAATAAAAAATGAAGTAAAAGAACAAATTACCCAGAATGGTTATAAAATTAAACTGACGGTTATTCTAATTGGAGATGATCCGGCCTCCTCAATCTATGTCAATTCCAAAGCTAAAACATGCAGCAAACTGCATATAGATTCGGAAATTATAAAAAAACCGGCGGATACCAGCGAGGAGGAATTACTCCGTATAATTACCAGACTTAATAACGACAATACTGTTGACGGTATTTTATGTCAGCTTCCCCTCCCCGCTCATATAAATACGGAAAATATACTGGAAGCTGTAAACCCTGATAAAGATGTTGATTGTTTCAACCCTTACAACATAGGTAAATTATACAGTGGTCACCCGCCTGTTCTTCCCTGTACACCTGCCGGCATAATGGAAATATTCAAACACTACAATATTGACATCAAGGGTAAAAGCTGCGTAGTGGTAGGCAGAAGCAATATTGTAGGCAAACCCCTGGCCCAGCTGCTTTTAGCCCGGCATGGTACAGTTACTATTTGCCACTCCCGTACCAGTGACCTGAAAGCCAGAACCGCGTCTGCTGATATTGTTTGTTCTGCCATAGGCAAACCGGGATTTATCACCGGAAATGATCTGAAACAGGGCTGTATTGCCGTTGATGTAGGTATGAACCGCGTACCGGACAGCAGCCGGGAAAAGGGATACCGTCTTTGCGGGGATTTTGACTTTGAATCAGCCAGCCGGAAAGCAGCCTGGATCACCCCTGTACCAGGCGGAGTCGGACCTATGACTATTGCCTGTCTGATGCAGAATGTTCTGACATGTCATATAAACAGATCCAACAAGCAATGACCAGGCTGTACTTATATGCACACTTTTTGTTTACAGCAATTATTCTTACAGCTAATTTAACCATACTAAGCTGCAGCAGCTCTCCTCAACACAAGATAACAATAAACAGTTCACCTTCAAAAGTTAAAACCTATATTAACCAAAAATATGCCGGCACTACACCTTTAAATTTTTATATCTCCTCATCCTCCAATATCAGTTTCAGATTGGAAAAAGAAAATTATTATGATTTTGCAAAAAAAATTAAATTAGAACATAAAACCAATATTACTTTTTTACTCTCACCATTAACCTTCCTCCTGCATATTAACTGTAATTTTAAACCTGACCGTTTATATATTGACAGTAATCTGTGCAGCACTAATAAAATAAGTCTAAAGGCCGGCAGGCATAAGCTCACCGCTTTTAAAAAAGGTTATGATCTTATTGAAAAAACTTTTACAGGTACAGAAGCAGCAAATAAAAATATTAATTTAACCTTCAGACAACATCCGCATAAATGTATACTAAATATAAAGAGCAAACCGGCAGGCGCACGTATATATATTAATAATAAACTTTCAGGCTATACGCCGCTTAAGCTGACCCACCTTAAAAGCCGGTCTTATACTATAGACATTAAAAAAACTAATTATATTTCTTTTAATATTATTACTTTTATAAAAAAAGGTAAAACAAAAACTGTAAACGCCAAACTGACCCCAAAATAGCCAAGCTATTTTACATAATAGAGCAATTTTGACTGAAAAAGACGGTCTATAAAAAATATCCTTTGCGGCCGGTTTTTATAAACAGTTACAGCGAAAAAAAAGTAGCAGTATAATATAATAATAAAAGCATAATTAAACATATAAAGCAGATAAACAAAATGAAATAAAAAAAAAGGCGCTAAAAGTTTTAGATAATAGAAAAAAAAAACTGATAAAAAACTATATAAAAATAAAAAAAAGGCAGCGGTGAAAACCGCCTTGTGGAATATAGTTTTTTCATATAAATAAAATAATAAAAAACCGCAAGGCGGTAAAACCAGCCACGCCGGATTTTTTTTAATGGTTACTGCTATAGACATAAATAATCGGAGAGAGAGGGATTCGAACCCTCGGTAGAGGTTACCCCCTACGACGATTTAGCAAACCGCTCCTTTCGGCCACTCAGGCATCTCTCCCTGAAAAACCAGCCTTTTACGACTCTGTTTTAAAAGCAAATTATATAATCACTGTTTGAGAATGTCAACGTAAAGGATGCTCTTTCCAAAAGTAAAGTTTTTATCTTAAAATTAGCAATATTAAATATACTATGAAACCTCTTACAAAACATTTTTTCAATATAATTGCCGTCTTGCTCAGCATCATTGTCCTGCTTATCAGCTGCTCTGCAGTAAACAATCCCGGCGGCTCAGTTTCACCTTTGCTTTTTGCTGTTATCTTGACCGTAATTTGCACCCTGATAGGTACTTTGGCTGTACTGGGAGGCATTGGCGGCGGTGTTATTTTTACACCCCTTTTTCTCGGCTTTACCCAGATCGATTCCTATATAATCCGTTCCACCGGCCTGTTTGTGGCCATGACCGGGACACTGGTGGCAGCCAAACCGTTTCTGGAAAAAAAACTGGCAAACATGCGGCTGGTATTGATAGCTGCCCTGCCCTGCAGCCTGTTTGCGATCCTCGGAGCACTATTGGCTGCTTATATCAACACCAGCATGGGTCAGAGCGGTGAAGCCTTTATACGGGGCATGCTCGGTATACTCGTAATAGCTATTGCCTTTATTTTTATTATTTTCGGTAAACGGGCTACTTTCCCCCAGCCTGGAAAAAAAACCGCTCAAGGTGAAGAAATCAGCCTTAATACCTCCTACTATGAACCTTCAATCGGTCAGGATGTAACCTATAAAGTATCCAATCTGATTCCCGGCAGCCTGCTGTTCAGCGGTGTCGGCTTTATATCAGGTTTATTCGGTCTGGGCGCAGGCTGGGCCATGGTGCCGGTTTTTAACCTGATTATGACTGTACCGCTTAAAGTAGCAGCAACAACCAGCACAGTTACGATTTCCCTGGGAAACAGTGCTGCGATCTGGCCCTATATCCGCGGCGGCGGACTCTTCCCCCTGGTGGCCATTCCCTGTATGCTGGGCTTTATTATCGGCAGCCGCATCGGTTCCCGGCTAATGATTAAAATTAATACGAATTATATCAAATGGATCATTATCAGCCTGATGTTTTTAGCAGGCACCAGATTAATAATAAAAGCACTGGCAATTGCCCGGCAATTAAACTGAGGAGTTGACAATGCAAAATGAAAACAAACCTTGCTCAAACACAGCCTACGGCCGCTGGGCCTTTCGTATAACTATGTCCGGACTGGCGCTCGGAATTACCGGTATGATCCTGTACCTTGGCAGCCAGCCGTCATTTCTGGAAAGTACAGCCTTACTCGACGCCCTGCTCTCCGGCAGCAGTGTGGAAGAGATACTTAAAATAAGCACACACAAAAGCTCTGCAAAACTCTGGTTTGTGGAAAATATCACGCTGAGCGACAGTATTGCCATGCTCGGTATATCACTTACAAGTCTGGCAGCTGTCACCGGCATCAGCAGTTTGCTGCTTACTATGATCCTCCGTAAAGAAAAACCGGTAATATATATTAACCTGGCTCTGCTGCTTCTGCTCCTTTTAATCCTTTCCGCAAGCGGAGTCTTTTCCCTGTAGCAGCTTATTTACGGCAAACATAAACAAAAGCCGGCATTATATTAAGCCAGATTACTTTAGTTTTCTGTATATCAGCGAAATACTCCTGCAGTAAACGGCGGAAACGGACCCCGGCCGGTAAATAACGGGCCTGCAGATAAACATAGGTTAAAAAATAACCGCCCTTTCCCAGACAACTGCTGACAGCGTCCAGTACCTGCCGCTGCAGATCTTCATTGAAAGCTGCCCAGGGGAGCCCGGAGATTATACGGTCACAGTTTTTCAGCTTTACTTTATCAAGATATTTTGTTAAATTGGCAGCGCTGTCATTATATACGGTAAGTTCCGGTAATTTGTCTTTTAAAACCGTCACAAAGGATGTATTGGTTTCCAGAGCAAAAAAAGTACAGGTATCGGGAAGTTTCTCTTTAATACATCTGGTAACTACTCCTGTACCGGGCCCAAGCTCTACTACAGCAGCAGCCTTCTCAAGTTCAGCTTTATTGGTAATTAACTCTGCCAGGCCCTTTGATGACCTGGTCAGAGCTCCGATCTCCCGCGGTGATTTGATAAATTGTTTTAAAAAATGGATCATATTATAACTGCTTTAATTTTAGTAATCACAAAATTTATAATACCTTGGTAATAATGTCAACCTTCAGCCAGAACAAACCAGCGGTTTTCTTAAATTCCATATGCCGTTTTTTGTTTAATTTATTAAACTCAAATATTTCATTTTCCTCCTTGACATAAAATCTAAATTCAGGTTAGTATAATGTAATAAAATATTTTATTATATTCAATGCTAAAGATTATTTTAAATTTCAGGCAGCACTGCTTTCAATTAAATATTATCTCTTTTTTTTATTCTGATGTAAAATTTATATAAGGAAATATTATGTCCACCATCCCCAAGCAAATTTTTCAGATTAAAGATATATTTTTTAATATGTACAAAAACCGCTATAAAAAAAAAATAAAATCCTTCAAACCTAAATTAAAATTTACCATTGATACCGGTAAATATATCATTAAAACAGCTGAAAACCGGGATGAGCTGGAAGAACTGTTAATGCTGCGTACTGAAGTGTTTTTTAAAGAAATGATGAACAAAAAAGCGCCCCGCATTGATATTGACAAGTTTGACAAAGAATGTGATTATATGATTATTTATCATAAAAAACTGCAGCAAATCATCGGCACATACCGCATGATCTCCAGTTTGTTTGCAAAAAAATTTTATTCTTCCACAGAATTCCAATTAAAACAAATAGAAGAACTTCCAGGACATAAACTGGAGCTGGGAAGGGCCTGTGTAGGTAAAGATCACCGCAACGGCGTAATTATGCTGATGCTCTGGAAAGGTATCAGTGAATATTTAAAACAAACCGGCTGCAGTTATCTGTTCGGCTGCTCAAGTCTTTACTTATCCAAACCGCAAGAGATTGCCGCTATTTACAGCTATCTCAGTAAAAATTATATCGCAAAAGAAACACCCAGTATTAAACCCCGGCGTAAATATATTAACAAAAAAACACACAGCCTTATTAAAAAAAACAATAGCAGCCATAAAGTGCATAGTGAGGAGATACATAAACAATTACCGCCGCTGCTGAAAGCATACCTTAAAGTAGGCGCCTGTATATGCGGTGAACCGGCCTGGGATAAAAATTTCGGATGCTATGATTTTTTAACTCTGTTAACCATAAAAAATATTGCACCTGGTACCAAAAAAAAATTCGGACTCTGATTACAACCGGCTTAATGGTTCTGTTGCGCCTGATCATTCTACCCATTCTGATTATTGCTTATCTAACCAATATTTTATGCATTCAGCTTTTACCTGTAAGTAAATGGCTGAAGCTGCGCATAATCGGTTACGTTTGTATGGTCTACTGCCGTCTTTATAAAAACCTACAGGGAATTAAAACAATAACAAACGGTACAACCGTTACCACGCCTAAAGGGGTCTTACTAATCAGTAATCATTTATCATATATTGATATTATAATAATAGCTGCTGAAAAGCCTACCCTGTTTATAACTTCGCTGGATCTGGGATCTTATTTTTTACCCAATTTACTGGCGCGTTTATCAGGCACTATCTATGTTGACCGTTCCAGCTTTCACACTGTCAAAAGAGATATAAATACCATCAGCCGGGCTCTTGCTAAAAAATTCCGGGTTGCACTTTTCCCGGAAGCAACTTCAGGTAACGGCAGCAGGCCCAGGGCTTTTAAAGCATCACTTTTAAAAGCAGCCATAGACAGCGACTGTCTGATCCAGCCGGCAGCTCTTAATTACTGCCGGATAAACCGTCTTCCGGTATCCAGGCAAAACAGGGATTTAATATGCTGGTATGGTGATATGGCCTTTCTGCCCCATTTGTTCAAGTTAATGAAATTAGATTCCCTGCAAGCAAAACTGACTTATTGTCCAGCTTATACTGCGCACAACATGGACAGAAAAACAGCCACGCAGAAAGCTTATGATCTCATTGTGAAAAATTATACCCCTCTATAAATATTTATTTATCAGCAAGCTCATCCATAAGCTCTTCCGCTTTATCTGCATATTCATCATAATGCGGTAAAGGGTCTGTTTTCTCATCAGGCAATTGCAATATAAAACGCAGATATTCCAAACCTTTCTCTTCCTCTCCCTGTTTTATCATGGTCAAACCTTTATAGTAGGCGATTTCTATATCGGTAGAAATATTTTTATAAGGGTATGTTTCGATCAACGCTTCCAGCTCCAGAGCATTGGTATAGGCCTGGGGCCATTTTTCAAGACCAATATATGACAAAACAATATAGCGCTTATAATAAACATAACGGGGAAATTTTTTATTTTTTTCCTGATAAAGCTCAAGCGATTTTTGGTAGTTACCCTCAAAATAATTTATTTTAGCAAGCGAATCAGACGCCTCCATTTTACAGTATTTGCCCTGGATAGAACAAAGACGAAGTTGTTTAACACCCATTTTTTTTTCTTTTTTCTTATTTATAAACGGAAGCCAGGAAAGCAGGCCGGATTTTAGTCCTTTATAATAGTGATACTGTCCCGTAGCATAGAGCACATCACCGATAGAGCTGTCCAGTTCATAAGCATCTTTCATATAATCATAGCCCTTGATTCCGCGCCAGAAAGCCTTTATCCAGTTGCCGTACTTGATAAGATATATACCGGAGAAACCGTAACCGGCCCCAAGGTAAAAGTTAGCCCAGGGATCATCTTCGTTTTTATCATACATTTTTTCAGCAAACTTAATAGTCAGGTCAATATTAGAATGGAAGAGGGGATCATACTCAAAATAACGAAAATCTATCATCACCCATTCCAGGGCAGCTGCATAAAAAAAATAACCGGCCGGATGTTCCGGGAGCAGCTTTTGTACCTGCTTAAAGTTGGTAAAAGCATCATCATACTTCCCCAGGTGAACATAGTTTATACCTTGCAGGAGCAGCCGGTCAGCTTGTTTTTCTCTTACAGTTTTTACCGCCAAAGCTGTCATTGGATGAAAATTAATAACAATTGCCAATACTGCCAGCAGCGTGTTTATTTTTTTAATCATATTAAATATTAACATTAAACCGGTATATTTCTCAAATTCAATATTATCCTTTATCCTGATAAATTACCGGTTTAAAAAATTGTTATCCACAGAAAACAGCAGCCTGTCCGGCCTGACAGGTTTCAGCATTAATCTGCTACATACTTGAAACTGCAGCACTTAAAAAATAATTTCATGCCCCACGCTTTTCGCAAAGCTTTTTCATTCATGTTATAATTATTTAACTTGCCCAGGTGGTGGAATTGGTAGACACGCATGGTTGAGGGCCATGTAGACATTACGTCTGTGCTGGTTCAAGTCCAGTTCTGGGCAGTATTATTACAATACTGTTTTCCTGTAGAACAATCAGTGTGGCTGTATTTTTTTATGCATAAATTTTTTAACTATCTCAGTTACTTGATAAAATATACTTTAGTTTACATTCCCAATACAGTGAAAGGAGAGCCCGGCCCATGCTGCAACTTAAAAGGATTATTATTATAACAGTCATGACCTCTTTAATTTATACCAACAAAACTGCACCAATTAAACTTGGTTCCGCAAATGCCATCCATACCGTACTGCCCAACGGTATGACTGTTATTGTTAAAGAGGACCATTCCAATCCGGTAACAGCTGTCCATATACGTATCAGGGCCGGTTCTGTAACCGAGGTCGATTATTTCGGCTGCGGCCTTTCCCATTTTTTTGAACATTCCCTGTTTCTCGGCAGCAAAGATCATCCTGAAGCGGATTCCTATTCTGCCGAGATTGAAAGTTACGGCGGCGCCAACGTTAATGCCTATACTACTTTCAACCATACTGCCTACTATTTTACGGTGCTGTCAAAATATACCAGGGAAAGCATCAACTGTATTGAAGACCTGGTCTTCAATCCTCTTTTCCCGGAACAGGAAGTCAAAAACGAAAAAGGCTCTATTCTAAGTGAAATGAATATGCGCGATGATAATATCAATTCCTATTTTCAAAAAGTTATTTCATCGCTTTGTTTTAAAAATCTTCCTTATAAATTTCCGGTTATCGGATATAAGGAAAAATTTAAACAGCTTTCAACCAGCGAACTCCTGGACTATTATAAAGCAATGTATGTTCCGAATAATACAATTTTATCAGTAGTAGGTGATTTTGACAGCAAATCTGTTTTGAAACATATAAAACAACGTTTTAAAAAGTATAAAAAATATAAAATTAAAAAACCCTGTTTTAACGAAGACCCGCCCTGGCAGTATGAAATAGCTGAAGAAACCCACCCTAACGCTGAATACACCAGAATAGCTTTTTTATGGCAGACCGTTTCCTACTTTGATCAGAACATGTATCCTCTGGACGTACTTTCCTCTTTTCTGGCTGACGGAGAAGGAAGCATTCTGCATAATATTCTTAAAGAAAAATTAAGCTTGATTGAAGAGATAAGTTCCTTTTCCTGGACACCGAGATATAAAGGAGTTTTTGATATAACTATTGACCTGCCGGCAGATAAAAATAAAAAAGAAATAATTGAAATTATCAGCAAAGTAAAACAAACTATTTTTAAAAGTTTAAAAGATATAAAAGCAGGCAATATTAACGATTATCAGCTGGAATCAGTAAAAAGAGAGGTTTTGGCTGATTTCATCAACAGCAAAGAGACTGCTATGGGAGAAGCATCCAGTCTGGCCGCTTCAGTCATGACCAGCGGCGGCCTTAATTATGATACTCTCTATCTTAAGGGAATACAGGCAGTTAACAAACGGCAGATCCGGGAAGTAAGCAAAAAATATTTAAAAAAAACCAATATGAAAATAGCTGTCATAACCCCGCCGGCAATCGGCAAAAAGGAAAAACTTTTTCCGGAGGCAAAATCCCTGGCGGAACTGCGTACTGACAATATTGATTTTCATTATAAAAAGGAACAGCGGCAGATTAAAGGCGCAGCTAAGGACCGCCTGCCGTATGACCAAGCTCTGCTTCAAACCGAAAAGCAGGACAATAAAACAGTTAAAAATAATGTTAAAAAAATTGTTTTAAAAAATAATCTGAAAATTTTATATGAAAAAAACAGAAAATTACCCAAAATTGTACTGGTTATTTCCGCTCTGGGCGGTCTGGCTCATGAAAAAGGAGATATAAAAAACGGCAGTTTCAGCCTGCTCAGTGAAATGCTGCTTACCGGCAATGAAAAATACAGCAAACAGGAATTAATTAAATTTCTCAAATTGCATGGAATCAACATAGTCCCTTTTGCCGGGAAAAATTCATTCGGCCTTAAAATAAGTTTTCTCAAAGATAAGCTCCCCGAGACAGCGGCTGTATTAAAAGCTATCCTGACCAATCCCTCATTTAACCGTAAAGATTTTAATAAAGAAATTAAAAACAGATTGTTCCTTTTACAGCATAAAAATGAAAACGGCTGGTATGTCAGCGGTGTACAATTTAAAAAATACTTTTTTGCTGATACGGTTTTTGCCAACCCGGTTGAAGGCACGCCTGAGAGTATAAAAGAAATAAAACTGCGCGATATTGAGCTTCTGAAAGATAGATTTTTAATACCGGCAAACATGGTTGTTGCCATATACGGCAATATTTTACAACAGGAAAACAAAAAATATTTCATTCCCCTTTTGGAAAAGATGCATGGAAACAAAAGCATAATTAGTCAAAAGATCAGTTTACATCCCTTAACTTTCCGCGGTAAAAAAGATATACATAAGGAAACAAACAATTTCAAACAAACCTATATACGGATGGGCTTCCGCGCCCCGGTTATCAATTCATCTGATTTTCCTGCTTTCCAGGTAGTAAACGGACACCTTTCCGGCATGGGCGGTCCCCTTTTTAAACTGCGAAGTAAAAGTTATACCAATGCTGCCGGCAAGGTTCAGGGCGGGCGAGCCTATCAGCTGGGAGCTTTTTATGACAGTTCCCGCGATTACGGCGCCCTTGTCTTTTATGCCGCTTTACGTTACGGGGCGAGAGATCAATACCAGTGGGCTCTTGATGCATTTTTAAAAAACGCGCTTAAGCTAAAAGAAGATAAAATATCGCTTACAGAGTTAAATAGAGCCAAATCATCTATAATTGGTAGTGAAATAATCAACAGCCAGCGTCTGCTTGGTAAAGCTCTAAATGAAACTCTTTATGAACTATACGGCTACGGCTATGAAAACTACCGTAACCAGTTAAATAAAATTGATAAAATTTCCAGAAAAGAAGTACGGAAAACAGCGCGCAAGTATCTTGCTGACGATAATTTTACAATATATATTATGCTGGCAAAGTAATAAAAAACA
>CAZFAK010000078.1:0-11975 GCA_964517045.1 uncultured Spirochaetia bacterium | reverse complement strand
AACTCCCTGACCGGTCCGCCCCGGGATAATGTACAGGTAAACATGATCGGGTTTCAAAATATTTATATACAGGAACTGGCAGAGCGTACTTATAAAGTTTACCGGCAGCGCCTGCCCTAAGAAAACCATTAAAAGTGGCTGCTGAACCAAATAACTTTCCGTCTGCGGCCCGGCTTTATTATTCAAAATATTTACTGACGTTCATTTTAATAGTCTGCATCATTTGTTCATAACTGCAGAGATTCTGGTTTAAATATTTATCAAACTGTTGCATAATAACAATATCTTCAAATTTTTTCTGATCAAAGCCGGGATAAAGTTTTCTGGGTACAGAATACTGCATCTCTTCAAGATAGATATGATTTTTCTTTTCATCATCCCATTTGGGATTTAAAAATTCCTGGTTTTTTACCCAGGATTTTACTGCCGGAATTCCGTCAGCATAACGCAGTATAGTACGGTTATAGGCATCACTGGCCATAAATTTAACAAACTTGTAAGCAGCTTCCCGGTTGGGAGAGTCAGCCGGAATCACCACACCGCGGGAGAGAAACATGTTTTCAGGCTCCTGGCCTTTCATATAAGGCATAGGCGCTATGGTGTATTCCAACTCTTTATGTTTGCGCCACTCAGCCAGCATCCAGCGGCCGCCGATCATCATGGAAGTATTACCCGCGCCGAACAGGCTGCCGCCGGCCCAGTTACCGGCTTTGGCCATTGACTCCAGATTGGCAGCGGTAGGTACACACTGCCGCTCACTGAATTTCATGGCATGAAACATACGGCAGTATTTTTCAAAAGTGGGGTTGTCAAAGCCGATGGTTTTATTTTCCATATCCAGCAATTCACCGCCGCTTTGGATCATGAGTATCTTGTTCATCATCCAGGAAGCATAATTAAATCCAAAACGGGTTATACGGCCGTGTTTATTTTTGCGGGTGAGCTTTTGCGCAATTTTGTATAACATATCCCATGTAATTTTATTGGTAAGAGGATCAATACTGGCTGCCCGGAAATGAGCCGGGTTGTACCATAAAACCAGGCTGCCGCCATTAGCCGGTAAGCCGTAAAGTCTCTCCTCTACTTGAAAATATACCTGACACTGGGGCCAGAACATCTCCGGTTTAATACCGTCTGCTTTAAGACGATCGGTTATATCCAGCAGCTGACCCTTGGAGGCAAGTTCCCGCAGTAAATAGGGAAAGTGCACATCCAGTACATCAAAAGCCGGTTTACCGGAAGCAAGCTGGGTAAGAATAACTTCCGGATTGTTACGGATAGCATAGTTAGGCTCCAGCCTGATATCAGGATGCATTTTTTCAAATAGATAGATCTGCCTTTTACGGGCCGGATTATTATCCGTAACCCAGACAATAGTGGTTTTGCCGCTCTTTTTTCCGCCAGTGCAGTCTGACAGTAAAACAGCAGTTAAAATTATAACTAATGTTACAGCAACTTTGTTTCTGATTATTTTCATTTTCTGACTCCTGTAGAATTAGTTTGTAATAGATATATGTTTTGCACCGGCTGTAAATCTGCCCTGATCGGGCAGCAACCCTATACAAACGTTTGTATATTATAGCATAGAATTATCCCGGCCGCAACTTTTTTTAAAAAAAATAAAAAAAAATTGCCCAAAATTTGTTTTTACATGTTAAATTTTGTAAATGTATAAACAAAAAATAAAAATACAAGCCTATACAAACGTTTGTATGTCGCTTTAATTAAATCCGGACAAGGATAAAATTATGAATAAATATTTTTATATAGTTTTGCTCCTATCAGCATTATCCCGGCTTGCAGCCTGGACAGTATCCAATGCAGACAGCGGCGAGGTTTTTGCTGACATTGCCGCAGCCGTGTCTGATACTGATACTCTTAACGGACATACTATTTATGCAGGGCCCGGCACCTATAATACTTTTATAACCCTGAATAAAGAACTGGCTATCATCAGTTACCCCTATATAACCAATAATGACATGGAGGCTGTAGTGCTGACCGGTAACGGACGGCTGAGCTGTCAGGCGGACAACTGTCTTGTTCAGGGCCTTAATTTTAACCAGACTGCGGGCCAGTCTGTGGAATCACCTGTAGCCAATAACATATCCAATTTAAAAATACTTGACTGTATTGTTGCTTCCAACACATCCGGTTCCGGTATATTTATTGATACCGGATTTGATGTACTGATAAGTAATTGTATTATAAAGGCCAACAATGTACATGGGGGCCAGTTAATGAATATCACAGGCCTTAAACTTTATAACAGCAGTATAAACTCCAATACCCAGTTCGGTTTCTACACAGACGGCTGTGCTAATGTAAATATTATTCATAATGATGTGCGCAATAACTGTATGGCCGGAGCTGCGGGAAACTACACAGCAGTACAACTGCTGAACAGTGTCAGCAATATCAATGTTATATCCAATACTATTATCTCGGAACATCACTATGCCCATGAAGTTCTCAGAATACATGGGCCGGAAAAGTCTCTGGTTGCTTACAATGAAATAAGCGGCAGTCCCTGGATTGGCATCAACATAGCAGCTTGCAACAATATAACCGTTCTCAGTAATGACATCCATGATAACGGCACCAACGGCATCTGGCTGGAAAGCGCAACTACTGCCTGCAGTTTTATCGGCAATCAGGTTTACAATCATACCAATGGCTACATTATTCCCAGCACCTCCTCTGATATTGAAATATTTTCCAACCGCATGTACAGTAACGGTATAGCTATCAATACTCCGGGAGTTGCTGATCTTAAAATTTACCGTAATTTATTAAGAAACAACAGCTCCAATGTAATCTTCGGCAGCGGAGCCATGAATAATCTGGAAATAATTAACAATACCATTGTTGCTAATAACAACGGCCTTGATCTGCCGGTTACTACTCCTGCGATTATTGCCAATAATATTTTTCTTGATAACAGCGGTATAGCTGTTAATTACGACAGCACCGGCGCTGCTGCGCTGGATTATAATCTTTTTCATAATAACAGCACAGACACTAACGGAAATTTTTCTTCCGTTACCTCCAACACCAATGGTGATCCGCAGCTTATGGAAACCCCGGGCGACTACCGTATTACGGCCGGTAGTTCACCGGCAGTAGACAACGGAACCGATCCGGCCGGATCTTTTACTTTCAGCTATTTCGGCAATAATACTGATATAGGCTGGAAAGAATTTCTGGCAGCCGTGCCCCAACCTGCCGAGATCAGGGTTACCAATACTGCCCAGCATACGGTTAACAACGGCACTATCTCCATCTCCGGTTATGCCACCAATGCTGATCCCGGCCTGGACCCGGCCGGGGTTTACCGGAAAATAAACAGCGGTTCCTACAACCTTATAACCAGCAACACTAGCTGGAGCACAGCCGTTAATACAGACTTGCTTGGTGAAGGCACCAACTATTATACCTTTCTCGCTGTCACAACCAACAACCTTTCCAACACCTATATCCTTACCAATATAGTAGACCGCACCGCACCGGTTGTCAGCCTGGATCCCGGCGGCAGCTTTACTACCAATCAGGCCTTTACATTGAATGTTTCGGTTAATGAAGATAACGGTTACTGGTCAACCAATAACGGCGCTGCCTGGAATACTATGACAGCAGCCGGAGCGGATAACCTTAACATTACCACTGATACCAGTATTATCTACTACGGCCGCGATACTGCAGGCAACAGTTCTGCCACCAACACCAATACCTACAGTTTTGACACGGCCGCGCCGGTTGTTACCATCACTTCCGGGCCGGACAGTAATATAATCACCAACCAGGCGTTTGCTATTCAGTTAACTGCATCGGAAAACTGGGGCTACTGGTCTACCAACGGCATCCCGTATCAGCAGTTTAATGACACGCTTCCCCTTAATATACCTGTCAACACCACCACTACCTTAACTTTTTACGGTGAAGACGCCTTTGCCAATAACAGCGGTACCAACACGGTTACCTATACCTTTGATACGACCCCTCCGGTTATTACAGTAAACAATCCCACCAACAATGCCTATATCACCGGTACTTACCATGTTGACGGCACCCTGAACGATACACCGGCCGGCGTCGCCCAGGGCACTTTGCATGTCAGCAATAACAGCGGTTATACCACTAACTTTACTTTAAGCAGCGGCAGCTGGAACCAAAACTGGCCGACCGGCAGTATCAGCGACGGCAGTTATGTTTTCTTTACCAGCGCTGCTGACAATCTCGGTAATACCATAACCAATAATGTACGCAGTCTGACTGTGGATAACTCCCCTCCACTGGCCGCAATTACCAATCTGAGCAACAACCAGATAATCGGCAGTGATAATTATCTTTTCGCAGGCACACTTGATGACCCGGACTCCGGCATTGCCGCCGGCCGGCTTGTTATTACCAATCATGGCGGTATAGTAATTGATCAGAGTATAAGCGCCGGCAGCTGGAGCTATGATTACAATGCCCTGGCTAACGGCGACGGGGAGTTTGTTGCTTTTATAGCAGCCCGAAACCGGGCCGGACTGACAGCTACCAATGCGGTTACCCCCTTCGCGGTCTGGAACGGACTGGTTTATATTGCAGAGACCAATACCGGTCTCTATATAAAAAGTAATCACACCTTCAGCGGCAGGGCTACCAATACCATGCCTGTATTTGATCCGGCAGCAGTCTATTATTCCACTAATAACGGCTCCGGTTTTATTTTTATAACCAATAAGACCTACTGGAATATAACTATAAATACTGCTGATTTTAATGACGGCCCGGCCCGTTTTATTTTCCGGGCGGTTTCGCCTAATAACCGCACCAATTACTATACCAATAATGTTATTATAGATAATTCACCGCCGGTAATGGCTGACTATCTTAATTTCTCCAATCTGGATATTTATCAAACAACCAATATATTCCTGGCCGATAATGATCCCCACTCCGGCATAAGCAATCAGTTTCTCCTGCTGATAGCAGACACAGGTATAACCAACACCAACAGCAGCTTAACCGTCATAGATCCTGCAGATTACAGCAGCGGTGAGTATACACTTCTAATTGCAGCGGTTAACGGGGCCGGACTTACCAATACAGCTGTTTTATCTGTTCGTATAGTTAACCTTGAACTTGATATAAAACTGGGCCCCAACCCGGTAGCTTTTAATAAAGAGGTTCTGATCAAAGGCCTGACCCGGGATTCGGTTGTAAAAATATATAATGTAACCGGTTTTGCGGTAAAATCTTATAATGATATTCTGAAGGTATCAGACCGGCAAGACCGCAAACCCGGCAATATCTCCTGGAATCTGCAAAACAGCGAGCAGCAACAGGTCGCCCCCGGATTATATATAATAATTATCTCAGACCCGGCTCTTGAAGAAAAAAGTCTGTATAAAATAACTGTAATAAGATAACGCCCCCTGTTTAACATGACCTAGCTGTTGGTCTCAATAAGGGGATAAAGAATATAATCAACTGCGTAGTTGCTTACTGTAGTGCTTACCTGCAGCCAGTAAAAAGAACTGTTTGTAACACTGTAGGTTAAAAGGTCAGCTGCCGGATCATCATTGGTAAGCCATTGACCGTCCAGATTATAAAGGTTAAGATCAATATTATTACCGTCATTACCGCTGATCATAGCTGAAAAAAGCTCCCCCTGGTCAAGGTCATACATATACCAGTGGGCATTGCTTACGGTAATCGTGTCCGCAGCCACATTGGTATTGGCATCCCCCTCTCCTTTAACACCTACTGTGATCAAAGCCCTGGCCCCGATCCGGCCGTAGCCGGAATCGTTGGTAGCAGTTATCTTTAAGGGGCCGTCCCAGGGCAGAATAGTATTTTGATTATTACACAGATTGGTCCGGATACTGACAGCAGCGGTAAAATCAAGGTAGTTATAATCAATACGGGTACCGTCCTGTTTAACCAGGGCTATCTCTACTTCAGTAATAGCTTTGTCAGTCTCATCTACAGTAACAATTAAAGGAATAGTAAAATTTTCCGCTGCCGTAATACTGCTGATAGTACTGATATATATTTTACTGCTGCTTGCCGTTTTATTTTGCTGACAAGCGGCAAGTAGAAATAATAAAATCAATAAAAAAAAAGTTATTATTTTAATATTTTGCATTATTTAATTATCTCCTGCAGCAAACACTTAATTTTAATTGTACTCCGATAATAACCAAAAAGCAATTTATTTTTTTGCTTGACAAACAATACAAACGATTGTATAATTATCAGTATTATGGAAACGTATACATAAAATCTTTAGCACAGTAATGAAATATATTATTATTTTTTTAATCAGTATATCAGGTCTGCTGAGCGCTGCTGCAGGCCGGACAGCTGCTGCCGGATTCAAGCTTAACAACAGCGCCCGGGCCGCTGCTATGGCCGGAGCCTACAGTGCGGTGTCAGACACGCTCGATGCGGTCTATTACAATCCGGCCGGGGTTTTTTCCCATTCGCGTTTTATCCTGAGCGGTATGTTCGGTATGCACAACCGCGGTAACAACCTTTTCAATCTGGCTGCCAAATTAAAAACCGGGCCTGTAGGAGATTTTGCTTTGTCTGCCTCCGGCCTTATAATAAATAGCGACACACCGGCCACTAAATGGGAGGCTGGAGAGATAATTAAAACCGGCGGTAATGTGGCCGGAGGGGAACTTTATGCGGTACTGAACTACAGCCGCAATATAAAAAAATATTTACTGGCAGGTATTAATTTCAAAATTATCAACCAGTTCCTGGAGGAAGGTTATCACAGCTTTAATCTGGCACTGGACAGCGGTATTATCCTGAAAGCCGGTTTTATAAACAAAAAACTTAGTGATCTGCATCTCGGCGTATCCCTGCAAAATGCCGGTCCGAGCCAGCAGGCCGGCGGCAGCAAACATCCCATGCCCCTTGGTATACGAGTAGCTTTAAATAACATTTTCACCTTAAAGCAAAATCTTAAACTGCAGACAGTACTTGGTATAAACAAATATAAAGACAGCTCCTTTAAAGCAGCTCTGGGAGCAACACTGGCTGTCAGGGAGCTGGTCTTTATCAGAGCCGGGTATCAATATAAAAAAAATTATTGGCAGTATGGTTTCTGCGGCGGCATCGGTCTGAAATTTAATACCTTTCAGCTGGACTGGTCTCTTAACTATAATGAAATTGGAATTAAAAACATAATACAGCTTACTTTCCGTCCGGTTATTACCAGTGCTGACACTGATAAAATACAAACTATCTATAATATGGGCCTTGATAAATTTATACAGAAAAAATTCAGGGAAGCTCAAAAATATTTTCAGGCAGTATTGCGCCTGAATCCTGAACATGAAACAGCGCACAAAAGAGTTACAGAAATAAAAGAAATTCTGCTTAAAAAGAAACGGCTGCAAAAATTTAAACAGGCTATGCAGGAAATAAAATGAAAAATATTTTAACTGAAGCCTTTCTCTTGATTTTACTGATACTAATCCCGGTTCAGGCAGACGAGGATGTGGATATAAGCATTGATGTTGCTGAACTGGAAGAAAATAAGGAAGATATAGACCTTTCTATTGATACTGAAGACCTGGAGGAAACAAACGCCTCCCCTGACGATCCCCTGAGCAGCATTGATCTGGAGGCAGATCTGAACGATGCTGCGCTGACTAATGCAAAGCCGCTTGACGAACTGGATAAATTTATTATAGACCTGACCAACAGTCAACTTTTTAAAGCCAAACAACAGCAGTTTACCGGACGGAAAGGCCGCAATGACAGTGAAAAACTTAAGCAAAATTACCAAGACACTTATATGGCCCAAAACTATTTAATAGATGCCAAAAACAAGCTGTTACATGAAGAATACAGCGGGGCTGAGGTCTTGCTCCGTAAAGCACACCAGCTGCGCCCCGGGGATAAAGATATCAAAAAGATACTGGCATTACTTGATTTCCCGGAGATCAAAATTACAACTGCCAAAAAAATTTTTTCCTTAAAAGCGGAAAAATATATCCGGATCAAGCTGAATTATAATCCGCAGCAAAGCAGCAGTAACTGGATAAAAAAATGGCATATAAAAGTAATGGATGAATATAACAAGGTTATCAGTACTCTGAATTTCGATCCTCCGGTTAAACCAGAGGTAAAATGGGACGGAAAATTCAACGGAAAAACACAGATAGATGAAGGAGTATATCAGCTGCAGGCTGTACTAAGCTCTGACTGGAACTGCCGCGTTTACTCCGGTCTGGCCCGGTTTACTATTGATAACACCCCTCCCAAAATACTGTTACAGGTTAAACAAAAGTTCTTTATCCCCGGTGAAGAAACAGTATACCTGAATTTTGGGAATCCGCAACAGGAAAAAATTGCCTCCTGGAAGCTGATAGTAAAAAATTCACTGGAAAAAACCGTATTCACCCGAACCGGTTCAGGTAATCCGGCATCCCGCCTGAAATGGGATGGTAGAGACAATAAAGGAAATGTAGTTTCCGGCGGAGAGATCTATACCTTTATCCTGAAAGGAAAAGATACCAATAAGAATAAATGGGAAAGCAACAAAGACACAGTAAAAGCTACCATAAAACTATCCCGAAAACGGGGCAAACTCACCTTTGATCTCAATAATATCCAGTTTGATGTGGGCAAGGCTGTGATCAAAAAGAAATCCCGGCCCATACTGCAAATGGTAGCTGATCTGCTTAAGGAAAAAGCTTTCTATGATATTCTCATTACCGGCCATACTGACAGTCAGGGATCCAGGCGGTATAATGAAAAGCTTTCCCGCCGGAGAGCCCGGGCTGTAAAAAATTATCTTATCCATGAATTTAAACTGGATCCTGGACGTGTTACTTCTGAAGGAAAAGGGGAAAGCGAACCCATAGCTGATAATGATACAGCTGCAGGCCGGGCTAAAAACAGAAGGGTTGAGTTTGAACTGGTTAATACTATTGATGAAATTGAAATTGATCTGGAAGAGGATTAAATTGTAATGAAAAAAATTATATCAGCTTTTCTATTATTAAGCACCCTATATGGTTTTGATAAAGTTTTCAGCGGTGGCAGCTGGAGTATCCGCCATGACGGCAGTCCGCGTAACGGCGAACATGTTTACGGACCGGTTAATACAGTTTCCGGACGCTGGAACGGGGATTTGGGCCAGGAAGGCGGTCCGGAACTGCCTGTATGGTGGATAACCAACCATCCTGCCGGCCCCTATCCTACTACGGGCTGGTGGGAGGGACTTTTAACCATGCATCCCCTGCGCGGACCGATCCAGGATGAACATCCGGTACTCAATCCCACTGCACCCATACCAGCCGGCCATCCTACCGGTGTCGTAACTTATCCTTTTACTTTCCGCCACCGGGCTGATCCCAACGAACGTTACGGTATGGCTGTAAATGTAGGGGGCAGCGGCGCTTTCGGCGCTTATAATTCCTGGGATTATGAGTATGTAACCGGTCGCTATGAAGGCCATGTGGCTGAGGTTCCCTATGATCCGGCTTCTGCCAACCATGAATGGACCCACCGCAATCCGGATGAAGAAGGTATCGGCACCATATTTGAACATGATATTTATATCCGCACCCACAATATGAAAAAGACAGACAGCACTTACCCGTACTGGGATCCGCCCGGAACCAACTATCACTATGTCCGGGACTGGGGTGATTTTCACGTAGAACTGCTTTATACTGACAATGAGGGGCACTCCTTTGAAATGACAATGGTAAAAGGCTCCCCTTTCTTCTATCTG
This sequence comes from uncultured Spirochaetia bacterium, assembly GCA_964517045.1. GTDB lineage: Bacteria > Spirochaetota > UBA12135 > COTS27 > CAZFAK01 > CAZFAK01. The sequence goes on along the minus strand of CAZFAK010000078.1, from coordinate 2,227 downwards.
GAAAAAATTACCGATCCGGACGGACTGGAGCTTTATTTTAAAACCGGCATCAGCCATATATATGACAGTAATGGCAACAGTGTAATAACCGAACCGGGTGACTGGATAACCGCTGACCGGATACATCTGGACAGTGCGCCGGCTTTATGGAAAACCAATGGTTATGACAGCGGGCCCATGAACCTGGACTGGGGACTTTATGCAGCTCCAGGTACTGTTTTCAGTAATGCCGGCACCAACAGCTACGGCATCTGCGAGCTCAGAGTCTATACCCCTGCCGGTAAAAACTACCTCTCCTGCGGCCTGCTGTACAAGGAAAGTTATTTTGATCTATACTATGAATATGCTTATGCTTTTGTTAACGATACCAGTGTCAGTTGGGATTTTGATCAAAGCGTAATGGAGGTGTCTACCACTTTAAGTGCTCAAACTGAACTCAAGCGCGCTAATAAAAGCCGGGTCCCGGTGCTGGGAATGCTGCCTCATCACTGGAAAAACGCAGACGCAGCCCCGCTTGAGCCGGGTTTTTTTACCATAATGGGCTGGCTAAAACCCTATATCGGTAAAGCATTTACTACTGTAAATGATTTTAACGGCATCATGCTGGCTTTTGACGAGCCTACCGGTTCTGACCGCTACAGTCGTACCGAGCTTACCAATGCCATGTATTTCTACCGCCAGTTTTGTATAGCTGATCATATGAAACCCGAGACCTACAGCCAGGGCAAAACCATCTTTCAGATCGCCCGCGCCATGATGATCGCTGACCGCATGGGCGAAGATTTTAATTTTACTATATTTGACGGCATGATGCGGGAAATACTGGAAGACTGGTATGATTACAATAATGACGATAACCAGGATGAGGAAAACATGGCTGACCTGGGTACTATGCAAAACAACCATGAAGGAGGCTATTTTGCCTATTTTGATACGGAAAACCAGCCGGCAGATTATGACTATAACCATAACTGGGGTATGCTGGTCGGACAGTACGGCGGTTTTTCTTCCCCCTGGGGCAATGACCACGATTTTCACTACGGTTATTTTATTCTGGCCTCAGCTGTCTATGCTTTCTACCACCCCGAGTTTATCCAGCAGTACGGGGGTATAGTTGAACTTTTAATCCGGGATGTAAACTCTCCCGCGGCCTGGGGTGAAGATCCCATGTTTCCCCGGCTGCGTTATTTTGATCCTTATGACGGCCATTGCTGGAGTTCAGGCCACTCCTGGGGCCATATCGGCAATGATCAGGAATCGACTTCGGAAGCTATCAATTGCTGGGCCGGTATTTTTTTCTGGGGCATTGTGACAGGTCAGCAGCAGTGGATTGACCTGGGAGCTTGGGGATATACTCTGGAAACCCAGGCCGCGCGGCAATACTATTTTAACGAAGACAGTGATATCTTTCACCCGGACTGGGAGCACAATACCTGCGGTGTACTGGGTGCCGGTTCCCATAACTTTGGCACCTATTTTCACCATGAAGCCCCCTATATTTACGGTATCCAGTGGCTGCCCATTTCCCCGGCTATGCTCTATCTGGGTTATAACCAGCATCTGGCAGAACGGCTCTGGAATGAAATGCATCATGAAGCGGCGCGTCAGAATGCAATCCCTGATGACCAGTGGTGGGACGGTTTCTGGAAATATCAGTCTTTTTTTGATCCGGACGGCGCTCTTAATAACTATGAACACTATATTATGGATATGGGCCTGCGTCAGCCAACCAGAATTGACGGCACGGAGATGGACTGTTACTGGTTTATCAATAATATGAAAGCCATGGGCCGGCCAAACGGTAATATAGAAATAGAGGGCTGGCCCGCTTACCAGGTATTTACCAAAGAGGGACTCAATACTTATAGTGTGGCCAATCCTACTGATGAAGAACTCTTTCTGACAGTTAAAGAAAACGAAATGTGTATAGGCCGGCTTTATGTACCGCCCCGCTCCATAGCTTACAGCACTAATAAACTGCGTCCCTGCCACAGAGGATTAATGCATTATATCATTACCCAGGACGGGTATGCCTATGCCGGTTATGAGGAAAATATCACTATTACAGCTATCGATACCATGGACCAGATAATGACCAATTACCGGGGGGCAGTATTACTATCCAACGCCGCTGCTGTCACCGGGCAAAGCATCTGGAGTACGGGCAGTAACTGCCATGGTAAAATGCTTTCCCTGGGTAACGGCTTATACGCCTACTCTTTTTCCG
>CAZFAK010000077.1:0-12081 GCA_964517045.1 uncultured Spirochaetia bacterium | reverse complement strand
CAAATAAAAGGAAATAATATGCTGCAAGTTGATCTACACTGTCATACTTTTTTCAGCAGTTGCGGTATACACAGCCACCTGGAAATGCTTAAGCACGCACATGAACTTGGCTTAAAAGGACTTGCTATCACTGATCATGGACCGGCTGTAGGAGGCCGCATTAACTCTGTTTTTTTTGAAAGACTTGCCCAGCCTGTGCCCGGTATCCGGTTGCTAAAAGGTATAGAAGCCAATCCTTTGGCCCGGGATTACTCCCGGCTGGATATCCCTTCCCAATTTTTACCTTATATGGATATTATTCTTGTTGGTATTCATCAAAATATTCCGGCCGGCAAAGCACCCGGTTATTACACTGATATCTATATTACGCTTATGAAAGACAACCCGGCAGTGGATATTATTACGCATCCGGCCCAGACTGCTTATCCGGTTGAGTACCCCCGGCTTACCCGGGCAGCCCGGCAATACGGTGTTGCTCTGGAGATAAATAATTCCAAAACCAGCCTTAAACGCGTACCTGATACGCAAACCGGAAAATTGATAAAATTCTGTAAAAAAAACCGCTGCCAGATAGCTGTAAACAGTGATGCCCATGTTCTTAATGAGATCGGCCGGGATGATTCTGTCCGCCCCATTATAAAAGAACTGGCTTTTCCTGAAGAACTGATAATTAACAGTACTGCGGCCAAAGCATTTAACTTTATAAAAGAGCGCCGCAAAAACAAACAGCGGCAAGACGGCTTAAAAAGTTAAACAAATAATTATTATAATATATAAAAAAATAGTTGACCTAAAGCAAAATAGATACTAAAATTATTTATATTTTATATTAAACAAGGAAAAAATTATGCGGAAAATATTTATTTTATGCAGTGCCCTTTTTCTCTTAACTCTTACAGGATGTGACGCTGATAATACTGCGGGGCCGGGAGAGGACGGAAACTACAATACTGTACCGCCAATTGATACAGCTTCTCTTACGCTGGACAGTTCCAATTATAGCCTAAACGCCGGCAATTACACTATTTATACGCTGCAGGATACTTTTAACGGCTGCCCATTTTTTATGATAGAAATAACCGGATCCAACATTGCACTGGCTGTAGAATTTATGCACTCCAACACCTCTTATCCGGGAGCGTTTGAATTTGAAAACTTAAACACCTTTGAATATTATGAAGGATGGAGCAGCGAATACAATACCCTGGTAGGTATGGTTCCCCCGGAAAATTTGGTAATATCAGACGTTACTTATAGCGACACCAATATAATTTTTAATCTCAGCGGCCGGGTTTTACGCGGAGCAGACTCCAACTACATTGCCATCTCCGGTTCTTTTAACCTTTCCCTGCCCGGCCCCGGTGTAGCTGATCAGTATGAGGATGATGACAGTTATGCCAGTGCAACAGGGGTCAGTAACGGGGTTACCAATTCGCACTCATTTCATGACAGCGGTGATCTGGATTATATCTCCTTTAACGGCATAAGTAATAACACCTACGCGATCATTGCCGAGGTGGACGGCGGCACAGCTGATACTATCCTGAGGTTATATGATACTGACGGCACTACGCAGCTGGGTTATAACGATGATTATTCCGGAACAAATAATTTAACAATTGACTCTTACAGCTCTGCTATCGAATGGGTTTGCCCTGCAGACGGCACCTATTATCTCCGCATAGAAAATTTTTTTGATAACGGCAGTGCTGAACACACTTACACTCTGGTAGTATTGGAAAATTATTAGATTTTACTACAAGTTGGCAGCTGCACCCCTGAAAGAGGTGTGCGCTTTTTTAAAAAAATTTTCAATTACGGCGGCGGTTCTCCTATAATAGTCGCAAAGCCCGCGAAAAAATTACCGGAAACATAACTGCTGCCCGGCGGATCGCGGCGTGACTTGCGCCGTAAAAAAGAGTTGTAAACCTTGCCTGTTGCAGGATCCTTATATACTGCAGGCCGGATAAGGTTCATGCGGTAGCGCCTGACACCTTTGGAGCAGTGATGGATATAGGTAATAGTACCGTCCCGGTCAACTTTTTCCACCATGCCGATGTGAACCAGCCGGTCATTCCAGCGGCCGTCCCGGTTTTTGTCATAAGTATTGTTAAAATAGATCAAATCCCCGGGCAAAGGATATTTTTTTTTATGGACTTTATTTTTAAAACTGTCGTAAATAATATAAACCCCGTTTTTACCGCTGTATTCAGGTTTGCCGGCAGCAGCCATAAGGTCTATATTATGGGTCCAGTATATACGGGATACTGTACCGGAGCAGTCATAAAAAAAGTTTTTCCCTTTATAACGGGAGCCGGAACGCCAGCGGCGGCCTATATAGGAAGCCGCTGTTTTTACAATTTTACGGCGCAGTAACTTTTTCTCTTCCCGGGGCTGCTCTTTTTTTTTTGCTTTTTTACGTAATTGTTTTTTTACTGCTCTGAGCGAGCTTTGCACAGCTCTAATCTCATCTCTATATCTGCTGCCGGCCTGTTTTAAGGTGTGAAGCGCCTGCTGATAAGCCGAGAGACTCTTTTCCAGCTGATCAAGGTTTACCAGTGACTCGGCAGCATTTATCAAGGCACCGGTCTTTACCAGCACATGGCCGGGGTCATAAGCCAATCCCTTTTGGTAATAAGCCAGGGCTTTTTTAAAATCAGAATCAAGATAAAAATAAAAATCACCCAGAGTAATATTAAGCAGAAATAAAGAAGAGTGTTTTTGCTGTACTTTGCCGCTTTTAATATGTTCCTGTACCTGTTTCATGCGCTTGTTAAGGATATTTTCCATAAATATAACAAAACGATCCAGCTTCATTTTTCTGACCGGTATAAAAACAGAGGCTTTCTGCAGACCACCGGTCTGCTGCAAAGCAGTATCCAGATCTCCTCCGGTACGGATCAATTTGATAATAATATACCAATCCCGGTCAATCAGCATGTCACCGGGCTGCAGTTTATCAGCTCCGGCAGCAAAAAAAGCTACTTTTTGTTTAATATTTTTTAGAATAAATTTTTGCGGTAATAATTTTTTGCCATATTTATAATAAGCTTCATTTCCAACAGCCGTACCCTCATCCAGAATAAATCCTTTACTCTTATCAGTACCGGCTGCGGTTACTTTAATAACTGCACCCTGTAACCCGGCACTGCACAGTAAAAGTAAAAATAATATTTTGTTCATATATTACTCCTGTTAAAATATAGATTAAATTCATAAAAAATGCAAGTAGCAATTGCAAAATTAAAAAAAGGGGTCAGGAAGCTAAACTGCTGAAAACAGGCTTCATACCGCAAGCTGCTGCTATTTTAGTCACTTTCCGTACCTGCAGGGTCAACGCGGAAAACTCTTCTCTGACCGTACCGGTCAGAATACAGGGCTGCCGGGAAAAGAGAAGCGCGTAATACTTTTTATAAAAAGCCGGAAAAAATACTGTTTCGCAAACCGCGGTTTCATCTTCAAAGCTGACAAACTGCATCAACCTGTGATCTTTGCTCATAACCGTTTTAGCTGAAATAAGCACACCGGCTATCTGTACAGTTTGCCCGCAATAATCCCCCAGCTCAGCTGCATAAATGAGTTGCTTTTTTTGCAAATACGGCCGGTAATAAACCATGGGATGACAGCGCAGGGAAAACCCGAAAATTTCTTTTTCCAGAGCAAAAAGCTGTTCTCCGGTATAAGGCTGCACGGAAAATGCTTTTTGTTTAGCTGCTTCATATTGCTGCCGCTGGTCATCCCCTGCAGCCGCTTGTTTTTCTGCCTGAAAAAAAGTATGCAGCAGCAGCAGCAGTCCGGGACGGCTTAAAGTTTCCAGCCGGTCAAAACAACCGCTTTTTACAAATAAAACCGTATCCCGGTGCGGGATATGCGTACGGTTCAAAAAATCATACAAGCTAGTGTACCAGCCGCGGCTGCGCCGTTCCTGTAAACAAACCATGACTGCCTGCCGGGACAAACCTTTAATCTGGATAAGGCCGGTGTATATTTTATCTTTACAGCCGTAATAATGACAGGCACTACGGTTAATATCCGGGGGTATAACCTGCAGACCAAGCCGGCGGGCTTCAGCAATATAAGCAGGCGCAATATAAAAACCGCCGCCGTTTTTTATTACTGCTGCCAGGAATTCAGCCGGATAATGCGCTTTTAACCAGGCTGCCTTAAAAGATAAAAGAGCATAGGAAGCACTGTGCGCTTTACAAAAACTGTATCCGGCAAAACTGCTGATCATCTGCCATAAAGCGGCAGATACAGTTTGCGGTACCTTACGCTGTGCCAGTTTTCTAAAAAACATATTTTTTAGAAAAGCAATTCGCTTTTTTTTATTACTGTTACCTATTGTTTTACGCAATTCCTGAGCCTGTTTTAATGTAAAACCGGCTGCAGCAACCGCTACCCTGGTAATATCTTCCTGATAACACATAATGCCGTAAGTTTCCTCTAAAATGTTTTGCAGTTCCGGTAAAGGACAGGTGAATTTCTTTCCATGCAGCCTTTTTACATATTCATTAATATAAGTGTGAGCAGCAGGACGGATAATAGATGAGTGAATGACCAGATGGTAGTAATCCCCGCGGCCGGTCTTTTGCTGCAGCTGGCGCATAGCCGGACTCTCCACATAAAAAACACCGATCGTATCCCCGCGCGCCAGCATGGCAATAGTACGGGGGTCCTGGCGCGGATCAAAACAAGCGTAGTCAATATTAAGATTATAATTAGCTTTTAACGCACCTAAACAGTCACGTACCACCGCCAGGCTGCGGTTACCAAGTATATCCATTTTTACCAGACCATAAGCCTCTGCCTGCTCTTTTTCAAACTGAATAATCCGTACCCCTTTAGCTGACCGCTGTACCGGCACATAACGGTCGACAGGCTGCGGCGTTATAATTACCCCGCCGCAATGTACGGCCAGATGACGCACAGCCCGTTCAAGAGACTGCGCCTGTTGCGTGAGAGCAGCCAGTGAAGGGTCCTGTTTCCCGGCATAACGCTTTTTTTTTATTTTATTTTCCTGACAACCGTAAAAGGAGATAATTTTTTTATTAACTGCTTTGATCATATTTTCCGGCAGACCATAAACCCGGGCAACTTCCCGCCAGGAGGAACGCAGGGAAAAAGTTATATGATTGGCTACCATGGCAGTTTTAGCATAACCATATTTTTTAAAAATATAGGCTAATACTTTGTCCCGGGTATCCCAGGGAAAATCTATATCAATATCCGGAGGATCCTGCCGCTCTTCATGTAAAAACCTCTCAAAAAAAAGATTATGCTCTAACGGATCAACATGGGTTATAAAAAGCAGATAGGAAACCAGGGAAGCGGCAGCTGAACCGCGGCCGCAGGTAATGGGAAAACGGCTTACAATATCATGCACTACCAGAAAATAGTCAGAGAAACCCTTTGTCCGTATCACCGTCAACTCTTTTTGCAGGCGGGAATATAAGGCAGCCGGAGCCGGATCATAGCGCCGGCTGATGTTGGCATAGCATATCTTTTGTAAATCAGCATAAGCGCCGGGGCCGCAGGAAGGAAATACAGGGCGGCCGTAGGAAAAATTAAAAAAAGCTTTGGCTGCAATATAATGTGTATTGGCAATTGCCCGCTGAAAATGGGCATATTTTGCTCTAATAGCTGCAGCAGAACAAAAGCATGCCCCGGACGGCTGATATTCCCCCCTGGTCAGTGCTGAAATTTTTTTCTTATAATAAACAGCTCTTAAGACCCGGTGCAGCTTATAGTCCCGGGGATGCCTGAAATAGACCGGATAAACCAAAACCGGCTCAACCCCGTTACTCCGGGCAAAACGGTGTACCGCACCGTAATTTTTGGTTAACAGATTGATCTCCGCATAGACATGGGGTAATTTACAGGCCAGAATTTCCCGCTGGGCAGTTATCACAAAAATCTCTTTATAACAGGCCCGGCTTAGAAGAGCGTCCGGTTCTGCCTCCTTGTGCTGATGAACAGCGCTTAAAAAAACGCTTATCTGCTCATAACCCTTAACACTGCGGGCGAGCAAAAGACCGTTAAAGCGGTTACTTTTTACCCGTACACTTAAAAGGGGCCGCAAACCGGCCTGACGGCTGAGTTTAAGATAATAAATCAAACCGTAAAATCCGTTAGTATCGCTGAGTGAGATATAAGAAAACTCATGCGTGCTGGCATAGTTTATGAGTTCGCGCAGCGTCATAGTGCCTTCACAGAGTGAATAAACAGAATGTGTTTCCAGAAAAACAAATTCTTTTTCAGAAACCGGCATAGGTTATCTTCTTCCTGCCGAAACGGCAGCGGATACGATCAAGGGCACGGCAAAGCTTTTGTTCCTGCTGCTCCTCTGTAAAAAAAGTCAATTGTGCGGGCATGTGCTGCAGAGAATTAAAACAAAGGTTTATTTTTTTAAAAGCGGTCCGGCGCTGCAAAAAGCTGCGAAAAAAAGGCCGGAGTTGAGGTTTCAATTTTTGTTCATAACAGGAGGGTTTTGCAATGCTGCGGGATATTGTTCTGGTATATGCATCAGCATAAACAACACACAACACAAACCCGGCTGGTTGCAATTTGCGGCAGCGCAAACGGAAACAAAGTTCCGTTAATAATCTTGAAAAAAGGCGCTCCAAATAAAAATTATCATTACTGAACGGAATTACCCGGACTGTTTGCCGCACAAAAGGCTGCTCTCCCTGTTCATAAAGAAAAGCCTGACTATTGCCGCGCGCAAAATTATAAAGCAGTTCTCCATCAAGAGGAAATAAAGAATGAAGCAAGCTGCGGTCTAAAAGCTGAAGCTCTTTTAAATAAGTGATATTAAAATCGTTTTTTAGACGTTTTATATTCTCGCGGGAGATAACAGGCAGTTCCCCAATAAGTGTTTTTTCTAAAAAGTTAGTCTCCTCTGCCGGCAAAATTTTTTTTACACGGCCGGGTTGCGAAGAGCGGGCAGCCAGAAAGGACAGCAGTTTATTACGCGCTATACCCGCCCGGATATGACTGGGAAAAAATTTATGCAAAGCATTGATAATACTTTGTACTACGCTTCCGGCCGGACCGAAAAGACGAGCTGTGCCGCTGAGATCAAAATAATAATAGCGGCCGGAAATATACTCTACCTGCGGCGAATAAAAACGGAGAAAATTTACCACAGCATTATCCTGCTTTGCTGCAGCAAAGCTGCTGGTTTGAGGTTGATATTGAGCAGCAGTATAAAGACAGACAATTTTTTTGACAGCAGCCATTACAAAAGCAGTAACTGTTAAACAGTATAGGTTCTTTCCAGCCTGATCACTACACCGTAAATTTGAAAATCATCATCCGGAGTAACAATAAGCGGCGGCAGTGTTTCATTTTCAGGCTGCAGCCGTATATGGTCAGCAGCAGGATAAAACCTTTTAACCGTAGCCCTGTCATTAACCAGAGCAACGACAATACTACCTCTGGCAGCAGTCACCTGACGACGCACCAGAATAATATCCCGGTTATAAATACCCGCAGCAATCATTGAATCCCCTTTAATACGCAAAGCCACTACCCCCTCCTCTGCTGCAACCGGGCGGGCTGCCTCCACAAACTCATTTACGGGACAGGGCTCTATCGGTTCCCCGGCTGCGACCAACCCCAGTAAGGGGACCTGACCTGATTTGAAAGAGGGAACAGTAATACTGAGTGCCCGTTTTTGGTTGCTGCCGCCGCTGTGCAGATAACCCTTCCCTGACAGTATCCTGATATAATTAGCCACTGTACTGACCGACTTTAAGCCGAAATGATCCCTGATCTCAGTAAAAGAGGGAGCATAATCATAACGCGCTGTAAAACCGGCAATATAATCAAAAACCGCTTTCTGCTTTGGTGTAAGACTGCTCACAAAATTACCTCATTGTCTTAATTATAATAGCAAGTTTATAGAAAGTCAAGTACCTGTTTAGGCTGTTGCAAGGCGTCAGGCGCTGCGGTAAATAGAGGAGAGCCACTGTAAAAGTTGTTTTTGCATATTACCGCAGGCTAACTTCAGCCTTAAATTCAATATTGCAATTTATTTATTTTGTCTAATTATTTAAACCTGATTCTTTGAACAAACAGGTTAATTATAAACTCTAAAAAAATTGTAATAATTCTTTATTAATGTTATATTAACAAAAAATTAATAAAAAAAGGAGTACTTAATTATGAAAAAATTTTTTTCTATTTCCATAATTATTACATTACTGCCGATATTGATATTCATTTCCTGCGACGGTGATGACGGCGGTACAGGACCAAGTGACGACAACTCTGCTGATATTATCGGCACCTGGAAAGGCGGCAGCGGTGATCCCAGCTATGGCTATGAGAGCAATACTTATACGTTCAACTCTGACGGTACATACAGCAATTTTCGGCAGCAGTATAACACCAACGGCGTGAACGTCTGGAACAGCATCAAAAGCGGTACCTATTCATACAACAACAATCTTCTCAAACTGGAACAGACTCTGGATATAGACACCAACAGCACATGGAGCAACACTAATGCAGAGTCAAGCTGGGGAAAAGCCTTTATTTCCGGGTCAAGCATGTATATGGGTCATGATGGTAATCTGATGGAACTGGTAAGCGGCACCCTGATCCAAGACGGCTGCATAGTATCAATGTATATGTACGAGACTGATGAAGATAACGGCACCAACACAGGTTCCTCCAACTATACAGAACTGCTGCTTGACGGTACCAATTTAATCTTTACCAATATTGAAGCGAAGGTAATGGAAAACGATGTATGGACTGCGACCAATGCTATCTTTGACGGTATGGTAACCAACGGTTCAATAATGCCGGTAGTGACTAATGATGGCAGTGTATTAGGTGCCTACTTTGGTCCTGATCTTTCCTGGGTCGGCGCAGTTAGCGCAAACTGGCTGAATACTTTAGAAACCAACGACCTGACAACTGCTTCTAAATATACCAAACAATAAACAACTTTTTTACCGCGGCAGTTACTATACATACTGTCGCGGGTTATAAAGCGGAAAAAAATATAAATTACAAGTTCAGGAATTTTCTATTAATCTTCTTAATAAAAAAGCATTCTTTACTGCCTGCGCCTGCCAGTGATTGTTAAAATATACCAGCAAGCGCCGGGTATGACTTTGAAAATGTTCTATAATTGGTAACCATTCAGTCAATTCCCGTTCATTATAAAGATAGTCATAACGAGTGTTACTGTTTCCTGTCCACCAGTTCTCCCGGTTACGGCCATGAAAACGGATATAGAAAAAATCCGCGGTTAAAACCGGCGCTGCTGAAGGCAAGCCTGGCAAATCCGGAAGATCAAGCGCAACCGTAGCAACGTTCATCTGCTTTAAGGTTCGGTATACTGTCTCTCTGCACCATTCTATGTTACGGAATTCAACTGCCGGCTGCAAAACCAGCATTTTTTCACACAGTTTCTTAAGATAATAACGGTTTGCTACTGTATAATGAAAACTGTAGGGAAACTGTAATAAAACAGCAGCCAGAGATCCTTTTTCCCGCAGCGGTTTTAAGCCTTCAATAAAAATATCAGCGTTTTTTTCCCAGGCATCATCTCTTTCATGAGTTAAGGATTTGTGAGCCTTAACTGCAAATTGCAGCTCAGGTGCCTTACTTGTCATATTTGCCATGACTGAAGCCCGCGGCTGACTGTAATAGGTATAATTGATCTCCACTGTCCGGAACCGGCGGGCATAAAATTTTAAAAATTCTTCACGGTTGGCAGCAGGCGGATAAAAAGGACCAACCCAATCTTTATAGGAATAGCCGCTGGTACCGATAAAAATTTGTTTGTTAGGAGTCACAAAAAATCCTGACCAAAAACCCTGTTAATTACTCCTTACCACCATTGAGCAACCGGAAACCGTGTTACCTTGCTAACTTTAAAATCGTCCTGCTGCAGTCTGGTTTCCAACCCGTCAAGATGAAGTGCGCCCCAGGGAATAATCACAGTTTCATACCGTCCAAGCTCCTGCCGTAAGATTTTATAAAGATGATCATTGCGGCGCCGCAACAGATCATGGAATATCAGCTTAAGATCCTTATCTGAAAAGTGCTTTTCAAGCTTAAAACTGTGTTCCCATAAGGAAGCAATGTTATGACTTTGATCAAGCACTTCCGCGGCCATATTAATAAATGATATGGTAGTTTGACTTAAACTGCTTATATCCAGATCAGCATTTACTTCATATATATTTTCCTTTTTTTCGAAATTAAAACTGGCCGGCTGATTGATCAACCCCAGTCTGTCAGCTATTTTATTATAACTAAAATGTTTATGTACTAATTTGTTTTTATCACCAACACCTTCCAGCAGTACTGCTATATTATTGTTGGTATAGGGAGCAAGCAGCTGTCTGTAAAATTTTTTCTCACCGATATGCATCATGCCGGCCAGCACCACGGTTTTATGGCCAAGGGTCATCTCTTTGTGTACACTTTGTATACTTGCCGGCCTGATTTCTATATAATCTCCGGTTACATTATCAGCCATGATAATAATTTCCAGATATAAAACAAACGGTAAAAATATAAAAAATATTATAAAGCTAATTAAAGTAAATTTAACCGGATGAACCCTGGCCCTGTTTGCAACAGGACGCAAAGACCGTCGCAATAAAAAAAATGTTACTGTTCCCATAATTATAACCGCAGCCAAACCAGCTGTAAGATTAGGCCAGGCAGTCTCCAGTGCGGTTAGTTTTTCTTCCTGCAGAAAATCCATAAAATCCAGGGAGCTAAAGCTATAGGTATAAGCCGAAAGCAAACCTATACCCAGGATCAGGCAAGTACCCGTAAACCAGTAAATATCTTTCTTATAATTAAAACTGCTGTAACCGGCATATATATATAAAATAATATTACCCAATCCGCACAACCATATACCGCTTGTTACCATAAAAGCAGTAATTTCACTATGATATCCCATAATGACAAAAGCATAATCAAACAGTTTTATGAAAATACAAATCAGAACAAACTTTAAAAAAGAACGATAAAATTTATTCATACAAACCTTACTTTATATTCTTTTCTGGTTTTTGTCAAGAAAGATTAAACATATCAGGAGTACTGAGCAGAAGGTATTCAGAGTTCCTGCATAGAATTACGAAAGCGTTCCAGACGGGCTTCCTTATCTTCTATCTCTTTTATCTCCTCCAAACGCTGCAGAGTACGCTTATGATCAGGAATAAGTTTTAAAATCATTTTAAAATATTTTTTAGCACGGGCAAAATCATCCTGGTTAAAAGCTTTAACACCCATATAATACAAAGTTTCAACTGTACCTTTAACATTTATAGTTTTAGCCGGCGGGGTGAATTCATAACCAATCTCAATGCGGTTGTTTACTCCCAGATCACCATAATCAAAAGAATAATCCAGCCGGTAATTATTATAATGCAAACCCATTCCAAACTTAAACCCGTTACGCTTATCCCCCACCTTATAGCCAAAACGAAATTTAATCATATTAATAATCGTATATTCCAGACCCATATTAAATTTAAGACCGCGATCGTTTACTTTTTCAAAATCCATGGCAGAAAGCAAACTATGTTTGGTATTAATCTTCCAGTCATAGCTCAAACCGCTGCGAAAAGTAAAAGGCAGCGGAAAAGATTTAGTACTAAACTCTGATCTTGTGCCAAGATTTAAAAAAGAAATACCTAAACAAAGCTGCTCCAGCTGCGGATCAAAAACTTCCAGATCAATAATACCGCCTAGGTCAACTGCAAAATTAAAATCATTATATTTATCAGACAAGGAATCATTTAAAAACTTTAAATTTATACCAGCGGTAATATTATCCATAAATATACGGGTATAATTCAGGGTAAACTGTACACTGCTGTTCTTTATTTTTTTTCCGGTTTTCGTTAAAGTGTTTTTATCAATGCTCATCTGACTGATAAACATACCGGCAAAAGCAAGGGCAAAATCACCCACTCCGGGATATTTTACTTTACCGGCCAGATTGAAAAAGTTTACTCTGTTTATATACCGTGTATACATAAGCGTAAAATCATATTTCATATAAGTATAAACACCAGCCGGATTATAATATATCTGATC
>CAZFAK010000076.1:0-12317 GCA_964517045.1 uncultured Spirochaetia bacterium | reverse complement strand
CTGAAAATAAAACTTTTAGGGTGGCTGGTTCCTTTCTGGTATAAGAAAAAAGCTTTTAAACTTCCCTTTTTACCCGGTTTTTTAAAAAAGAAAAACGGTCTGGTAATGGCCATGGGACAGTTTATGCAGTGGGTCGGCAGCAGGATAATGGGCATGGGTTTGATTCAGATATGGCCCGGTATGCCGGTAAAAGAGGCTTTAATTGAAAATAATAAAGTCAGAGGCGTACGGCTTGCTGACCAGGGAGTTGACCTGCAGGGAAACCCGGCAGCCAATTTTATGCCTGGTATGGATATCAATGCTGAGTTAACTGTAGTCGGCGACGGACCGGTGGGGCCTGTTGGTACCCAGTTAAACAAACATTTTGGTATGCCGCCCGGCAATCATCTGCGTGACTGGGTTTTGGGTATGAAATGTGTTGTTGATCTGCCTGACAGCTGTAAATTGAAACCGGGTACGATTTTGCATACTTTCGGCTATCCGCAACCGGAATTATTCGGCTTTTTTTATGTTTATAACAACCGTAAAGCCTCAATGGGTATATTTATACCATCATTCTGGAAACATCCTGCTAAAAACTCCTACCGCTATCTGCAGCACTGGATGAGGCATCCGGTTATATGGCAGCATATTAAAGGAGGCAAATTAAGCTCCTGGGGCGCTAAAACTTTATTGGAGGCAGGTATCCGGGGGGAACCCTATCTTACAGGCGATGGTTATGTACGCATAGGGGAAGGTTCGGGAACAACCAATGCTTTAAAACTCTCAGGCGTGGATGAGGCCTGGGAAAGCGGAACTATGCTGGCCGAGGCTGTTGTAGAACTGCTTAAGGATAAAAAAGAGTTGTCCCGGGAAAATTTAAACGCCACTTATGTAGCGCGGCGCAGGCAAAGCCGGCTCAATAAGGAGCTGGAAAAATCCAAAAAAGCGCGGGATGGATTTCAGAAAGGTTTCATCAGAGGTTTTACGGGAATGGGACTTACCGGTATAACCGGCGGCATGCTGAATCTTTCCGCCTCAATCAGGCGTGCCCATGATGATATTCCCTCTCTGGAAGAGTATTACAAAGGAAACATTTCACCGGCAGAATTAAAATCACTGCGGGAAAAGTCACAGCATAATACAGTGCCTATGTATAATGATTTAATGAATAAAAGCGGCTGGCCTGAGATAAATTTTGACGGCCGGTTGTTTATGTCCCATCAGGATGTGTTATTTGCCGGCGGTAAAGTTCAGGCAGCTGACGGTTTTGCGGACCACATCAAGTTCAAGGATCCTGAGGTGTGTAAAACCTGTACGGAAAAATTGTGTATTGAGATGTGTTCGGCGCAGGCCATAACTCCCGGGGAAAACGGTGTACCTGCTTTTGACCGGGAAAAGTGTATTCATTGCGGTGCCTGTATGTGGAATTGTACCAGAGCGGATAAAAATAATCCGGAATATACTAATATAGATTTCCAGGCAGGATCAGGCGGTCTGCATTCTGCTGAAAATTAAATTTAACGGAGAAGAATATGAGTCAAGGATATGATATTGTAGTTTGCGGCAGTCTGGTACCGGATCCGCTGCAGACACTGGAGCCGGTAAAGAGTGATAAGGGTCCGGCCCTTAAAAATGAAATGATGCTTCCGGCTGTATTGGACCCCTGGGCAGCCCATTCATTATACGAAGCAGCTCATCTGGCCGGCCGGCATGAAGGCAGCAGGGTCTTTTTGGTAAGTCTGGGTCCGAAAGCGAAATTACAGCAGCTTATGATGGCTGTAGCGCAAAAAGTAAGTTTTAGGCTTGTTGTTGTTGATGGTTCAGCCTCCGGTTTTACTGATTCCAGCGAGACAGCCAATGCACTTGCAGACGCTATAGAGGGTATCAGTGACCTGCAGAAGGAACGTTTGCTTCTGTTTGGCGGCAATGCCTCGGCATCGCGTGATGCCAGTACTACCATGCAGATGCTGGGTGAACGTCTTGGTATTAAAAACATGTTTCTGGGAGTTGATTTTCTAGAAGTAAATGAGAACGGTTTTACAGTTAAGGAACGGGCAGCCGGCGGACAATATCTGGTCAGTAAATTTAAACAGCTGCCCGCAGTACTGGCCTGGGCTACAGGCAGTTTACCGGAACCTCCCAATAACCCGCAGCTTGGTATGCAGAATATGCGTATGATCATGCCTGCGCTGCAGCAGGCGCGTTCAGCAGCAGTTGATGCTGAGGGACTTACCTTTACTGATGTTGCCATACCTTCTCAGCTGCGTGATACCAGAATCGTAAAAGATGCACCGGTAGATGAGATTGCTAAAGAGTTGGCGGACTGGATCAGAGGATAGGAGAATACTATGAATAAACTACTATATATTGCCCATACGGAAGCAGACGGTACTATATCTGATAACAGCCTGGAGGCTTTGGCTGCTGCTGTAAAAATAAAACAGGATTTAAAGCTTTCCCTGAGTGTAGGTGTTATCGGCAGCGGTGCCGTAGAAGCGGCTAACAGTATCAGCAATTGCGGCGCTGATGATTTTTATACTGTAAGCGGCGCTGCATTTACTGTTTCCCGTTATGCAACCGATGCCGCTGCTGTAGAAGCTATGGTAAAAAAAACAGAACCTGATATTGTACTTGGTTTTGGTACCGTACGCTTTATGCGGTCAGTACCGGGCGCAGCCTTTAGGTGCGGGGGCCGTATAGATACTCATATCAGCGGCATCAGTACAGAAGATGAACTGTTGGTCAAACGCTGGTACTACCGGCAGCGTATGGAAGCTACTTTAAAACGGGAACAGCGGCCCTGGTTTTTGCTTCTGGATAAAGGTGTTTTTGAGCCGTTTCAGGGAGAAAAGGCTGAGGAAAACGCAGACGGGCTGGATATAGAGGTTAGTGATGATATGCAGGATACCGCAGTCAGCGGTCTGGAAATGCCGGAAGGAGGCAGTCAGACTATTAAACCGGATGCGGAACTGTTATTTGTTGCCGGCGCCGGCTGGACTAAAAAACAGGCTGACGGGCAGCCTCATCTCAAGGAGGCAGAGAATATTATTTTACAGACTCTGGAAAGAAGCAAAGCTTCACTCGGCAGCAGTAAATCCCTGGTGGATCTTAATGCTGAAGGGGAGCAGGTACTGAAGTTTATGAGTCATCTTAACCAGGTAGGCCAGACAGGTGCAACGCCCCGCCATGATAAGGGACTTGCTACCTGCTGCCATGGTGAAGAGCCGCATGTGGTGGGCTGGCGCTTTATTAAGGAAAGACGGGCGGTTAATACAGACGCTAATTGCGGCTGGGCTCAGGGCAAGACCGATGTGTTGTATATAGCAGATGCTTTTGCAGTTATGCGCAAGCTTAACGAACTCCTGGCTACATAAACTATACTTTCAAAAATCAGCCACTATATTAAGAAAATGATAGAAATGGTTGTTGTCAACAGCCCAGGAAGTACCGATATTTATTTTAAAAAATGAAGAAAAGCGTAAATCCAAAGCCAGCCCCGGGCCGGTTTTTATTATTTGATAATGGCGGTGGTGAAAAAAGTTAAAATCATAATAAAGCGCAAGAGTAAGGTTCTGGAATAAAAACCATGGGAAGAAGCGCACGACCTTATAATAATCAGCCAGATTAATAAAAATATCCAGTGAAGCAGCAGCTATGCTGGAAAAGCGGTTGCCCCTGGTTTCATTGCCGAAAAGCCGGCCGGGGAAAGCTCTGCTGTTGAAATAAGTTACCAAATCAATTCCGTTCCTGATCCCCAGCAGAATATCATTATGTTGATAGTTCAGCAAATTATTTACCGGGGCGTAACTGAAACAGAGTCCTTTGTCTTTACCAAAAGCAGTAGCAGCAGCGTAGCGGTGGTGTATAGTCAGACGCGGCAGAAGACGCTGGAAAAAGTGTAAATCAGCCTGTATGAATATTTGTTCCAGTTGTGAGCCCAGATACGGGCTATAGAAACCGGTGTTGAACAGAAAAACAGAACCGGCTACCGGAAAGGTACTACGCCGTACCTGTTTGGTATTGTTATTTACCAGGCCGGCAACCAGGCCGGAACTGCGTGATTTATTGGTATAGAGATTAGTAAAGGGCTTCCCGCTTAAATTCTGTTTGTATATAATGTTGCGGGGGTCGGTGTACCGGTAAGTTAGTCTCCAAAGACCGTTACCAACTGGTTTATGATAAGGAAAATTGATACCGGCTGTAAAATTTTTTTTCAGGAAAGGTTTATGAGCATTAAAGCTGTGGGTAAAGGAAAGCCTGGTAAACAGTTTTGGGAATCTTTTGCTAATGGAAAAAAAATAGGTGAAAGCTTTGGTAACGGTAGCGTAGTTCATATCCAGTATATAACTGAAGTCATTAAAAATATTGGCTCCGCGCAGCAGTAATCCGGCCGTGATTATTTTTTTACGCGTAAAGGAAAAGTTAAAATAGGGCATGCGGTGGTAGGGCCGGCAACCTTTAAAAAAGGAGGAGGATTGCGGTGTCAGGGCCGGTATGCTGTTGGTTGTTAGCTCAAGAGAACGGATTTTTTTTATTTTAACAGGGAAATCATAGCGGCGGTCATCTATTGGTTTTTTTTGCAGATAATAACCGCGCCGGTTAAGGGTGAAATAATAAAGAGTATTATTTTTAATGCAGGGATAAAAAATACCGGTTGCTGCAGTATGTATCTGTTTAATGCGGTTACCGTTGTACTGATGAAGACGCCACTGGTCACGAGAGATGGTCGTAAAATAGAGATTGTTGTTTTCAGAGAAAAAAAGATCGGCTTTATAATTATTATTTGATGTTATTTTAATAACTTTAGCAAAATTAACATATTTACGTCGGTTGGCAGCATTAGTGTTGGAGATACTGTTCGCGTAATTATAGTAAGAGATAAAAATATTTTTTTCTCCCTGCCGGTTTTCCAGTTCAAAAGCATTTATATGTCCGTCAGGACTTACGGCAAAATCAAGCACAGCCATTTTAGCGTCTAAAGGTACAACCCTGGTATTGTGTATATAACCATTAGGGCCTATAAGATAAAAAACGGTTTTTTCTTTTTCCCGGGCCATGGCGAGAAAACACTTTATTTTTTTTATATAGACAGCTTTCATAATATTGCCGCTCCCGGTTAAGCGTTGGAATTTACAGTTGGTATATAGATAGATATCACGTTTCATAAACCGGGTTCCCAGTTTGTGATTAGCGAGCAGAAAGATATTTTTATTATTGCCCTTGATTAATACAGGATGCGACAGCTGCGGCGGCATGGCAATTGTCCGGCCCGCGCTATAAGCGGTTTTTATAGCTACCGGTTTTGCAGCAGTGCCGGTTACATAATGTATTTTGTTACTGACATAAGTGACCGGAGCGGGAAAGGAAGTTCTGTGTTCTATACAGGCCTCTTTTTCTCTATTGATAGCGGTACTTTGACGGGCCAGCTTACGGTAGTGTTTTTGAAAATCATTCCAGATTTCCGGCGGCCAGCAACCGTATATTTTTTTAAAAGGTATATCTTTGAACAGAGGGAAGATAGAGGTGGATTTTACAAAATAACGTGCCAGTTTTTTTTCACCGTATTTTTGCGCCAGATAACGGGTGAAAAGAGAGCCGTAGATATAATAAGTATGGTCCATAGACCACAAACCCGGTTCATTGTTTACCTCTCTGATGCCGGGAAAGGTTCCATGTGCGGCAGCGGTCAGGGCAATAGTTTTAAACAGGTTATAGTTCAGCCGCCCCAGTTTACCTCCGGGAGAAAATTTACTTTCCAGGTAAACAGCCAGTCCTTCCTTGTTCCAGCTGTCGGGATTTTTCCAGAAAGAATGGAAGCTGTTACCGAAAATATGGGAGAAAAATCCGATCATTCCTGTTTTGCGGTTAAGATGCACCTCATGCACCAGTTCATGCAAAACTATTTCGTAAAGCCAGTCCCGGCCGGCCTGGCGCAGGGAAAAAGCCTGGTGCGCAGGTGTTGTAAAGATTACGATCATATTTTGCGGTATACCTGTGCTGTAACCGTTGGCGCTGAAGTAATCCGGATTAAGCACGATATCAAGTTTATTATTATAGCTGACATTAAGAAAGTTGGTTATCTGCGGCAGGATATCTTGGGCACAGGCCAGGGTTTTAACAGCTGTATTGGTATAACCGCGCCTGAAATGAACTGTAATATTGTTGGAACTGAAATGATAGTATTGACTGCTCCAGGAAAAAACAACAGTTAGTAAAACAGTTACAGCTATTTTCAAAATTTATTCCCGCACATAAGTAAAATAATCAGTAACAAAACGGGCTATGTTTAAAGCATGGTTTCTGATAGTGGTTACTTCGGCAAAAGTAACCTGCGTTTTATTATTTTTCACAGAGGCAAAAGCGGTGTTAAGCTCATACAGGGAGTTTAATGGTTTATACTTGTCTATGATTTCCAGAGGCATTTGCATGGGATTAGTCAGGGAATAATAGGTGTTATGGTTTAAAACCATTGCCAGCAGATGCAGTTGTTTGCCGGTATTATTCAGGTACTGTTTAAGTTCATTCTCTTTTTTTTCCAGGATCAGTCTGATTAATTCATTAATTACTGTTTTATTGAAAATTATATTTTCCCATAAATTTTCCCGTTTGAAAAAATTAATAAAATTATAGGCATTTTTAAAAATATTAGTCAGGGAATGATGGAACTCCTGGTTGTTAAGTAAACGGGCAAGGCGGCGGTCAATGATAGATTTTATAACCGTGTAGATAAAATTGTAGTATTCATTAATGATGGAAAAAAGATGGTAATCATCCGGTTTGTGTCCGGGTGCTTTTATCTGCTTTTTTACATAGCTGTAAAAGGCTTCAGCGGTTTGAATTGCTTTCTGGGCATCTTCCGGGATATGGGCGGAGAGCCGGTCAAAAACCGGATCCAGTTCCCCGGAGCGGTTTTCCGGGGCAGGAATTTCCGGCAGTAAATTATTAGCGCGTGTAAGAGAGAAGTGTCTGTAGGAAAGTTCTTTGATCTCTTGGGAGAGTTTATTGATAAGCGGAATTTGATTTAAACTCTGTAAAGCATTAAAATTAGTTTTGATTACCGCTGCATTCTCCGGAAGATGGCGTAAAATAAAGCGTACTTCCCTGAAACTGCGCCGGGAAATCATAAAAAAATTATAGATCTCTCTGGTAAGATCATAATTGCCGCTTTTACATATAAGCAGACCCGCACTTTGGGCAATAAAAAGATCGCTGTTTTTCAGCAGAAAGCGCAACTCATTCAAATACTGCTGATTACGGGGCATTTTACTGAGATACATAATGAGCTGATAACGGATCTCAAGTTTTTCCACTTTAATATATTTTAAGACGGTTTCGGTATAATGAAAGTTTTTAAAGGTATGTAAATAACGGATAATATCAGCAGTAAAGAGAGGGTGGCTCAGAATACGTAAAAGGGTTTGTTCCTGTATGCCTGCTGATTGCTTCGGTCCCTGTTCGCATAATTGGTCAAGTACAGCTCGGATCAGGGTGTTTTGGGCTATAGGTTCATCAGCATAACGGTCAAGCAGAGAAAGGATATATTTGTAAATTTTAACGGTTGCAAGCGAGAGCAATGCTTTTAGCATCTGGGAGTCCGGATTGTAGATGGTACAAAGTTCCATCATCTCTTCTGCGTAACTGTCGTTTTTCAGGATGGCTATTAGCTTAAACAGACGCGAGGGAATGCGGGTGCCGGCGGGTTTTTCATTTTTAAGATAGGTTATGGTATGGCCGATTATAAGATTAAGATAGTATTGATCAAAATCCGATACAACAAAGTTGTATCCGAACTGGCGTATCGTTATAATGATTCCGTTTATGATATAATCTTTTTGCCGGTCATTTGTAGTGTTTCGTATAGAGTTTTCAATTTTTTTAAAGCCTTCATGCCGGTATAAAACAATAATAACCATGGTCAGAGTTTCAAATATACGCGAGTGTTCTTTGTCCTGAAAAAGCTGTAAACAAAGCTGCTGCAGATCCTTTTTTTGTTCATCTGTAAGCGGGTAAAAAATAATCTTTTGCAGAATAATTTTTTTATAGGAAACATTGGCAGAGTGCTGCAGACAGCTGATAATGATCTCACTGATTTTGGTATTGTTAAAATAAATCAGTTTTTCCAGCAGTATGTTCAGGCCCGCGTTATGGCGTTTTTCAAAAGATAGTATTCTGTTTTTCAGCGGTGTGAGCAGCCGTTCAATTTTGGTATTGGAAAAACGGAGAGTATAGTGACTCTCTCCCTCAGGGTCACACAGATCATTGACCGTTTTTTCTATTGATAAGTTTTTTTCCTTTTTTTCATATTTATTTTCAGCAAGATAGAACAGATAACTGTTTTTCAGAGCAGACTTATCAGTTATGGCAGCAAACTTTTTGACCAGGGGATCATAATTTTTTATAAGTAAATAAAAATTTGTAAGCAGAAAATTTTTTTCTTCACTGCTATGCGCGTTACGGAACAGTATTTCCAGTTTGGGAAATAGTTTTTTCAGTCCTTCTTCATTTAAATTGTTGGTATTTAAAAGATATATTAGTATGTGCAGACAAACTCTTTTATTTTCTTTTTCAAAATTTTCTATAAAAAAATCAGTAAAAAGATTTACACCTGTTTTTTGCAGTGTTTCCAGTATCAGGATTTTTTTTTCCGTTACTGCGGTAGTTTTGTAAATGGAAATCAGACGGTGGCTGTAATAGGGATCACTCAGTTTTTTTATGGTGCGTAAAACCGCTATTCTCAGGTCGGAATCTTTGATTGTATAAAACTCAAGCAGCATGTGCCGGAGACTTTTGCGGTCATTATATTCCGATAGTTTGTTGATGAGATAGAGCCGCATTTTTTTTATATTGGTATGGAAAAAGAAATTTTTTAAAACAATACTGAACTTGTAAGCCGGCGAGATAATAAGACTGTCTATGATTTTTTGCTGTTCCGCAATATCTTTAGCGTTTAAAAGCTGCTGATACAGTTCATTTATATCATTCATAAACAGTGAGTATGATTTTAAAAGAGGTTTTATTCCCATGGCTTTCAACATGCAGTTTGCCGTTGTGAGCATGGATTATCTGTTGACTGATGCTTAAACCAAGACCGGTTCCATGTTTTTTGGTTGTATAATAAGGTTTAAAAATTTCTTCGAAGCTGTCTGTACTTATACCGGGACCGTTATCTTCTACCAGTATGATAAAAACTTTTTTCCCGTTTTCTTTAACAGCATACGCTTTAAGCCATATGGTTTTATTTTTGCTTTTATAATTTTTAAAGGCATCTACTGCATTCTGTATAAGGTTGGTAATAACCTGGGTTAATTTCTGCAAGTCGATCTCTAAAACCGTTTCTTTATTTTTAATGCTGATCTTAAAGTTTATGTCCGGGTAGTAGCTGGAAAGATAGTTGAACTTTTCTTCAAAAAAACCGGCTTTTTTCTTTTGCGGGGTAATTTTAACCTCCTGGGAAAACTGGGAAAATTCAGCCACCAGATTTTTAATATTATTAATTTCGTGTTTGATAAGGTTAAAACTGTTATTTAGTTCGGAATAGGCATCAAAATTAGCGCGCATAAAGCGGTTTTCAATTTTTTCCAGAGCCAGTACCAGAGGGGTGAGAGGATTTTTCATTTCATGAGCAAGTCGCATAGCCACATCACGCCAGGCATCCAGATGGCTGATGGATTTTATTTTAACTCTGTTATTTTTAATCTCCCAGGCCATTTCTTTAAAAGAACGTACCAGCTGGTTAATCTCGTCATTGCCGGATGACTTTATCTGAAAGTTAAAGTCTCCATCGGCAATTTTACGGGTGGCCTGGCTCAGGGCAGAGATAGGAACCGTAATCTGATTGGATTTGTAGTAGAAAAATAAAATACCAAGCATTAATACAGGAAGATAAAAGAAAACATAAATTAAAAAAAGTGAATTTTTAAGCGGGCCTTTCAGAATCTGAAACTGCTTAATACTGGTAATGGGATTGAGGGCAGCAGTAGTATATTGTTGCCATTGGTCGGACATGAGCTGAATACCGGCGGCGTGTACAGTTGTCCGGCTGTTTTTTTGAAGTAGTTTAACAGTAATAATATAATTTCCCTGTGACTCATAGGCGGTATAAATTTTTTTTTGTATAAGTATACCGCTTGCAAAGTCCAAGTTTTTTACAGCATTGCTGATCTCTGCCGTACAGTTGCTCAGGCTGATACAGCTGATTTGCTTATTTTTAATTATAAAAAAGCAGTTTAGTGATGCGTGGTGCAGCTGGTTTTTTACTATGTTGGTATTTAAACGGAGACTTTTTATTTTATTATAAATTTTAATGTTTTGTAAAAAAGACTGAAAATGACGTCGGCTTTTATTGATTTCACGG
The DNA here is from genome assembly GCA_964517045.1 of uncultured Spirochaetia bacterium. GTDB lineage: Bacteria > Spirochaetota > UBA12135 > COTS27 > CAZFAK01 > CAZFAK01. Next base: position 1,981 of record CAZFAK010000076.1, on the reverse strand, counting down.
CGTACCTTTTTTTTGACCGGGGGCAGTGATTTTTCAATGGAGTGTATTACTTCCGGTTTAAAGAAAACGTTGACAGCTTCATCTAAAAAATGAGATAAAAGGGTGATATAAAGCAGTGAGGGTAATATCGTAGAGATGAAAAAATAGTTAAGAAGCTTAAAACGGACCTGGGATCCTTTTTTTATGCGGTTGAAAAACATACGTACAGCAGTAACCAGTAGAAATATCAGAAGAGAAAAAGGTAGAAAGATAAGAAAAGAAAGCACAGTGCGGTTAATAATGAATCCGGTCTCGGTGTCATAAATGAGGTCAACAATATAAAGCGATACCAGGTAGAGTATTATCAGTATGGTTAGTATGCCCAGAAACAGGGTATAGGTAGCGATAGATTTAAATTTTATTTTTTTTTTGATAAAACGTAAAAAATAAAGATATTGAGAATAATTTTTTTTTTTCATATTTTATTTATTTAATTTGGCCAGAGTAGTACCTGCTTTTATTTTGACCCCGGTTTGTATTTTAGCCAACGTGGCAAGTCCCTTTTCCAGCAGTAGTATAACACAGGAGCCCAACTTGAAAACAGCTGCTTCTTCGCCTGTGCTGACTGTCAGGTGCCGGTACTGGGAGGAATAATAACAACCCTTCTCTGTTTTTATTTTTTTTCGGTTTTTATAAAAGAGAGGATCATATTTTAATTCAATTTGACCGACATTCAGAGCTCCGATCATTGCCATGGCTATGCATTTTTTTTTAAGCTTATAGTAGGTAATGATCCGTTTATTTTTGCTAAAAACATCAGGAAAAGAGTGCAGTGAGAAAGAGTTAACCGGCAGTGTCCGGCCCGGGTGATAGTCAGTACGGAATATTTCTCCATTTACCGGCTGATGAATGCGGTGATAATCATCAGGAGCCAGATAGAGAGTAATATAGCTGCCGTTTAAATAGCGGGCAGCGCTTATCGGATTGATAAAGTCTCTGATATTATAATAACGGCCTTTGGCCTGCAGCATGGTGCTGTCTGTTACAGTGCCGTAATTTAAAACAGTAGCGTCAACAGGAGAGCAGATGGCACGGCTGGAAGCGGGAAAGGAACGGGCGCCGGGTTTTAATTTTCTGGTAAAAAACTGTATAAGCGAATCATAGCGCGAGAGCGGTTTTTCTATTTCATCAGTTTTAACCTTATATATTTTTATAAAAACAAGCTTTATTATAAAGTGGGTCAGAAAACGGGGACGGTTAATGCGGCTGATTATATTTATTAAAGCAGGGAAAAGGGGAAACTGCAGCATTATAGTCGTAAGTTTACGCAGCATTGGTTATTCATTATTATAATCAAGCAGAGTTTTTATGCGGTAGCCCTCTAATTTTTCCCGGAAGTTAAGGAACGGGAGTCCTATGATCGCAAAAATATCAGTTACCCGGGCAGTGGTTTTATTTTGGATAAGGTCACACAAGGCTTTAATAGTACCGCCGGTAGCAATTAGGTCATCAATGATCAGTACTTGGTCGTTTTCTTTAAGGTCAAGCTGCTGTACTTCAATAGTATCACTGCCGTATTCCAGTTCATAGGTCTGGGAGTAGGCAGCATTGGGGAGTTTATTTTTTTTACGGGCCAGTATCAGCGGTATGTTGAGAGCGTCAGCCAGTAAGGGGCCGAGTAAAAAACCTCTGGCTTCAACAGCTATGATCTTAGTAATATCCCTGTTTTTATAAGCTGCTGTCATCTCCTGTTTTACTGCCTGCAGTGCCCGGGGGTCGGCAATCAGGGAGGTAATATCATAGAAGAGTATACCTTTTTTAGGGAAGTCAGGTACTTTTCGGATAACACTGTCAAAATCATACATAATATTCTCCTAAAAAATTATAACTTATATATAGTAAAGATGCAATAACACACTGAAACCTAAATAAAGGGTGTGAATTTTTATTCCTGTAAAAGTTACACAGAGAGCCGCTGAGAATCGCAGAGAGCCACAAGAGA
>CAZFAK010000075.1:0-12334 GCA_964517045.1 uncultured Spirochaetia bacterium | reverse complement strand
AGTATTTTCCCCGGCGCCAGACAACGGTTTTAAAGGGTTCTACTGATAAAGTTATAGCCCTGGGCGCTTCAACCGGTGGAACCGTAGCTCTTAGAAAAATACTGAGTTCCCTGCCGGCTAATATACCGGGGGTAGTAATAACCCAGCACATGCCGGCAGGGTTTACCAGTATGTTTGCGCAGCGTTTAAACAGTGAGACAGGATTTGAAGTAAAAGAGGCGGAAGACGGGGACCGGATCGTAACCGGACGCATACTGATAGCACCGGGGGATTATCACATGCGGGTAGAGCGTTCCGGCGGGTATTATATTACGCGTATAAGCAGCGGTGAGGAACTGGTAAACGGCCATCGTCCCTCAGTAGAAGTATTATTTAATTCTGTGGCTGAACATGCGGGCAGTAATGCCCTGGGCGGCATATTAACCGGTATGGGCCGGGACGGAGCGTATGCTCTGGGTAATATGCGGCAGCGGGGAGCGCGTACTTTTGCCCAGGATGAGAAAACAGCTGTAGTATTCGGTATGCCGAAAGAGGCTTACAAGTGCGGGGCAGCGGAGCGGCTGGTTGCTCTGGAGAGCATTCCCTGTCATATAGTTAATTTACTGGAAGAGATGAAGTGAACCAATTTAATGCAAACTCTTTTTTAGTGGCCGGTATCGGGAGTATAGTTATATGCCGGGATCCGGCCAGGATAGTGAAAACCTATTCTCTGGGCTCCTGTCTGGGAGTGTGTCTTTATGATGAGTTTAAAAGAATAGGTGGTATGATCCATATAGCTTTGCCCAGGGCAGCTATAGACAGGGAAAAGGCGGAATTGATGCCGGGATATTTCGCTGATACCGGACTGCCATTATTGATAGGCAAGATGAAAGAGCAAGGCGCTTTAAGGCACAACCTTACGGTAAAACTGGCCGGCGGCGCCAATGTTATGAGCCGTGAATTTTCCTTTGACATAGGTAAGCGGAATTTACTGGCAGTGCGGAAGATATTGTGGAAGCATGGCCTGGGCCCTATAGCTGAGGATACAGGCGGTAACATCAGCCGTACGGTAAGTTTATATATTGCGGACGGCCGGGTAGAGATCAGTTCCGGAGGCCGGCATTGGGATATATAATTTTATTGATCAGGATATAAAGATGGATTATAAAAAGATACTGATTGTTGATGATTCAGAGACTTCGCAGATGATAATCAAGCGTTGTTTTGAGATGGCGGGTTTTGACGAGGCAGAGTTTGCCAGCGCCGGCGACGGTCTGCAAGCCCTGAATTTTCTTGAGTATAATCCGGTAGACCTGATTGTAAGTGATCTTAATATGCCTAAAATGGGCGGTGCTGATCTGCTGAAAAAGCTGACTTTGAAAGAAAATACGAAAAACATACCTGTAGTAATAATAACCAGTCTGCAGGGAGAGAGAGTCAGGGAGGAGCTGGGAGATATGGATATCAAGGGCGTGATCCGCAAGCCGGTCTCTCCGGTAGCTGTAAACAATATATTTGCAAAGGAGGTCTGATGTCTGATTTTAATGCGGATACAGTTAAAACTGCGGTCAGTAAAGCAGTGGAAAAGACTATGGCGGACATGGCTTTTATTGATACTATGCCGGTCAGTTCAAACACGGATCCGGCTTATAAACCTATTTTTTATGTGAATGTGCTGCGGCCTTTTTCAGGCGCAGTAGCGCTTTATTTTACTTATGAGTGCAAGCAGGAGATAGTAGGTAATATTTTCGGTGCAGAGTTTGCCGATGTACCGGGTTTCAGGGTGGATGACTGTCTTCTGGAACTGCTCAATGTTTTGGCAGGAAATATAATGCGCAATATTTACGGCAGCGAGAGTATTTATCAGCTGGATTTGCCCCAGGTATTATTTGAGGAAAAAGAGATAAATTTTACCGGTTGCGAGGTTATTAAACAGTATTTCAATGCTGAAGGCATGCTTTTTATGACTAAATTTATAAGGAAACGGCAGTGATATGAATGTTGTCAATCTTTTATGTGTTGATGATAGCAATGTACAGCTTATTTTGTATAAACGAAGACTGGATAATTATAATGACGGTCAAAATATATACAGATGTTTAACAGCAGCCGGAGCGGTTGAGGCGCAGGAGCAAATGGAGAAAAGCCTGCCGGATATTATGCTGCTTGATATAGATATGCCTGACACAGACGGTATACAATTTTTAAAAATGATCAAAAAAAAGCAGAATTTACGTCATATACCGGTGATAATGGTATCTTCGCTGGATGAGATAGAATATAAACGGGCTGCTTTTCAGGCCGGCGCCAGTGATTATATACGCAAGCCTTTTGATAAGGAAGAGTTTTTAATGCGTATAAAAGTACAGTGTGAGAATATGCTGCTGCATAAAAAATTCAGCCGTGAAAAAAAGGAGCTGAAAAAGGATATTTACCAGAAACTGGATGACCTGCAGGATGTAAAAAATGCCACTATTTTTTCTCTGGCCAAACTGGCGGAATCGCGGGATCCGGAGACCGGGGCCCACCTGGAGCGTATCCGGGAGTATACTATAACGCTGGCCAGGTCACTGTCCCGGCGTACGCAATACCGCCGCCTGATAAACGAACAGTTTATTAATGACATTTATCAGATGAGTGCTCTGCATGATATTGGTAAAGTAGGGGTGCCGGATTATATTCTGCAAAAACAGGGGCCGTTAAGCAAGGCTGAATATATTGTTATGAAAAATCATACAGTTATCGGAGCAGAAGCTCTGGATAAGATATGTAAATACAATAACAACGCTGCTTTTTTGCATATGGCCCGGGATATAGCCCTAAGTCATCACGAAAAATGGGACGGTAGCGGTTATCCCTCCGGCTTGAAAGAGCAGGAAATACCTTTGAGCGCGCGTATTGTAAGTCTAACTGATATATATGATGCGCTTAGCATGAAGCGCACCTATAAGGAGGCTTTGCCGGAGAGTGAAGTAGAGGACATTATGGCAGGAGAGGCAGAGAGCGCTTTTGATCCTGAGGTCTACGCAGCGTTTTTGGAAGTAAAACATTTATTTGTTAAAATAAAACAAAAATACTAACAGGAGTATAATATGAGTAAACCAAATATCAAGATCGGCCATATTGCTATTACCGATCATCTGGTGCTGGGAGTAGCAAAGGCCAAGGCTTCTGCCGGGGAACTGCCGCTGGAGTTGTCAACTCTGGAAACGGTTTGTTTTGAAGGATGGCAGGAAGTGGGTAATGCTTTCAGTGAAGGAGCTATAGACGGAGCATTTATTCTTGCTCCTTATGCTATGGATCTGTTTAAGTCAGGGGAGAAAGCCAAGCTGCTGCTTTTAGGGCATAAAAACGGCAGTATTCTGATCAAAAACAAAGCTGCCAATATTAAAACAATTACGGATTTTAAAGGTAAAACCATTATAATCCCGTATCAGCTTTCAGTACATAATATGCTTATTCATAAACTGTTGACCGAGAAGGGACTTACTCCGGGCGCGGGCAAAGATGTTATGCTGGAGGTAATGGCTCCGGCCCAGATACCGATTGCGCTGGAATATGATGAGGAGGGAGAGATAGGCGGTTTTATCGTAGCTGAACCCTTTGGCTCCCAGGTGGTTAAAAAAGGCATAGGTGAGGAGATGGCCCTGTCCAGGGATGTCTGGCCCGGCCATCCCTGCTGTGTTTTTATTGTTAATGAAAAAATTCTGGGCCAAAATTATGATGCGGTGCAGGAGCTGGTGAATAATTTTGTTAAAGCAGGCCAGCTTATTACTACCAATCCCCACGAAGCCGCTGCTATAGGCGCCGGCTTTCTTAATCAGGACAGGGATGTAGTGGAAAAAATATTAACCAGTCCCGCAGACAGGATCACTACTGATGAACTGATGCCGGTCAGGGATGACCTGGCTAAAATGCATGAATATATTACTGCCAAACTAACAGTAAGTAAAAGTACTGTTGATCTGGACAGGTTTGTGGATACCAAACTGGCAGAGACTGCCGGTGCTAAATAATTTTTTTATTACAAGGAGATTAAAATGATCAAGTCAAATAATATTGTCGGTGAAGTCAATAAAAAAGATCCTGACGGCCTTAAGACCAACGGCCAGCCCTATCGGGTGCTGGTAGTTGATGATTCGGGGGTTATGCGCAAGATCATAACCCAGGTGTTAAAATCAGAATCATACGATGTCTGCGGCCAGGCTGCTGACGGAGAGGAGGCAGTAGCCAGGTTTAAGGAATTAAAACCGGATGTGGTTACCATGGATATTAATATGCCTAAACTGGGCGGAGTAGAGGCTTTGGAAAAGATTCTTGCTCTGGACAGCAGCGCCAAAGTGGTAATGCTTACCAGTGAGGGACAGAAAGAGACAGTTCTGGATGCTGTTTCCAAAGGAGCTAAAAATTATATTGTCAAGCCGCCCCAGCGTAACAAGGTGCTCGAAAAAGTCAAAGATGTAGTAAACGGCTGATGCCTGCAGCAGGATTATACAATGGATGAAAAATTTATTAATGCTGTAAAAAGAGGTGTGGATGATACTTTTTCCCAGATGCTGGGCTGGAGTGTACAAAATGTTGCCGGTAAAAAAATATCGCTGGACCAGGCAATTCAGGAGGAATACTGTGTGGTTATCGGTTTTGCCGGCAATATGCAGGGCCTTATCACCTTAAAATGTTCCAAAAAAGTTGCAGTACAGGCTGCTTCCGGTATGTTGGGTACCGAGATATCACCTGATGATGTAGCTGATGCTATCGGGGAAATCCTTAATATGATAACCGGCGCTATTAAAAGCCATCTGGCGGTTATTGATGATCCGTTCAAGGTAGCTCCCCCTACTATAGTATCCGGTAAGGATTATAAAGTTTTTGTTAAATCCAAAATTGATGGTGATATCACTTTGTTTAAGTTTGAGGCGGAAAAAATCGGCAGCTTTTATATTGAAGTTTATGTGACCCAGAACGAAGATAAATAACAGGCATTCAACTGCTTGCATTATAAACTTAACCTGCAGACGGATTTTTTTGATGGAAAAAAATATAACTGCTGCTATGGGTAAGGCAGCAGAAAATACTTTGCAGCAGTTATTTGACTGCAGAGTGCAAAAAATTTTACAAAAACCGATAACAGCGGATCAGCAGCATCTGGATGAATTTTCCTGTTTTATCGGGTTTACCGGCAGTTATAACGGCCTGTTTGTGCTTAAATGCTCAAAGCAAACTGCGCTGAAAAACGGTGCCTGTATGCTGGGCGGAGAAGTCTCTGCTGCCGAGGCCCTTGATGCTGCCGGCGAGATCCTTAATATAATAACCGGCGCTGTGAAAAAGTATCTGCATAAAGAACAGAACCCTTTTACTATTACACCCCCGGCTTTGATAAGCGGCAGAGAGAGCACTATCCGGGTGCCCAGAATTGAAACCTATAGTATAATTAGTTATAAATTTAATATTGCTTTGAGCGGAAATGTTTATATCGAACTTTTTTATAAGTAAAGTATATATTATAAAGAACAGAAAATCATGCTCTCTTCCAGGCAGCAAAATTCAGTCCCGAAACTGACCGCCGGTTTTCTGTTAAAACCAAAAGTGCTTACCGGAGCACCGGCCGGCTTTGGCTTTAAACATGTTGTGTAATCCTGCACCTGAGGCCGAAGTTGACTTAGGGCAATATGCAGGAGCAGGTCTACCGCGGCTGACAGGAGTGTCCGGGTAAAGTATGAAGAGGGTGTTTTTTTAATAAAGGAGGCGGGAACTGAAGATGGCTAAACATTTCCGGAAAAACAAAGCGGCGGCTGATCTTTTTAAACAGATAACCGATAACAACCGCAGTGCGGTATTTATTGTTGACGCCGGGGGGATTATTAACTACTGGAACCGGCCGGCCGGCCGTCTTTACGGCTGGAGCAAACGCCGCGCTCTGGGATCTGCAGTAGATGAACTGCTGCCGGCAGCTGACTTTTGCCGCCCCCTGCACAAAATATTAAAGGCCGGAGAGCCGCGGTCCTGGCAGGGGAAAACAGGCTGTACTCATAAAAAAGGACATTATTTAGCCTTACAGATCAGTTTGACTCCGCTGTTTAACCGGGCAGGCGCTTTGCAGGGGGTCAGTGTTTCCGGTTGTGATATAAGCAGAGAGGAACAGGATTTGGCCCGCGCCGGCCATTTTAACCGTATCCTTTTATGTATCCGTAATGTAAACCAGGTTATTGCCCGGGCCCGTACCAGGGACCGGCTTATCCAGGGAGTGTGTCAGGCACTGGTGGAAAAGGAGGGTTTTTTTAACGCCTGGGTAGCCCTGGTAGAGGACGGCCGGGCGGTAGCTACAGCCTATTCCGGTTTCAGTAAGAGTAAAAAAGCGCGTATTGATAAACAGCTTAAAAAGGGGCAGTTAACCGCCTGTATGAAAAAAGCGCTTAAAAGCGGCCGGCTGCAGATAATCGACAACCCTCCGGATGAGTGTACGGATTGTTTACTGGCCAAACATTATCAGGGTTGTTCCGGTATGGTTAAACAGCTTAAATACCGGGGCCGTGTTTGGGGCGTGATTACCGTATCTATTCCCCGGCCTTATGCGCATGATCATTATGCCCGCAGCCTGTTTTGTGAGGTGGCTAATGATATCAGTCAGGGACTTAATAAAATAAAAACAGAGCAGGAGCGGCAATTTTTCGCCGGGGAGAATAATTTTATTAACCGGGTCATTCTTAAATTAAGCCGGCTTAACAATATTGATAAAATGGCTGCCTGTCTGGCTGATGCGGCATGCCGGCTGCATCCGGGCGCTGTTGCAGCAGTAACGCTTTATGACCGTAATGCGGATATTATCCGGCTCAGGGCGGTTTCCGGTATGCCTGAAATTTTTAAAACATTCCGTAAACTGGCCGGTTTTGCTCCCCTGAAATTTACAGTAAAAAGATCCGAGATGAACCCGGAGCAGCTGGCGCGTTTTAAAAGCGGCCGGCTGGAACATATTAGCGGCGGACTGTATGAGATAGCTGAACGTAAGATTCCCAAAACTATCTGCCGGCAGTTAGAACGGATAAGCGGATTAAAAGATGTCTACACCATAGGGTTTGCTTTACAGGGCAGGCCGGCCGGCGGACTGGTGTTATTTCTACCGCCCCGGGAAAAAACTGTTTACCGCCACTTTCTGGAAACTGTTACCCGTTTTTTTTACAGCCGCGTTAAGCAGATAACCGCAGTGCAGGAGACAGCGAGAAGTGAAAAACGTTACCGGGCCCTGCTTGAGGGCATAACCGACAGTGTTTATGTTCTGGACAGAAACTGGCGGCATATAATAGTAAATAGAGCTGCTACGGAGTTTACCGGAATGAGCAGAAAAAAACTGCTTGGCAACAGCTTGCCGGAACTGTTTCCGGGTGTGGAAAACACGCCGTTCTTTAAAGTATTCAGGCAGGTGATGCACAGCCGCCGGCCGGACCAGGTTATACACGAGTATCAGTTTGCAGACGGCCGTAAAGCTTATTATGAGGTAAATGTTTATCCGGTCGCAGAGGGCATACTTTGTATTTCCCGGGATGTTACAGAGCGTAAACAGAAAACAGAGCGTATAGCAGCACTGAAAAAACGGCAGGATAAAATTTTTGCTACTATGGCTGAGGGAATGGTTTTAGTAAACTGCAAAGGTGAGATAACTTATGCCAACCAGCGTGCGGAAGAGATACTGGAACTGGAAAAAGATATTATTACCAGCCGCAGCTATAAACAGCCTGAGTGGCAGCACCTTGATCTGCAGGGAAAGGTGCTTCCCCCTTCCCGGCTGCCGGTCACAGTTACTCTGCGTGAGCAAAAAGCAGTTTATAATATGGAGCATGGTATCATTCTGCCTGATAAACGGATTAAATGGCTTTCTGTAAACAGTGCTCCTTTATTTAATAACCGCCAGCTTACCGGAGTAGTGGCCAGTTTTCGGGATAATACAGCGCAAAAGGAAACAGAAAACCGTTTGCGGCAAAGCGAGGAAAATCTGCGTATTACTCTGGATTCGATCGGGGACGCGGTCATTGCTACGGATATAAAGGGCCGGGTAGTCAGCCTGAACCGGATCGCGCTTAAACTGACCGGATGGAGTTTTGAACAGGCCCGCGGCCGCCGGCTGAAAGAGGTTTTCAGGATAGTCAATGCCCATACCGGCGCCCGGACAGTTAACCCGGTCCAAAAAGTGATCAAAAGCGGAAAGATTACAGGACTGGCCAACCATACCATGCTGCTTGCTAAAGACGGCAGTACCTATCAGATTGCAGACAGCGCTGCGCCTATCCGTAATGACCAGGGCCGGGTCACAGGCGTGGTAATGGTGTTCCGGGATGTAACTGAGGATTACCGTATGCGGGAAGCTCTGGCTGCCAGTGAAAAGAAATACCGGGAAATATTTGAGGCCAGCACAGACGGGTATGTTTTTGTTGACGGTAAAGGGTATTTTAAGGATTGTAACCAGGCCTACCGGGAGATGGTTGGTTATAGTGTGGAGGAACTAAGAGCAAAAAATTTTTACGAAATTACCCCCTCCAAATGGCATGCAGCGGAAAAAAAAGCTTTAGCAGGGGTTTTTAAGGGAAAGGCAGCAGTGGCTGTATATGAGAAGGAGTATTGCCGTAAAGACGGTACTGTTTTTCCGGTTGAGCTTAAGGTTTATCCGCAAAAAGATAAGAGTAACCGGGTTGCCGGCCTGTGGGCAGTAGTGCGTGATTTGACCCGGCAAAGAGAGCTGGAAGAGCAGCTGCGTCAGTCGCAAAAGATGGAAGCTATCGGCACCCTGGCCGGCGGAATCGCGCATGATTTTAATAATATATTACAGATTATATTCGGTTTTCTGGCAGTAGCCAAAAATCATACACATGGCAACAGTAAACTGCAGACAGCTCTGGCAGAGATACGTAAAGCCGGGTTGCGGGCTTCGGACCTGGTTACGCAGATACTGACTTTCAGCCGTAAAACGCAAAAGGAAAAACAGGTTTTACTGCCTGTACCTTTACTCAAAGAGGAACTCAAGTTACTGCGCAATACTATTCCGGCCAATATAGAGCTCGTGCATGATATAGCTGCTGACTGCTGTTCTCTCTGGGCTGATCCCATGCAGATGCATCAGCTTGTGCTTAATCTCTGCAGTAATGCTTTTCTTGCCATGGAAACAAGCGGGGGGACACTGACTGTAGCCATGCATAACTGTAAACTTGAGCAGAACCTGCCTGCTCTCTTCAGTACTCTGTCTCCCGGTGAATATATTAAACTAACCGTTAGCGATACCGGGTGCGGTATCAGTACCGATAATATTGAACGGATGTTTGATCCTTTTTTTACTACCAGGGAAGTAGGCCGCGGTACTGGTCTGGGCCTGGCTACAGTGGCGGGCATTGTTAAGGACGTGGACGGAGGTATAACTGTAGATACCATGGAAGGCAGGGGAACTGCTTTTTGTGTATATTTACCATGTACGGGGAAAAAGCCGTCTGCCCGGAGTCCGGGTTTTAAACCGGCAGCAGACAAGCATAAAGGAAAAATTTTTATTGTGGATGACGAACAGGCGGTTTTAAATGCAGCCCGGGCAGCTTTGCAGTCCGGCGGCTACCGGGTGGATATCGCTAATGACGGACAGCACGCCCTGTCCTATTTGCTGGAGCACAGCAGCACTTACGACCTGGTTATAACTGACCAGATGATGCCGGGTATGCGGGGAGAGGACCTGGCTGCCCGGCTGCATGCCGCCGCGCCCTCTTTGCCCATACTGCTTTTTACCGGTTATGACCGGCAGGTTGAGCTTAAACAGTTAAAATCCAAAGGTATTGTGGATGTGTTTTTTAAACCGCTTGAACTGGAAAGCCTGATAGAAAAAATTGCTAAAATAATAAACAGCTGAAAAAATTACTTGCATTTTGACAGCAATTACATTATAATTGAACATTATTATGTAATGTAAGAATTATGTAATGTAAGAATTTATTTTGACGGAAAAAATAAATCATTCCCGGATAAAAATCATTCAAATATACAACATACACCTATTGTATTTTTCGGTCAAAAAGGCGATTTTGACCGAAAAAAATTCTTATAATTTTTAGGAGCTAAAAATGAAAAAACAGATTACCTTAATTATTGTATTTTTTTTAATTTTAATTTCCACAGTTCGGGCTATGACTATAACAAAAGTAACAAATTTTCCGGATACAGATAATGCTAGGATAATGGGAGCAACTTCAACCCATATTTTTACTTTCTGTAAGCATAGTAGCAGGCATAAGCTTTATATTTCTAGTGACGGTGTTACCTGGAATAAAATTTGGGAAGCACCAGATGATGATCATCTAATTACGAGAATGGGACAGGGTAGTGGTGATATGTATTTTATAACAAGTACTCCCGATTACAACGTTATGCGGTACTCCAATGAAAAAAAAATGATAGCTGTAAGTCCGGATAATTTGGCAGAAAAGGGAGACATTTTTGAATATGATGGATATTTGTATCTTTCAAGTTATAGCTCGAGTGGCTTTAACCTTTACCGGGCCGCTCTTCCAGTCAATAACGCAAATGCTGCCAACTGGACCCAGATAAGTAACAGCGGTTTCGGGAATTCAGATTTTGCGTGGGCTCCTATACTGACCGAATTTAAAAATGATTTATACTTGATCACACACGATGGTTTTGTGGCTAATGATGAGATCAGGATATATTCTTCTTCAGATGGCGTAAACTTTTCATTAGCACACACAGTTTCGGATGTAAGATTTGTAGAATCTCATAAAACTGCTATATATAATAATGAACTTTATTTTGTTTATTCAAGGGATTCAGACGGGAATGTTATAATTTTAAAAACTGCTGACGGGGTTAATTGGAGTGAGGCTTATAATGATAGTGTTGACTGTCCTTACCTTCCTTTCAGGAGAGGAGAGCCAGCGGTATTGGGAGGTTATTTATATTATGTTTCTCCGGATAGTGCAGGTAATGGCTCTACTTTAATAAGATGTTCAAATAATACTTGGGAAGTGACTCGCTGCGCTGCCCTTGACCGCTCTTACTATGAACAAGCGGATGCATATTCCTGTGAAGTTTTTAATGACAAACTGTATATCGGGGCTCAAGCTTCGGGCGGGGTAGTATATGCCGGTGTTGCAGACGGTACGCCGCATCCGGCATATCCAAAAAACGCAGTTGTTTATACAAATGCTATTGAGTGGCGGTGGTATGATTTTGCTTCAAATGAAACAAAATATTTTGTTTCAACGTCAAACGGACTTACTGATATATCTTCTACCCTTCCGACGGACATGAGCAACTGGGCAGAGACAGGACTTAATGTAAATACATATTATGCCAGATCGGTGAAAACTTTCAACTTAGACGGGGAAAACCTGTCACAGGTTATGGAAAGATATACTCTTGCACGAGTGCCCGGAGCAGCTGCTTTTGACATAAGTTCAAACTCTATTAGAGTGAACTGGACTGCAAACGGCAATCCAGGCGGAACTGAATATCAGGCACAAAATATGACGGAAAGTATTAACTCTGCATGGATTACTACATTCTCCTGGGATAATACCGGTCTTTCTCCAAATACTTTTTATACATATCAAGTACGTGCCCGAAATGGTGATAATGTTACAACAACATATACTTCACTTGGCAGTACATATACATATGCCAATGTGCCGGGTACTCCTGATGTTTTATGTGGCAAAGGTAATTTTATTCTTATATGTATAGATACAAATTTTAATCCTCCTTCTACAGAATACGCTGTTTATAATCAAACTCTAAGCCGATGGTTACAGAATGACGGCAGCTTGGGGGGAAGCGAGGCCTGGCAGACATACGCAGACTGGGGCGGAGCCGCCGGCGCAACCAACAACTCCCTGCCTGATCCCAATAAACAATATACATACACAGTTAAAGCAAGAAACAACGACGATATTGAAACAGCGTTAAGTAGTTCGGATACAGCATATTCGTATTGTAACGACCCTGTCTTTTCATTGTTTTCCAATATTACTTCAAACAGTATTACTCTGTCATGGACTTCCGGCGGCAATCCTGGAGGAACTGAATACCGTGCTTCCAATGCAAACACCGGACAAATTTCTTCCTGGAGTACTGCTTTAAGCTGGACATGCAGTTCATTATTGCCGAACTCCAATTATACTTTTTATTGTCAGGCCCGAAATAATGACGGCACAAATACATCTTTTATTATTATGGGAAGTGCTTATACGCATGCCAATCCGCCGTCTGCACCAACAGTACAGACTAATACACCGCAGAGTTTAAAAATTATTATAAACGAAAATAACAATCCTGCCGGAACATATTATGCTGTACAAAGAATAAATGATAACAA
>CAZFAK010000074.1:0-12397 GCA_964517045.1 uncultured Spirochaetia bacterium | reverse complement strand
AGAAATTTATCAAAAAAAAAAAAAATTAAAACAGGAATATATTAATATACTAAGTTCATCAAACGAACAGCAAATCAGGAAAAGTAATGTTATCCTTTTAAAAAAACGTAAAAAACTGAGTGAAACTATAAAAGTTTTTCAGACCAAACCTTTAAATAAAAATAATAAAAAAGCATTACGTAACTATCATAAAAAATTACATAAATGCCGGGAACGGATTAATATCCTGGAAACAAAGCTTGATGAACTTGACATTATCTTTGATTACGAGAGAGAAAAAACCAAAATTGAAAAAAAAATTATATCAAATAAAGAAAAGATGCTTCACATACGGGAGGAGGTCGACAACCTGCGTTTCAAACAGCTGTCCCGTTCTGAGTCAAATATTATTTCCGAATTCAGAACCAAAATCAGCAATCTCCGTTACAATATCATTTCCAATAACCGTACTATATCTTCCATGCGCCGCAATAGAGCAGAGGCAATGAAACAAGCAGTACAAAAAGCAGAAGCGGGTAAAACATTAACCTCTGCAGAAGAACAATTTTAAAAAAATTTTTTAAAAAAAAAAAAAATAAAAAAAGAACTGGCCGGTTTAAATGAAGAGTTACAAAAAATTAACCGCATTAAAAGAGTAACCGGTCAATTTTTCTTCGGTTTCCGGCCTGAAATAACCTACAACCCTAACGGTACCTTTTCCCGCATAGGCAATATCTGCCTGGGAGCCAGCCTGCGTTCCCACAAACATAAAAATTTCTATATAAAATTTTTTTTCCAGGATCAGGTATTACTCCATTTGCTGAACATATTTAAAGACAACCCTGAGATTGAAACTATAAAAATAAATTTTGAATTAAAATTTTAAGGATAAACTATGCTGCCTATAACAAAAACCGGTTATAATAATTTAAAGGAAAAATTAAAAAAACTTAAAGTTGAATATGAAAAAATGCCTTCCATTATCGGCAATGCCCGCGCCAGAGGTGATCTTAAAGAAAACGCAGAATACCATGCTGCGCGGGAAAAACAGGGTATGCTCAAGGCCCAGATAGATAAAATTAACGGGGATATCGCCAGTGCCCGTATTATTGACCCGGCTACCCTGCCGGAAAGTGTAATAAATTTCGGTAAAACCGTAACCATTAAAGAAAAAGAATCAGGCCGGAAATACACTTATAAAATCGTAGGTCCGGCTGAATCTGACATTGATAACGGCTTGTTATCCATAACCACTGCCCTGGCTAAAGGACTGCTGGGAAAAAAACAAGGCGAAACCACTGCCATTAAAGTACCTGCCGGAACAAAGAACTATACTGTAACAGATATACAGTATAAGAGCTGACAAATTACCAATATGCATAAAATAATAAAGATCAAAACACCCGCTAAAAAATATCCCATTATGCTCGGCTATAACAAACTGGCCGTTTACATTGAACAAATCTGCAAAACATATAAAAAAAATAACATTGCGGTTGTTTTTGACTCCAATCTCCAACGTTTATATAAAAAAAAAGTAAAAAAACTTTTTAAAGAAAATAAAAAAGAAATTTTAATTTTCAGTTTTCCCGCCGGAGAAAATTCCAAAAACAGAAAGACAAAAGCCGCTCTGGAAAATGCTCTTCTCAAAGCGCAGTTTGACCGCCAGTCTCTTTTGATTGCTTTTGGCGGCGGAGTTTGCGGTGATTTAGCCGGGTTTACTGCATCGACTCTGTTCAGAGGTATCTCTTATATACAGATACCTACATCGCTTATAGCTGTGGTTGATTCCAGTATAGGGGGTAAAACAGCTATTGACACGCCGCTGGGAAAAAATCTTATCGGTGCCTTTTACCAGCCGGATGCTGTTTTTATTGATCTGAAACTGATGCAAACCCTTAAAGATTCCCATTTCAGGCAGGGACTGGCCGAGGTCCTCAAATACGCTTTTATTCTGGATAAAAAACTGTACCGCTATCTGCTGAACAAAAAAGATTTAATTCTGCAGCGGAAGTCTGAGCCCCTCTTTTTTATCGTTTACAGGAGTCTGCTGGCTAAAAAAAAAGTAATAGATAAAGACGAAAAAGAGAAAGCTTACCGTAAAATTCTTAATTTTGGCCATACAGCCGGCCATGCAGTAGAGCTTTTATCAAAATACCGGCTAAGCCATGGCGAGGCAGTTGCTATAGGTATGCATATGGAGCTGGAACTGGCCGAAAGACTGGGAGTTATTTCAGCTGAAGAAAAGAAAAAAGCCCGGCTTCTGATCGCAGCTTATCAGCTTCCGCTTAAACCGCCCCGGGGCAGTAAACCGAAAAAAATCTATAACGCTATGCTGCTTGATAAAAAAAACAGAAACCGGCAAATATATATGTCATTTATAAAAAAAATCGGAACCGTTGACAGGAATAAGGGACGTTTCTGCCGGCAGGTTCCGGAAAAAATTATCATAAATTTTCTGCAAAACTATAAGAGAAAGTAAGCTGTACTGTAAAATAAAAAATTCAATATAAAAATTAAAGTAAAATTCAAAGTTTTCAGAAATATTTTATTTTTATTAATATATTTGTTTTTAAAAAATAATACTGCCCAGAAAAAAACAAGAAAAAGAGGAATGACAGTTTTAAAAAAATATTTCTGCAGTAAAGCAGAACTGTAATATGTATTATAAAATCTAAAAAACATACTATATAATATGTCATAGGTCTGCAGGTTGTCAGAAGGTAAAACCTTGTCACCTGCGGCAAGATTTTCCTTTTGCAGCTCCGGTTTCATTTTTATTCCTATCCGGGGCAACTTTTTTTCCTGGTAGGAGATATAACCCTGCATAAACCGGTCAACCTCCACAGCGGTTTTAGTATGCAGTGAAATAACAGCAAAAATATTCAAAATAATAAAAAAGAGAGCCATTATAAAATGTACTGCAAATACACTTTTAAAAAATCTGCCTTTTTGCCTGATACTGGTATTTAAGGCAAATGGATAGGAAAGTATCAAAAAAGGAAAAAACAAAACTACAAACTGAAATAAATAGAACAAAAATGAATTTTTATAAATCCGCAGAAACTGGGCAATACCTGTACCCTGAAAATACGCAGTAGAAAGCTGTAATATAAAGCAAAGCGCTAAAACTGCTATAAAGGAGAGAATCAGCTTAATATAAGCTGCAACAGCCTCTTCCAGAGATCTGTATATCATGATAGTAAGATAACATAAAAAAATAAAAAAACATTAAAAAAAATAATACTTGACTTTTTTACTGATTTAATATATATTTTTCACTGAAATATCAAATTAGGGAGTAAATGATGAAAAAATTATTCTTTGCCGTTTTAATGTTTTCTTTTATTTTTCCGCAAACCGGAAAAGTTATACAATTACAGGGACAGGCTTCCGTACAAAAACTGGGCGCCAGTCCTGTACCCTTGAAAAAAGGAGCTGCTGTTAACCAGGGTCAGTATATTATTACCAAGCCCTCCAGTACTGTAAAAATCAAACTTGCCAGCGGCGCTATACTAACTGTAGGGCCCTCTTCCCGTATGCGGATACAGCCCTCTACCATCAAACAGGCATCCTCTTCCACTTCTGTAAGTCTGTTTTCCGGCACCCTAAGCGCCAGTATAAAAAAGCTGGGTAAATCAAGCGGTAAATTCAACATTCATACGCCTACTGCTGTTGCCGGTGTCCGGGGCACTGATTTTACCGTAGCAGCCGGGCTGGACGGCTCTTCCTATGTAGCTGTAGATGACGGCAAGGTAGCGGTAGACAATGGTAAAGGTGAAACCGTCTGTAACAAAAAAGAGACAGCTGAAACACCTATCGGGGAAGATGAAGCACCGGAAAAAGATGAGCTTGATGATAAAGAGCAACTGAATGAATGGCTGACGGAAAATGAAGAGGATGTAAATGATGATCCGGACGAAGCTCTGGAAAAAATGGAACAACACCTTAAAGGTGTGGCTGATAACGCCAAAGAACTTGCTGAGAACAGTGAAAGAGCAGCGGACAAGGACCTTAATACAGACGATAAAAATTATCTTCATGCCAAAAAGAAAAAAGCTCTTGAAATGGACCAGAAACTTATCAGCAGTGATACAGCCAATGAGGCTATAATGGATAACGCGCAGTCACTTTTAAAACAATATAAAGATGACCGCAAAGTTAAAAGATACAAGGAAGAAAGCGCTCTCGACAGAATAAACAAAATGATTACCGATTACAACAGCCGGATCAACGCAGCCCTTAACCGGCTTAACCAGAAACTGGCCGAAGCTTACAAACGTATTGAGGATTCCTATGAAGATACCGGCAAACGTATTGATAAATCATTTGACAAGGCTGATTTTGATATTGACGAAAAAAAAATGGATATGGACCAATAAGGAGATAAATAAAATGAAAAAGATAGCTTACTTACTGATCCCTCTTCTGGTAATTATCGGTTGTGAGACGACCGGCGGCGCCAAATCCGGGGTACAGCTGAACCAGAACTATACCGGCAAAGGCGGTGAAACCAAACCGGTAGTAGTGGAAGGCAAAGCCCAGATCCTTACCGACGGCGAACAGGCTGCTTTTGAACGGGCGCTGAAACATGCCATGCGTAAAGCTGTGGAAAAAGTGTTAGGTGCCATGGTCAAATCAAAAACGCTGGTGGAAAACAGCAAATTAATCGAAGACAAAATCTATAAAAAAAGTTCCGGTTTTGTCCAGAAATACAATGTGCTTGACGACAGCAGACAGCAGGATACCAAACTGGTAACCATCAAAGCCTGGGTAGTTCTCGGCGATGTTGAGGATGATGCTATGGCGCTTGGTTTATTACAGGATAATGTAAACCGTCCCCATGCCATGGTGCTGGTAAAGGAAAACCGTATATCAGACAACAAGCCTACTGATTATGCTAAGAATGTAATCCACCAGCTTTTTGCCGACAAACAGTTTCAATTCGTTGATGAAGAACAGATAAAAAAAGTACTGGCAAACCGTAATTTTAAACTGGCTAAATTAACCAAAATGAGTGAATCGGAACTGGCCAAACTGGCGGTTGATGCCGGCGCCCAGATACTGATCAAAGGCACTGTGCAGTCCTCCAAACAAAATATAAAAAACAATCCCATGATTCCGGACAACTGGAAATCAGTGCGCACTACACTGAACATTGATGTACTTTATGCAGCTGATGCAACGATTATTGCCAGCGGTTCTGCCACCAAACCGGCTGCCATGCTGGATGTAAATTCTGCCCAGGGAAAATCAATCAAACAGGCAGCACAGGAAGTATGCCCCCAGCTTATCACCAAAGTAATAAAAAAATGGGATAATATGGTCAATAACGGATTTGAATATGACGTTATTATCTCCGGGATCAATTTCAATGATGCCAGGATTATTCAAAAATCTTTTTCCCAGAACATTGAGGGAGTTAAAAAAGTATTTAATAAAGGTTTTAATAATTCAATCCTGACATTACGCATACGTTTTACCGGCACTCCTTTTGAACTGGCCGGTATGTTGGTGGAACCTGGTAAGTGTCCGGTAAAACTGTCTATGCAAAAATATGACAGTAAAGCAATAATGTTATCCAAAAAATAATATTAATATTATTAAATTTAAAAACAGGAGAAAATAATGAAAAAAATAAGTATATTAGTTTCATTAGTGTTGTCACTATCCTTATTTATTAGTTGTGGTACCACATCCAATAAAAACCTCGGCGGCGAAAGTATGCGCAAAACAGAGGGATGGGTAGATGGAGATACTTATGAAATGGTAGTTGTCGGCACCTGGGATCGCAGCCGCTACTATGTAGAAGGAAACGATCCGGTGGAAGGAAAAGAAGCAAAACCAAGCCTGGTTTTACAGCAGGATGCCAAAACTGCGGCCAAGGTGGTAGCTATGCGTAACTTCAAAGAAAAAATGGGCGCCTATATAAAATCAAAAACCGGTGTTGAAGACGGTAAGCTGATAGGTGATGTTATTCAATCAGGTCTGGAAGGTATTGTTATCTCACCGGCCGCCATTGAAGAAAACTATACTCCCCGTTTTGATGCGCGTATTACTTACCAGTTTTCAGCCGATGGTTTGAAAAAAACTGTAGATTCACTGGCCAATCAGGTATTAAAGAAAAAAAACAAAATGTCTGATTCCGGCGGTGGCATGTAATCAATTTTCAGGCAATCTTTTAAAGATTGCCTGAAAATTCCTCAAAACGTTTTAAATTTATTATATACTACTGTCAAATTACTTTAGAGTATACTGATTATGTTACTTGACGGAAATAAAAAAAAGTATCAATATTACAAAATTATTACTGTTTTCACATTACTTGTTATACTTGCAGGCTGCGTTGATGTTGATAAGACCATTGCTTATGCTGAAGCTGCCCTGAAACAGGCCGAACTTGTAGGTGCCAAACATTATGCTGCTGCAGAAGTGCATACTGCCCGGGAAAAGATAACCGAAGCTAAATCTCTCAAAGAGGAAGACAAAAAAGCAGCTAACCAGACAGCTTTGGAGGCACTGCAGCAAGCCAGACTGGCTTATTATAAAACTCTGCAGCTAAGACCCCAAAAAGAAAAAGCAGTTACAGCCAAAACCCGGGAAAATGCCCGGGAACATAATGCCCCTGTACTGGCCAGCAATACTTACCGGAAAGCGGAATCCGAGTTTGATAAAGCCAAAGCTATCTATAAACAGATAAGCGCCCTGTCCAACCGGCTCCATAAACTTGAACAAACTGCCGAAGATGAATAACAATGTTTAATAAAAATATACTTAAAATTAAACTCTGCTGCGTATGCTTTTTACTGCTGTCCGGTTTTTTGATCAGCGCGCCGACCAATGCAGCAGATACTAAAAACCCGGATAATATTACCAACATACGCCGGCAGATAGCGCGTCTGATAAAACAAGCCAATTCCAACACCATAAAAGCGCAGAGACTCTTCAAAGAAGCGGCTGCAGCCAGTAAAGCGCGTACTGAGGAAATTAAAGCAAAGTTAAGTTCCCTCAGAAGCAAGATCAAAAAATATTCCCAAATGCAAAATGTAAACCAAAAGGGTATCACCAAAGCCGCAAACCTGGCCAAAAGCGCTGAAGGTTTAATAAAAAAATACCGCTATGACAAAGCTGAAACCAATATTAACCAGGCACTGGGTTATATTACTACTGTACCGGTTATTTCCTTAAAAGTTTCACCCAATATTTTTTCACCCGACGGTGACGGCTACGCTGACAAACTGCATATTTACACCAAAGTTTTTAAAAAAGCTCCTGTCACCAACTGGCAGGTAACCATATATCACTGCATTAACAAAAAAGGCGCTCAAACCAACATACCGGTTAAAACAGCCTCAGGCACCAACTATCCGCCGGCCCATTTTGCCTGGAGCGGTATACTGGATGACGGTAAAACAAAAGTTGACAGCGGCAGTACTTATCAGATACAAATGACCGCTACAGATGCCAAAGGAGGCACCGGCAAATCAGGATTTGTAAAATTTAAAACTGATATCTTCGCTGTTAATACCAGACGGGGGTTAATGATTGATATATCGAGTATTATTTTTGACCTGGGCAAAGCCAATATCAAACCGAAATACCGGCCGGTAATTAAAAAACTATACAAGAAACTGGCCGAATACCCGCAATATACTATTGCTGTTGAGGGGCATACTGACGCGACCGGTTCAGCTGAATTCAATAAAAAACTGTCCCTGCGCCGGGCGCAGAGTGTAGTACGCTATCTTACCAAACTCGGACTTGACCGGCAGAATTTAAAAGCTTACGGTCTGGGTGAAGCTTTACCTAAAACAAAACTGAAAAGTAAAATGGATTTAAACCGAAGAGTTAATTTTTTTCTGCTTAAATCAGCGCAAGATAAAAAAAAATATTTAAATTTCATTAACCAACTGGACCTTCTCCGCGAAACAAAAATGAAATAACTTACTGTTTCTGCAGTTGGTTTAATTTATGTAAATAACGCTGAATTCGTTCCTCATATTCTTTAGGATAATTTTCACTTTTCTGCAATTCCTGCAGCTGCTTTATAAGGTTTTTATATTTTTCTTTTATCTGTTCCTCTGACCCAACGAACTGTCTCGCGGCAGACTCTGCTTTACGTTCTTTCTTTTTGTTTTTTTGCCTTTTTTCTTTCAAACCTTTATTATACTGCAGTAGTTTTTCCTCTATCTTGCGCTGTTTTTTTATTATTCTTTGCGTATCGTTTTTTTTAAATTTTTTCAGGTCACCTTCCAGCTTTTTCATCTCCTCTATAATCTGTTTCAGAGTCTGATCAGCACCGGGAGTCCGGCTCTGGCGCCCACCGGGTTTTCCGGAAGGTTTGGGCTTACCCTGACCTTTTTGCATCTGTTCCAGCATAGACCTGATCATTGCCTGCTGCATAGCCGATTGTTTTATGTATTCCATCATTTGGGAAGAGAGCTTCCCCTGCTGCATCATCTGTCTGAGACGCTGGTTTAAAGATTGCTGTTTAGACAAGGCTTTATTAAAACTGTTTTGCATGCTGTTTTGCTGCTGCTGTTTAAGAAGCATTTTTTTTAAATTCAGCAAATCATACACAAGCCGGTTATAACGAAGTACTACCAGACCGGCATTTTCCCTAATCCGGTAAGCATCTACTGCTTTATAATTAAGAGCCGGATCAAGTTTCTGTAATAATTTTCTGTTGTTTAATACCAAACGGTCATATGTTTTAAGAAAATCAAGAAAACCTGGTATATAACCTGCCAGCAGGTCATACAGATGCTCTTTACTGCGGAGCGTGACAGTATTCAGACCTGATAAATAATCAGCATAAAGTTTATTCAGCGTATTGTTATAAATATCTTCCAGGTCATATACATGCCCCCTGCTTAAATCATTATTCCATTTTATATGCACAGTAAACCCGGCAAGCTGTTTGTTTATTTCTGTTACTGCTTTTCCGATATCCATATTTTTCATACGGCGGGTTAATAATGAAATATTTTTTTTTATTTTTCCGAATTTATCGGCAAAACGCTGCGCCGGCTGGAAATTATCGTTTTTTAGATTAAAATTTTTAAAATCCTGTAAAGAAGAGGAGTCTAAATCCCGGTCCAGATCTGCGAGAAGTTTTTTACTTTCCTTGTCGCTGAAATTCATATCCGGACGCAGCTTATTATAATGTTCAGTTAAAGACTGCAGATCATTTTCAATTTTTCTTTTTTCCTTATTAAAAAAATCATGATCATTTTTACTTATAGCTGTTGCCCTGACATCTTCATATTTCTCGTATAAAGCTGCCGCCATTTTTTCCAGCGCATCGAATTGCTGCAGTTTCTGCAGTTGTTTTACAGACTGATAAACATTATCCAGGCTTTTATGCAAATCCTCCATTTCAAATTTTTGCAAAAAATCAGTTACATCTTTTTTGTTAAATTCCACCTCTTTTAAGATATCTTCCATCTCTGTCTGCAGAGATTGTAAAAATTCTCTGTCGATTTTTTTTAATTCCTTTTGTATTAAGCCGAGTTTTTCCTTTACTTCAGCTGAAAAAAACAATTCCGGTTTTTGCTTATGTTCCTTAAAGGATTCTGTTTTTTCCAATCCGGAAGCAACATCCTTTTTAAATTTTTTCAATTTTTCTTTATATTCTTTTAAATGCTGCCGTTGCAGTTCACCTCTTTCCTTCATTATTTTTAGTTTTTCAAATTCTTTTTTTAATTCCCTGGCAGATTGCTGCTGACGTGAAAGAGTATTTGCTAATTCTGCTGTCTTTTGCTGCTTCTTACTGTAAATACGGCTCAGCGTCATATAATTAACCAGATTGGTTCGGGAAAATCCCTGTAAACCGTTATAATCAACCGCACTTAAAAAATATCTGACTTTATAACCGGGTAAAAAATCCAACTGATCAAGAGGAAGATTGATTACATCAATAATTTGCCGTACATAACCCTGCTTCCTGTTAAAATTATAAGCTATGTTGGTAGCCTGAATGCTTTCCCTGTCATAAACCGGTATTACCTTTATATAGAGCTTAAGCGCCTTAAGCATTACATCATCGCGGGCTTTAAAATTGACCGGTAATGGAGAGGCTTCATCAACCTCTATATTGCCTGGCGGATCCACAATCGTCACAGATGGTTTTTCATTATGTTTTACTGTCAAAGAAAATCCTACCGGACTGGCAGAAGAAAGATTGTGCTTATTGATCACGCTCAAATCAAAATTATAATTTTGACGGGCTTTAAAACCCAGTTTTGCTTTATTAGCACGGTAGCTCCTGTTAACCGAAGCAGGCTTTTTACCGGTCAGCCGGATATCTTTAATTCTCTGCCCCTCCTGTATCTCCACAACAGCATTTACTGTAGCTCCCTGCAGCACTGTAATAGCGGTTATACCTTCAAATTGCTGCCAGGTTTGTAAAACCGGCTCCTTTACCTTAAGATATATATTTTCTACAGCCGGTTTTTCGTTTACCTTTACCTTTTTAACCATTTTCTTTTTATAGCGGCCTTTAGTAACTCTCATTTCAATTTGTAAAGGAGCAACAACATTACTGATTAAAAAAGACGCGGCAGGTCTCAAGCTGACCGTATTATACTCCCCTCTGCTATGCCAGCTTATTTGCGCCGGACCCATCGCTGATTTGTAATAAACTTCTGCGTTTTCACCTTCATTAACTACTGAAGGCACCTTGAATTCTATTGCTGCCCTGTATTTACTTCCTGTAATGAATTTTATATTAGTTATAAAACGGCGGCTTAAACCAGGTAAAATAAAATGAAAGACGCAAATTAAAAAGAAAAAAAGAAAAAAATATTTTGTTAAATATAGACCGGTTTTTGCTTTAAAACAAGCAGTAGTAATTAAATTAAGTATACGGTCTCTTTCTTTAATAAATTTTTCCAGAGCCATATTTTTTTTGTTTTCATAAATATTGATCAACCTGAAATTAAGCTGAAAATTATTTTCCAGATAAACAGGAAAATTGCTATTAGCCCGGGCAAGTCCATAGCCGGCATAAAGTAGATAAAAAATAACCCACAGGGGATAAAAAAATAAAACCCATTTTTCCAGCGCTACAGGAAGTATCTCTGTTAAATTCAGAATAAAATAAATAATATGAAATACTGCCAGCAGCATTAATAACGGCGCTGTTTTTTTTAAGAAATACTTATACAGGTAATAAAGCTTATATTTTTGATAACGGGTCATTTGTTTTTCATTGTAATACAATATTTATATTTATTATGCGATAATCTGTAATTAACATCAATATACTGCATGGGAAAATTTATAATATTATGCTGTTTTAAAAAAGCGGTATATTTATCGCGTAAAATAAAAAAACCGATAGTTCTGCCGCTTTCATGCTCACGTACCATAATACTTTTATCCCGCATAAACCAGGGAACCTTTCTTTTTATAAGTATTTTACTTATCTTTTTTTTTGGGCCGGAAGAGCTCACCTGTAAAAAATCACTTTGCTGCCGCGGCCCAAGCTGTAATTTTACCTGTTTTTGCGTTGAAGAAAAATAGAAATCATCTTCACTCCTGTTATCAGGAACCGGTCTGCTCTCCGGTAACTGTTTCAAAGTAGCGGCCAAACCGGTTCCGGTTACCGAGGAACCGCTGGGCAATGACAAAAGAGAGATGTTTGCAGGTGTGTATAAATAGATAAGGTTATAATTGATTACTACTGAGCGCCCGCAATAATTAAACAGTCTTGCATTGCGGCGTCTGCTTATTTTCGCAGTAATCTCCTTAAGCTCCCCGCTGCTCATTCTTTTTTGCGGAAAAAAACGGGCGCACAAAATAGTTAAAAATAAAGCCATCTCCTCCCTGTTCAGTCCGTAATAATCCGGAAGCAGCAGAATGAGCTCTTTATAAAAAAGAAAATATCCGGCCTGGCGGCCCGCTTTAAACAGTAAAGAAGAAGCTGTATTTATAAAAGAAAAAGATTTTAACATATTGGATTGAAAATACTGCAGACGCTGATTTATAAAAGGAAAAATTTCATTGCGTATAATATTACGGCGGTAATCATTGGTAAAATTGGAACTGTCGTTAAAATAGGGAATATTATAAAGCGCAGCTATTTTTAGAATATCTTTTTTCGTAAAAAAAAAAAGAGGCTTGAGAAATACCTGTTGCGGGAACCTTTGCAATGAAGATGTAACTCCGTAATTGCCCAGAGCGGCCAGACCGGCAGCATTGTTTAATTTTAAAAAAAAGGTCTCACTCAGATCATCCCTGTGGTGACCTGTAGCAATAAAATCAATCCGCCTGGCAGAGATAATTTGTTCAATATATTGAAAACGAACTTCACGGGCCTTGTCCTGAATGTTGCTACCCCTTAAAGGTTCCTGATAAGTATAACAGGGAAGTTGATACTCTTTACAATAATCAATAACCAGTTCCTGCTCCCGGA
>CAZFAK010000073.1:0-12515 GCA_964517045.1 uncultured Spirochaetia bacterium | reverse complement strand
AACCGCAGCGGCACACCGGTCAAACCTCTGACTGTTACCACAGACAGCAGTTATACGAATGCCCGCCGGAAAAAAATCATACTGGATATAACCGACCCTAATAATGACGAATACAGCCTCAGCCCCGGCATCTATTTTATCTACCTGAAAGAGGAATATACCGGTGCTGATAACAAAAACAATGAGGTTGATGATCCGGTAAAGAAAACTGTAAAAAAACCGGTGTATGTTTATTAAAAGGATTATGCTATGAAAAGAAAATTATTATTAACAAGTTTACTTGTAACTATAGTTTGTCTCTTCAGTGAAGATTATATCTACCGGGCAACCTTTCTGCAGTCTGTAAATATAAATGCCCGGGCTGCCGGCATGGGCGGAGCTTATGCTGCCCTGGCTAACGGTGCTGCCGGACTTTACTGGAATCCGGGCGCCACTGCTTTCGGCAGTGATATTGATTTGATTATGGCTTATTCTCATCTAGGCCGCATGGCAGGCGTTAATGATTTTTACTTTTCCGGCGTCAGACACTCTCTTGTGGAGATGATCAATCTTACTATCGGATATGGTTTCAGCATGCAGTATTTTGGCGAGGCCGGTTTCTTTTCCGAAAAAAAGATAAAACTGAATACCGGAGCCCGTATGCCGATTCCCCTGGGAGTTACCGATTTTCTGGAAGTGGGTCTGGGCCTGAACCTTAGCATAATGGGTCTTGACGCGCGGACCGAGTATGAGTTTAAAACCAGAACCATATCCCTGGATATAGGAGCCAAAGCATACTATAAAAATATAAAAGTCCTTAAAGGCGCGTTTGCCCTGGGCCTGAACATAAAAAATCTAATACCCAGCAGCTACAGTCTTTATACCGAAGACGTAAAAGTAAAACTGACACCCGAGATCATCACTTCCCTGGCTTATGAAGCCAAGTACCTCACAGCTGCTGCAGGTGTTAAATTTATTAATACATTTGAAAGATTATGCCTGGGCCTGGAAGGAAAGTACAAAGGACTGGCCCTGCGTTATGGTTTTATTATTAAAGCGCCTGCCTACAATGCTGCTTCTGCCTATACTTATGAACCGGACAGCGGGGTATCTTTCTCTTCCCTGGCCAACAGTTTTGGTATCGGATTTCAAACCGGCCCCCATTTTAACGTAGATCTGGCTTACAGTGCCGGTTTCAGTCAGTTCAGTTACGGGACTTTGAGCGGTTCCATGCAGGCACATTTTTAGAAAAAGGGAGTTAAATATGTTGCAAAAAACCAGCAGCTTGATATCTGTTTTTATACTTTGTTATGGTTGTCTTTTTTCCGGCCTTTATGCTGATGATGCGGAAGAAAACGTGGCCCTGCAGAAAATGGCGGCTTTATACGGCGGTAAAAATATTACCAAAGTTGCCCAAAACCTCCAGAAACTGTATGACCAGCTGGATAAATTCATAGCCAAAGCCAACCGCCGCATGATAAAGACCGAGGCCTTTAATGAAAAAGCCGGTACGATCAAGGAGGAGATACTGGAAACCGAGGAAGCACTCCGTAATGAACTCGGCGAAAAAAAAGCTGAAAATCTAATAAAAAAAATACAGAGTAAAACAAAGCTCGACCGGAGCCAAAAAAGACTGCGGGAAAGATTTCTTACCCATTATTACTACCATGAAATAGATGAAGAGAAAGCTATGGCCGGCATTGTAGTGCTTAATACCAATGAATTTGATTATTATAATGAAGAAACCTCTTTGTTAAGTAATAACACCTTTGCTGATTTTGCCCGCAAAGTAGAAAACAAACGAAAAGCAGGAAGCAGACGTACTTCCCAGGCCAACATCCTTAATTTTGACTGGGATGATGTCCACAAACAAAAAGATATACAGATGAAACATGGTATCTGGATAGGAGGAGGTAAAGCAGCAGTGGTTAATTTCGGTCTCACTGATAAAATACAATATGCCGGCGACAAAAGTCTCTACCTGCAGTTTCGGCAGGGGAACAATGACTACAATAACTGGATATCTGTTTCCGTAGCTCTGCAGAAACCGATCAGGGTAAACAATGGCGGTACCATAGAGTTTTATATCTACAGCCCCGGCAGCGGCGGCACAGTAAGCATAGCCCTGCAAAACGGCAATCCGGCCCAGAAATATGAGTTCAAGGATGTTTTTGCTCTCAACCGTCACGGCTGGACCAGAATCGAAGCCCCCCTGGACAGTCTGCGCGGCACCGGTTATGAATACAGTGAACTGGCTATTACCTTTACCAGGGGAAAATTTCAGGAAAAATACCAGGTAGGATGGGAACTGCCCGGCTATGGTTATAAAAATTTTGTCTATCAGTATTATGAGCCCAATGTACACAGCGATGAAAGTCTGTTAAGTACTGTTTTCATAGATGAAGTAAGCTTTGTGCAGAAAAGCTCCGGCCTGAGTGCAGGCAAGGGTAAATTCGAACTGGATGGTCATGCTATTGCCAACTACAATGCTCTCACCGGTATTGTCCCGCACATGATGAATTTCGGCCGGCTGAAACTCAGTTATGTAACACCCAAATACGATCTGGGAATCAAGTTTGCTGTTGATCCTCAGGGAATTATCGAAGATTATATGGACAGTGCGTTCGAGTACCCGGTGGAACTGGCGCCGGAATACTATTATTACTCAACCCGTAAATGGGGGTGGAATTTCCCCAAAGGATTTTATTTTGAAGATCTTGATTTTAATATTAAAAATCTCAAATACATCAAAAAAATTACTTTCGGCGCTATTGATATGAACTTCGGGCATCTGCTTTTAAGCAGTATCTATAACCCCATGGGCATCAGCCTGGACGGTGAGATGAACTGGGGTGATACCAAATACAGTCTGCGTTTTATAAAGCATGAAGGCGCGGGTTACGGTGTGGCCGGCTCGCTTCTCAGTCAGATTGAGCCCCTGAATATTGATGTGCGCGCCGCAGCTTTGTATGAGGATCAGCGGGGTAAATACATAGAAGTAGAAGATAACTACCTGAAAAAATCTTCCGGTTTATATAACTCCCGTTCTTTTCAAAACGCAGTACTGGCCCTGACTGAACTGGGTTGGGAGAAAAATTTCAGTTTTAAATCAGCTTCTTTTCTGGCCCAGGAATCAGAAAAAGCTGTCAAGGAAGTAGTGGCTGAGATAGAAAATCAGGGGGCAGAAAACCGGAATGAAACGGAAACCGCCTCCTCCAACACCAACATCAAAACCAACGCCGGAACCGCGGCAGAAGCAACAGAGAGCAAGCCGGTATCCCGGGACAGATTAAAAAATATTATCAACCTTAAAACCTGGGGCGGTATCTATTTTTCCGAAGAAAAATGGAACGGCAGTTATGCCCTGGCCAATGACCGGGAATTGATTTATGAACAGGGTAACAATAATAATCTGAGAGGAATAGCAGCTGATATTAAGCTGGACACCACTTTTCTGTTCGCTACCGGCATCAGTCTGCTGGCCGGGGTTGAGTACCGCTATGTGGGTGAAGATTTCGGCGGTATGGGCCAGGGTTGTGACTTAAAAAGTATAACCTATAATTACGCCCCTTACCTGCGTAATCACCCCTTTCGGGAAAGCGGGCGTTTTCTCACAGAGAGTGAGGGAAAAAGAGACGGCAGTATGGACAAATTCTACTGGCAGGATCTCAGCGGTTTTATGTGCAAAACCGGGTTTGCCTGGAAATGGTTTGATCTCCATTATATCCTGGACCTTACCCGGCGTGTTACCATGAAAGAAAAAAAAAGAAACAGCCACCATTTGAAAGCCGGTTTTAATATCTGGGTTATCGGTTTGTCCTATTCCCTGCGTACCTCTAAATTCGAGAATGACAGTGACAGCGGCTTTTCTGATTTCGATGATGTTAATCCGGAAGCAGCCATGGCTTATTTAAAACATGAGCTGGCTCTTAAAATAATGCCCGTGGATAATTTCTACATCCTGGGAGCTTATGCTAAAAGTAAATACGGAGCTAAAGACAGTTTGGGGGAATTTTCCCAGCTACTTTATGATAATGATATTTGGTATACTACCACCGTACTGCGCCTTTTCCATAATGTCAATCTCTTTTTTACTTTCAAAAGCGTACAGGATACTGCCGGACGTACTGATGACCTGGCAGCCAAAGCAGAAGGGGAAACCGAAACCAGTTTCGGAGCCTCGTTTAAATACCTGAGCACAGGTGTTGCTTTTAAATTTTAACCTCAGGGAGGAATAAACAATGAAACGCCTTAAACTATTTATTATACTTATTACACTTGTTTTAAGCAGCGGCTACAGTATATTAAGATCAGCTCTGGTAGAAGATTTTTCTTTTGCTGATAATTACTGGCAGCTGGGAGACTGGGCCCAGTATTCCGACGGTTACCAGTATATTACCAATCTGTCCAGCCGCTACAGTACTAACGGACACTCCCTGTATATTAAATATTACTTTCTTAAAGAGGAGCTGTGCCATTTTTTTGTACAGACTCCTTACCGGGTTCCTGTTCCCGGTACTGCTAAAAAGGTACGCATTACCTATAAAGGCAATGGTCTGCCCCATGCAATTTCAGTAGGTTTTGTGGATGACAACGGCGTACGTTTTGATACCAAAATAGATACTCTGGAAAACAGGGGCTGGAAAACAGTTACAGCCAGCCTCCCCACCCGGACATGGGATAAAAAAGCTATTAAACATCCGGTAAAATTATCCACCATATCGGTAAACAATGCTGCTGATAAAGGGTTCCTCTCCAATGCCTCCTTCCTGGTGGACGAGATATCAGTAGTAAGTGAGATCTCTGACCTGGATACAGACGCTTTCAGTGCCCGTATAATGTATCCCCGGCCCTATGGTATATTCAGTCCCCGGGATGAGACAATGGTAATGATCAATATTATCTCCTGGGCACCCTACCGTCAGAATATCCGGGTACGCTGCAAAGTGCGTGATTTCCGTAATAAAGTAGTATACAAAAGAATCTTTCCCCTGAAAAAACTGAAAGGCGCTCGCCTGATTATGGTTAAAATGCCGGAACTGGCCAACGGCGGTTATACAGGCAAAATGGAAATTATCGGCCGGCGCGGGCCTGCTTTTCGGGAAAATTTTTATTTTGTCATTACTCCGGAAAACAGAAACAAAGGCTTGAAAAAAGATTCCCCGTTCGGCGTAAATCTGCACTGTTCCGAACCTTATAATAATCTGTTTGCCCGTATAGGTGTAAAATATACCCGTACCTATGGCTGGACCCCGGGCGGCGGTCCTCTGGACTGGGGCAACCAGGACCCGATCACCTTCCGCGCCGGAGGAAAAATGTACAACCGTATAGATTATGTCAGCAACCTCATGTCCCAGGGGGTATATGATATGCCTACTGTCAGGGGAGTTAACAATGAGAATGCTGTTAATGATGAACTTATGGGTCCCCCGGCGGATTATGAAGCATACAGTGAGATGATCAGTAAACTGGCAGAAACCTTTAAAGGTAAAATACCATGGGTTGAACCTTATAATGAACCCAATCTTGACGCAGGGCTTTTCGGCGGTGCTGAAAATTTTGACCGGGAGTTTGAAAAAGTACAAAAGGCTTTCTACAAAGGCATTAAAAGTGAAGCTCCCAATATGCGCGTAGCCTATACCGGCATGGCCGGTTTTGAACCGGATTATTATTACAGCCTCTTTAAAAAAGATTTAATGAAACACGCTGAATGTCTTAACGGCCATATGTACTGTATTGATCAGCCTCCGGAAACGTCCAAAGGAGAGGGTAAAACCGGCCTTTACTACGGTGATGTATACCATAAACCATGGCTTTTGCTGGACCGTATGCGCCAGATAGACCGTATCCGTGATCAAATGGCGCCGTCCAAAGAGATTTGGCTGAGCGAGTTCGGGTGGACTGATAAAGTTAATCTTACCTGGAAAGTGGGACAATACCTGCAGGCCTGTTACGGTATCCGTACCTATCTGCTGGGCATGTCCGAAGATATTGATAAACTTTTCTGGTATTTCTGGGGCGATACAGAGTATCTTATTAAAGTAGACCATTATTTCGGCGGTATGGGCTTTTTTAATTTAAAGTGGCATCCCAAACCGATTGTAGCAGCTTTTAATACACTGACCTCGGTAATGGCTGATGCTGAATATGTCGGCGACCTTCCCTGGGGTAAAAATGTATATGCCCGGGTTTTTAAAAACAGTAAAGGCCGGCCCGTAGTAGCTGTATGGCATAATCATCCGGATAATAAATATGACCGTCAAAAAACCGGACCAGAACTTCAGCATGCTGTTGCCTATCTGGATATATTTGGCAATAAAAAAAGATTTAAACAGGGAGAAAAAATAACAGTTGGTAATGATCCGGTTTATTTAACCGGTCTTCAGTGGAGTGATCCGCTTCTAAAACCGGCAGCTTTAAGGGAAAACGCATTAATAAACTGGATATCAGTAGCCGGTTCAGATGAAGATTTTACCCTGACCTATGATACTACGCTGGTTAAAACATCGCTCAACGGCAAAGTTATCTTTAAAATGCCCTCCGGATTCAAGGTTAACCCGTCTACCGCATCATTTAATGTAGCGGCCGGCAGGCGCAAAACCGATAAATTCCGTATCTCTATCCCCTACAGTGCCCAAACGGGCGTACCTTATGACTGGGAGCTGATTATCAAGGACCGTTCCGGTTTTGTTAAACATTACTATAAAAAATTTACGCTGGCTGATCCGATCAATGTGGCGCTGCAGCCTTTTTACGGCAAACCGGAAGAGTCGCCGGTATTCAGCGCTTCACTCAAATATGAAGGCAGTAAAGATATGAACATCACTGCCAAAATGATCCTGCCTCCGGATCTGGAAGCTGTACCGCCGCAGCAGAACCTTAACCTGAAGCCTGAATCAAAAAATAAACTTGAGTTTACTATCAAAAAAACCGGCGGTGCCCGGGGTAAAATTTATACCAACATGCAATTTCTTATTGAAAACAAGAAAAATAATTTTAAAATTGAAAAAAAGGTTATCCCCGGCTTTATCACAATTAAAAAACTGCCTCGGGAAAAAATCACTCTCGATGGCAAGCTAAGTGACTGGGGTACTGACGCCAAAGATAAATACAGAATACCGGACAGTATTTTACATCATAATAATAATGCAGCCGGCAGTATCCGTATCGGCTGGAATGAGGACGGTCTGCTTTTGGCAATAACCGGTAAGGACAAAGCTATAAAAAATACCCATAAAACCTTCTGGACCGGAGATTATATCGAAATATGGGCTGACCTGAACAACAGTAAAAGTAAAACTTTTGGACCGGGGATCCACCAGTTTTTTATTACTCTGCCCGGCATTAAAGATATAAGTCAAACCACCCCCCGCATCGGACAATGGTCGCGGCAGGGGGATGATATAAAAGAGACTATCTTTGATCTGGAAACAGTACAAAGCGGATTCCAAAAAAGCGGTGACCAGTGGACACTGGAACTGTTCCTGCCCCGGAAAGTACTGCACGGCTTTCAGCCGCAGTCCGGAAAAGAGATAGGGCTCAATATAAATATTATGTGGGATGAAAACAACCAGGAAGTATCCTGGTTTTTGCCCAAAAGCAGATATCAGGATATGTCATCACCGTCCATGTGGGGTACAGCAGAGTTAAGCGCAGAATAGACCCGTTTAAACCTCTTTTTAAATACAGGAGACTGTGCCGTGACTTTAAACAAGCTGGCTTTAGTAATCTTAATATTTATTTACCCTGGTTACAGTTATACCAATTATAACAACACCATGAATGATTTCATAGGCGCCAACATTGATATGAGTCTCTACCTTGACCATTACTGGGAAGACGGCAGCCAGGATCCGGATTATGAAGTTGCTGCTCCTTTCCGCTGGGTGCGTATCTACCACCGCTGGGACTGGTTTGAAGAACCCTTTGATGATAACTACACTTTCAATACAGTAAACTGGAAGGATATGGATGACTTTCATACCAAACTGGACCAGGATAGTGTTAATATTTTAATAGCAGTGGAACTGGGTGTATCCTGGCTGGGTGTATCCGGCAATACACCCTATGATAACGGTGACGGCAGCAGCGAAAACCATTACCGGCAGCGGGCCGAATACCTGGCCCAGCTTGCAGCCCGCTACGGTTATACTGTCCACAGCAACTCCAATTACCTGGAAACTCCGGATAAAGTAAGCGGTTTGGGCATTGTCAAATATTTTGAAGATTTCAATGAAGAGGATCAATGGTGGTCCACCCCTGCCTGGCATCCTTATGATTACGGTAAATATCTTAATGCTGTCCATGACGGACAAGGAGTTACTACAGACAGTTCTCTGCCCCTGGCCGGCATAAAACAGGGGGACCCTGCTGCTGTACATGTAATGGGAGGCATGGCAAAAAACGGCCTGGAATCTACTCCGGCCTACAGCGGCAGCTACCTGCAGGCTGCTGTAGACTCTGCCGGACGCAATGCGTTTGATATTATCAATTTTCATCAATACTGGCATGACGGTTCCCGGGGGGTTTCACCGGAATACGGTATACTGGAAGCAAATCCGGAGCGTATAAACGACCTTATTGCCTGGCGTGATGCTAACGCACCCGGCTGCCGGATATGGCTGACCGAATTCGGCTGGGATACTTATGATAGCAGCGGCACCCATTCCCATCAGTGGGCCCCGGAACTACAACAGGCTAATTATCTGATGCGCGCTTTTGCACTGTTAAAACATGCCGGTATTGATAAAGCATTTATGTTTATGCTGGAAGATTTCAACAGCTCGGGAACAACCCAGTATGATTCCTGCGGGGTTATGAGCGACAGTTACCAGCACAAGATATCATATTATTATTTAAGTACCATGCGCCATTCACTGGGGCAATACGTTTTTACCAGGGCGCTGCAGCATGCCCAGGGCAGCCCGCAAATATTTCTGTATGAATTTAGCAAACCGGGAGATCAAAACCAGAAGGCCTATATGCTGTGGTGCCGGCAAAGCGGCAGCAAATTTGATAACAATACTACAGTCAATAACTATAACTTATCCCTGTCCAATATAACCAACTGTCAGCTTATTACATGCCAGGACAATAACCTCACCGGGGTGAAATCCAATTTGACAATAACTGATCCGGGACTGGCCACAGCATCCGTAACCGTTCCCCTGGTTTCGGAAACACCTGTTTTTCTGCAAACTGTTACGGAATACATTTATACCGGACCGCTGGTAAGTTTCAACAAAGGACCGTCTGCAAATACCACTACCAATAGCCCCTTTGTTATCAAACTCACTGTTGATAAAGAGTACGGCTACTGGTCTACCAATTCTTCCCCCTTTAGCCCCTTTTTCCCGGAAACCGGTTCCATTCTGATCACGGACAATACTTTGCTTCAGTATTACGGCGAAGACAGCGGCGGGACCAACAGCGGTATGAAAAGTGTTTCTTATACCTTTGATACTAATGCACCGCAGCTTGGTTTTATAAGCGGGCCCGCTACCAATATTACTACTAATCAAAGTTTTTCTATAGAACTGCAGACTTCTCAACCCAATGGTTACTGGTCAACCAACGGAACAGCCTTTAACTCTTTCAGCAACCTTTCGGGGAATATTGTTATTAACGAAACTGTTTTATTTTCCTACTTCAGCAAAGACAAAGCAGGCAATAATTCGACTACTAATATCAACGTGTACCATTTCCCCGACCCGCAAATTCAGCCAACCGGGCTCAACAGCACTTTTTACGGCCGGGGAACCAATCTTTTAACCTGGGAAAGCACAGTTACCAACGGTACTTTTACTGTTTATTACGCCACATCCGGTCCGATAAATACCAGTAATATATCCCAGGCTGTTATAACAGAAACCAACCTGAACTATTCGCAAACCAATTATTATCATATTCTTACTAATATTTACGAAAAGGATTTTTATTATGCAGTCCGCTACCAGGCACCGGCAGCAGGCGGAAGTTCTGCAAAATTAAACTTAACCACTAATATGATTGCTGATGAAAACGGTCTGGGTGACGCCGGCCTTTTAGTAGATGAACAGGGGCTGATCGGAGATCCGCCTGTCAATGATCCGCTCACGCAATGGTTTCCCGGCTGGAATACTGCTGATTACCCGGCGGCAGCCCTGCTTGACCTCGGCTCCCTGCATCAGCTTGACCAGTTCTACTACTTTGACGCCGGCAATGCCGGTAATATGGAGTTTTATTACGGTGAACCGGGCAGCTGGAGCACTTTAGGCAGTGATGACGGCAGCGGCTGGTTAGAATGGAAAAATTTAAATACCGACATCCAGACCAGATACCTGCGCATAGTCACTCTTTCTCCGGAAGCAGCTGATTCTCTGCACGAGATAGCTCTTTACGGCTATAATACCGGTGCCCAGCTATATGCTATCTATGAAGGCATCAATACTACACTGAGCCCGGCGGCTAATTCGCTGTCCAATCTCACGCATGACCAGCCGCCGCAGATTGATGTTATAACCCCGCAGAACAATGACAAAGTCTATAATACACTGGAGATATACTGTACTGTCTTTGATGCAGACAGCACAGTTGCCAATGTAAGCTGCTCCCTGGATCAAACCAACTGGCAAAGTATGACCCCTGCCGGCGGCTATTACAGCGGGCAGCTGGATATCAGTGCTCTTGATTCCAAATTTTTTAATCTGTTTATTAAAGCCGCTGCTGCGGACGGCGGCACTGCGCTGGTTGCGGTAGCTTTGGAAAACACCAATGTGACTGTAGCTCAGGTCAAACCGCTTTTTCCTTCCAATAATACAGTAATAAGAAAAAAATCATTTAACTACAGCTGGGAAGTAACAGGCTCGGCAGCAGATATAGCTGCTTATATTATCGAGATTGACAGCAGCACCAATATCTGTTTTACCAATTATTTTACAGCCGGCGAACTTGCCTCGGGCAGCCACAAGTGGCGTATTGCCGCCCTGTATCAAAACAGTAATACCAGCCCCTGGTCTGCTTACATTAATTTTACTGTACGCCTTGTAACCAACAAAACCATCCATTTATATCCCAATCCGGTCTCCCTCGCGCGTGATCAGAGATTGTACTTTGCCCGGCCTGATACGGTAAAAAGTTTCTCAGTATATACCCCAAGCGGTGTTCTGGTCAGAAAACAAAAAAACACTGACTACTGGGATCTGAAAAACAGCTGCGGCATTACCGTGCGGCCCGGTGTTTATATCTGCCTTATCAGCACTTACCAAAAAAATATTCAAACTAAAATCCTGATCACCAGATAAAGCAAAGTAAACTTCAAAAAAAATCTTTAAAATATCCAGTTATAAAAAAATTTTTCATTTTATTATACTTTAGTATAAAGTATAATAATAAACAGTATAAATAACAATGTTTTACTTGGCAAGGAGTTATGAATGTTTAGAATAAAATTACTTGTTTTACTGGGAATACTTGAGCTGACTCTGTTTTACGCGCAAAATGCATTACCGGAAAACGTCAATGCTGTATACAGCGGTGAAAATACCAATCTTATAACCTGGGACCTGCCGGCAACCAATGTTAACTATTATACCATATACTGTTATACCAATATTATTACTGCTGCCAACCAAAATAACGCCTTTGTGCTTTCCACCAATGTAAACGGCAGCACCAACCGCTTTTATCATATTCTTGATGAGTATCCGCCGACCCAGTCTACTAACAGCCGCGGTTATTTTTATGCAGTATGCGCCAACGTAGGTACTGCCGGCGGCGGACCCTCTGCCAAAATACCTCTGGATACAGGCATGGTAACCAAGGAGGCAGGGGACGGTGATGCCTCTCCCCTGGTTGATGAACAGGCGGCAGCCGGTGACCCGCCTTCTGCAGCTGTGTCCAGTTACTGGGACGGCGGCTGGGCAAACTACCCGGCCAGCGCCTACCTGGACCTCGGCGCTCTCTATCACCTGGACAAAATTTATTTCTACGACGGCGGCGGTTCCGGCAATATCAGTTTTACCGCGGGCAGCCCGGGCAGCTGGCAGGAGATCGCTACTCATGGCGGAGACGGCTGGAATACCTGGCAGGAGATCGCGGTAGACACCAATACCGCATACCTGCGCTTTACCGGTGACAGTCATGAGACGCTGGAGACGGTTAAAGAGATCGTACTTTACGGCTCTTTAACCGGACCAGGCCTAACCAACTATCCTCCGGTAACCAACACCAACTCCACTGTCAGCGCAGTCACCAACAGCGCCCTGCCCCTTACTATCGGTTATTTTACTATAAACCACCCCGGCACTCTGCTGACCAATACTGACGGTGATATAATAATAACCGCCTACAGTACCAAATCCAATATTTTCGGGGACTACAGCGGCTCAATTTATATTAACAGTTACAGCAGTACTGTCTCCTGGAGTCTAAGCCAAGGAAATGGTGTTTTTACAGGGCTGGGCAACGGACTTTGTTCCTATACTTATACAGCAGCTGATAACGGCAGTGTAACCCTGTCCCTGCAGGATAGCAGTGTGGAGGACCTTACTATTGAC
>CAZFAK010000072.1:5440-12583 GCA_964517045.1 uncultured Spirochaetia bacterium | reverse complement strand
GGAGTATGTTAGTCAGCAGTATCTTTTTCTTTTATGATGCAGGGATGGTCCTCTATCCGTTTTATCATGATCTCTTCCAGACTATTCCTTGTTTTGTCATTTAGCCATCATATGCCTGGCCTGTCAATTACTTATAAGTCAGGCATATCGTTGAGTAGGTAAATTTCTCTATTTTAATTAGCTTTGTATAATGAAAATTATATAATGGCTACAAAAGATAAAACACTAAAAGGCAGGCGGTTACCGGAGTGGCTCAAGATGCAGAGGGCCAGCGGGGAAAATTATACCCGGGTTAAGAACCTTGTTGAAAGTAATCACCTGCACACTATCTGCAAGAGTGGTAATTGTCCGAACATTGGTGAATGCTGGAATGCAGGGACAGCCACTTTTATGATCCTTGGTGATATCTGTACCCGTTCCTGCAAATTCTGTAATACCTTAACAGGCAGGCCGCATCCTCCTGACCCTGATGAGGCGGGCAAGCTGGCTGAGTCTGTACTCACGATGGGCCTGAAGCATTGTGTTATTACCTCTGTTGACCGTGATGACCTGCCCGACAGCGGGGCATCATTCTGGGCTGAGGTGATAAGAACAGTAAATGTGGTAGATACAACCAAACCTGTAATAACTCTTAACGGTTCCAATCCGCAGGATATTTCTGTCGGTTCGGCTTATATCGAAGCAGGTGCGACAGCCCTTGATAACTATGACGGAGATATTAGCGCAAGTATTGTAAAAGACTCGTCTGCAGTAGATACTAATACTGTGGGAAGCTACACGGTAACTTATGATGTCGCAGATGCTAATGGTAACAACGCAATCCAGGTAACAAGAGCTGTAGATGTAGTAGATACAACCAAACCTGTAATAACTCTTAACGGTTCCAATCCGCAGGATATAACAGCCGGATTTGCATATACTGAACTCGGAGCAACTGCAATAGATAATTACGATGGTGATATAAGCAGCAGTATAATTATTGACAGCTCTCTTGTAGATATTAATATAGTAGGCAGCTATAGTGTAACTTATGATGTAACCGATAGCGTAGGCAATGCGGCAGTGCAGGTAACCAGAATTGTTAATGTAACAACAGACGGTGATCCTGTTATTACTCTCAATGGAAGTAATCCTCAAAATATTGAGGTTGGGAATGCCTATGTTGAAAGCGGTGCCACTGCGAATGATGCTATAGATGGCAATATAAGTGCTTTAATTATTATTTACTCTAATTCACTCGATACCAATGTAGTAGGTAGTTATTCTGTTGATTATGTGGTAACTGATAGTTACGGCAACACAGTGACAAATACGCGTACAGTAAATGTAGTAGATACTGTAATTCCGGTAGTGATGTTAGCTGGTATTAATCCGCAGAATATAGAAGTTGGAAATCCCTATAGTGAATCAGGAGCCGCAGCTTCTGATAACTATGACGGAGATATTAGCGCAAGTATTATTATTGATACAGCAGCGGTAGATACCAATGCAGTGGGAAGCTACAGTGTTACCTATGATGTTGCAGATTCAAGTGGAAACAATGCTATACAGGTAGTCAGGACAGTAAACGTAGTAGATACAACCATACCGGTAATAACTCTTGCCGGAAATAATGTTACAAATATTTATACAGGGCAGCCTTATGTAGAAACGGGTGCGACAGCCTTTGATAACTATGACGGTGATATAAGCGGCAGTATCGTAAAAGACTCATCAGCAGTAGATACAAATACTGTGGGAAGCTACAGTGTTACTTATAACGTAACTGATGCTAACGGTAATAATGCAGAAGAGGTAACCCGAACGGTAAATGTATTGTCTGATAATGTTCCGGTAATAGTTCTGAATGGAATGGCTGTGACAAATATTGCTCTAAGAAGTGCCTATACAGAGCTTGGTGCTGTGGCTACAGATGATGTTGACGGCGATATCAGCGGATCGATAATCATATACAGTAATTCACTAAATACAAATATGCTTGGCAGTTATAATGTAGATTATGTTGTTACAGACAGCTTTGGAAACATAGTCACCAATACCAGAATAGTAAATATAGTAGATGTTACAGTTCCTGTAATCTATTCTGCGCAGCTTCCTGCTGATGGTACGATAACCAATGCAGAGTTTGATGTTATTCTTACAGTCAGCGAGCCTAGTATTTGCTGGAGTACTAATGGCGTTAGTCATTCATCTACTAATACAAATTTAACTATTCATATAGCTAATGGAGTTACAAACTTTAGTTATTATGTTATTGATGATTATTCTAATTCAACAGGTGTTAGTAATTACAGTTATACGGTAGATACAATCAGTCCGGGAACTACAAACTTCTATGTTATAGATAACGGTTCACTTGATACAGAGAGTGTCCTGACAGTAGAAATAGATTTCGGAGAAACTGTAACAGGTTTTGAGTCCGGCGATGTGATTCTCTCCAGCGGTGAAGTTGCGAATATTGAAGACAAAGGCAACGGACTTTATTATATGAGTGTTGAGAATGTATCTTCCGGAATGTTTTCCGTGTCAATTAAGGAAGGAGCAGTTACCGATATTGCAAGTAATATAAATGAGGTAATGGAAGCAAATTATGTAGAAGTTGCTGAGACTGATACTGTAGATGTCGGTGAAGGAATTGTAAAACTTTATCCCCGGTATTTTTTTATAAATAACGGAAATAATGTTCTTCAAGTAATGTTTAAGAAAGTATCCGGAAGTGAGATAGATATCATTATTTACAATAGTCATGGTGAAGAAATCAAAACTATTAGCTCAGATGAGGGAATAAGCAATGGTGGAAACTGTACGATAGAATGGAATGGTACTGATAGTAACGGCAATAGTGTAAGCGGTATTTACTTTTTTGTTGTAGAGACAGATGGAGAGAGAAATATGGAAGGTAAACAGAAGATTGTTGTGCTTGGAGATAAATAATGAGAATAACAAAAATTATATTGTCAACGGCATTAATCGTTTCGATAACACTTTGGGCGACTCAGATAAACTGCAGCGCTTCGGGAAGTGTGTACGGCGATGTGGCAAGTGTGCTGGGACGCGATGCGAGCAGTACTGCTAAAAATCCGGCACTTCTGCCTCTTGTCGAAAGTTCTCTTATCAACGCTACTTTTGCAGCCAGTGGTCTTGCTCTGGAAGGTGATTCCATTAGATCTTTTCTGGTTCAGGGAATTATCCCTTTGAGTGCAAAAATAGCACTGGGTCTAAGCGGTTTTTCTTCATTTAACACAATTGACGGAGCAAGAGGAAGTTCGGAACTTCTTTACGCAAAATGGAAGGCAAATGCGGGTATCGGTTTCTCTGTTAACCGGCATTTTCAGTTAGGGCTTAGCGGCTATTTCAAAGGACAGTATGTAAATGAAATTTATCTGCTGAAAGATAATTTTCTCGAAAACACAGCCGCTTTAAAGGCCAATGTTACTCTTGGAGTAAACTATGAACTCTCCAAAGTGCTTAATATTAGCTTTACAGCAGGAAATATGGTTGGTTATTTTGTGGACAAAACGATGATAGATGAAGATCCCGGATATATTAGAGCAGGTGTCGGGCTTCATATAGGTAAAGTTGATTTCGGCTCAACAATAGATTTTTCTTTATTTGTAAGAAAATTTACCTACGATTTGGCAGGTAAAATTCAACTTTTAAATAAAAAAATTAGAGTTTTAGCTGGAGTGGAGATAAATAATTATAAAGACGGATTTGTTCCGCGAATCGGTTTGGGCGCTACATTAGATTCTTTTTTAATTGATTATGCTTTTTCTTATCCTGTTTCCGGTTTATATAGTGCGGGAATCCATGTTGTCTCAATTGGGTGGGATGGTTTTGGAAAAATTAATGATTAAAGCTATCCAGGAAGTGATAAAAAAATGCTAAAGATTCTTGACACAACCCAAAGCCCAGTTTTGATAATATATATACAGCTTACATTAATTTATATATATATTTTTATTTGTAACGATATGTTATAGTAATATAATTTAAAATGCAAAAATTACACAATAAAAAGTTAAAATAATCTAATGCGCGTTTAATTACATCGTGCAGGGAGACAATTATGAATTACAACACTTTTTCTTTTCAAAAATATAAAAATACTATTCGATTGTTTCTTAAATTTTTTAAAAAAATATTTGTCTATCTTTTTTCGATATTATTTTTTTCGGGATTATTTTTGAATGCCCAGCAGACCAATATTTATTTAAGTGAACCAACTAATGAAACAACTATTTTACTTAACGAGGTGACACTTCAGTGGTATGAATCAGCAGATGTTGATGGCATTGCCGCTTATGAGATAGACCTAAATGGTTCGACTTATACTATAGGAAATACCAATGGTTTTGTTGATGTTACAAATGGTATTATAGGCTATTGGAAATTCAATGAGACAAGCGGTCTTACTGCAGCAGATTCTTCAGGTTTTGGACGTGACGGGACTTTAGATAGTGGTGCAGTTTTTGCTTCTAACAACCATTGTGGATCACCCATAACTACTGTTCAGTTTACTCGCACCAATGCAGTAGGCGTTGGAACAATTGGTATAGAAAATCAATTTAGTTGGGCAACCTGGATTTATCTTCCTTCTGTTGGAAATAATACAACTAACATTAATTTTTTTATGGCTAGTGGACCTGGAGGGGTTAACAAAGGTATTCGATTTTTTACTTATGGATATGACCATGCTTGGGCAGGTAGTATTAGATTGGAGATTGCTGACGCCAGTGGTGGTCTAGGTCAATGGGATATTTTTCAAACAGCATCGAATAGTTTTACCTATGATGACTGGCACCATGTCGCAGTAACTTATGATCAGGTAAATTCTAATTGTGTTTTATATATTGATGGTCTTGAAACTAGTAATGAACTGTATAATCATTGGAATGGTGAAAATTTCGCTGATGTCAGCAATTTAAACATATGGTTTGGAAATGCACGTGGAGCAATAACAAATGATATATATGGTTATGATGGTGAAATGGATAATGTACGTATGTATAACAGGGTGCTGACGTCTGCTGAAGTTGCTTCTATTTATTTATATTCTAGTAGCTGTAATCTACCAAATCCAGCCACCAATTTATATCTTACAGATTTATTAGCTGGAACTTATTCATGGAAAGTGCGTTATTGGGATGGGTCAGGAACACCTGGTATTTGGAGTGCCAGCTGGAATTTTTATATTACCAATGTACCTTGTAATACGTTTCATGTAGATACAACTGGAAATGATACAACGGGAGATGGTAGCATAGGCAGTCCATTTCTTACAATCCAAAAAGCTTTTGATTCTTTAACGGCACCTTTAGTAACCAATTCAGTTTGTGGAGCTTTTTACATTTATGTTCATCCAGGTAACTTTGCACCTGCACAACTTTCCACGTCCTATGCAACTGCGACTGATCCGGTAATACTAACTTCCTGGGATCCAGCCGATAAAGCTGTAATTACCGGTGGAGCCCAAATGCGTATACGTGATGAATATTTAACAATATCAAATATAATCATATCTAATTTAACAGGTTATGGTGTTT
Organism: uncultured Spirochaetia bacterium; assembly: GCA_964517045.1. GTDB lineage: Bacteria > Spirochaetota > UBA12135 > COTS27 > CAZFAK01 > CAZFAK01. The sequence continues at coordinate 7,037 of CAZFAK010000072.1, read as the reverse complement.
GGGTTGATGGCGCTAATGGTGGAAAGAATTTAACTATTATTGATTCAGAACTCGTAAATAATAATTTAGATGGTATTTTAGTAAATGGTGTTGGTGGCAGCAATGTAATAATTATTAATAATACAATTTCTGATAATGGTGAAAATGGCATAGTGCTTGATTCGGGTGAACAAGATAATATTATTATATCAAATAATATAATTTTACAACATAGTAAAAAAGGAATTAAAATATCAGGTGCTAATAATAAGATTTATCGCAATCTTATTATTAGCAATACAGAAGATGGTCTTTATTTGAATAGTGATGCACTAAATACTAAAATAATTAATAATACTTTTTTTGCAAATAAAAATAATTGTTTATGGCTGAATGATCCATCATCTGGTGTAATTTATAATAATATTTTTTATAGCAATGGAGATGGTGGTTTCGAGTTTGGGATACGTGACGATGCAGGAGTCTCTTTTAGTTTCGATTATAATTTATACTATGGTAATAATAATTCAGGTTTTATTTGGAATAGTGCGATTGGAGCTAATTCAATTACCGGGCAAAATCCACTCCTTGACTTACTTGATTTTACTATTAGCAATGTGTTGAGTCCTGCCGTCGATTCAGCAACTAATTATCCAGGTGTCTCAGATAGCTGGTCAAATGCTGGTCCTGATATTGGCTGGAAAGAGTGTTCTTTAGGAGCTTCAGCTCCGACACCTGTTGTGGCAGAGACAAACAGTGTATCATTAACAACTATTGCAGGAACTCATTCATTTATGGGATACTCTTCAAACGCAGTAGCTGGCTTTACACCTATCACAAATTATTATGGTGTTGATGGAGGTGCATTAACTCTTTTTTCTACCTCATCTCCATGGTCTTTTGATTACGATACAACTGCATTGACAAATGGATTACATTATTGGCGAATATTAGCAGTGAATAGTGGTGGTAAAAGTAATAGTTTTTATCAATCAAATTATGTCTCAAATATTGCTCCCACCATTTTGATAACAAATGCAGCTGACAATAGTTGGATAACAACATCTCCATACACATTTAGTGGCTGGGCAAATAGTGAAGTGGGAGAGGTTAGTGGAGTATATATTTCTACAAATAATGGATTATCATTTCAGTTGGCCACTGGCAGCACAAATTGGAATATTAATTTAAATCTATATGATAACAGCACCAATATAATAATGGCTGTGGTTTCCAATGAGTTTGGTGCAAAAGCTACTAATATTCAAACAAATTATGTAGATGTTGACTCTGCAGTTTTAACAATAACCAATCCTTCACTAAATCAAGTGATAGCTGGTAGTTATACCTTTAGCGGAACCAATTATGAAGATTATTCCGCGATTGCATCTATTTCTTATCGTTTGAACGGCGGGGCCTGGAGTTCACTTGTGCCTGGCATCTCCTGGTCAACATCCGTAGACACAACCGCTCTTGCAAATGGTCTGTTAACCTTTGAACTGATTGCCACTAATGGAGCAGGGTTAGTATCCACAGTTATTACCAGCAATTATGTATCTAACCTTGCTCCCACCATTTTGATAACAAATGCAGCTGACAATAGTTGGATAACAACATC
>CAZFAK010000072.1:0-5340 GCA_964517045.1 uncultured Spirochaetia bacterium | reverse complement strand
CTATATGATAACAGCACCAATATAATAATGGCTGTGGTTTCCAATGAGTTTGGTGAAAAAGATACCAATATTCAAACAAATTATGTCGATCTTGATCCCCCTGAGGTAAATATTGTAAACTGGATTAATGATACTCTTTCCGGAATAGTAAGTTTTCAAGGAACAAATATAGAAGACTTTTCTTCTGTTAGTGGCTTTTGGTATAGAATAAACAGTCAGAGTTGGATAGCATCCATGGATAGTAACATAGCCTGGAATATTAGTGGAATTAATACTTCTCTGTTTACAAATGGTCCTTTTACTTTTGAGGTAATGTCATCCAATGAAGCTGGCTTGGTTAATACTTTCCTTGTTACAAATTATATTAGTAATGTTGGACCTGTTGTTATGATTACTAATCCAAATAGTATGGAGTGGATTACAAATTTAACTTACGATTTTGCAGGATGGTCGAGTAATAAAACAGGAACGATAACAGGTGTTTATTTTGGAACAAATAATACAGAGTTAAGTCTTGTAAATGGTACAACTAATTGGTTTACGAATGGAGTGAATTTAAATGGATTGGATAATACAAGTAATATATTTTATGTTATGGCATCTAATGAATATGGGTTGGTAACGACTAATAGTCAGATCAATAGGATAGACTTTGATCCCCCAATGATCGCAATAACTAACCATGTTAATCAAACATTATCGAAAACTGTATCTTTTGTTGGTACAAATTGGGATGATTTTGCCCCAATAACAGGGTTTTGGTGGAAACTGAATAACAATGCTTGGTCACCAGCTTCAAATAATAATATGGTTTGGAATATTAATAATATTGACACAACTCTATTAAGTAATGGGCCTTTTACTTTTGAGATAATGTCATCAAATGAAGCAGGTTGGACTACAGTAGCAATCGTTACAAATTTTGTCAGTAATTTTAGACCTATTGTAACTATTGTGGCTCCTACCAACGATGCATATCTTATAGGTTATGAATTGTTTAGAGGTGTCGCATCAAATATATCTGTTTCACTTGATCCACTTTCTAATTATTTTCAAATAGATGGTGGAAGCATAAATTATATGGGATCATCAAATATATTTTTTACGAATATTAATAGTTCAAATTTAAGTGATGGTTACCATGTTTTCAAAATAATAAGTATAAACAGTGCTGGATTTTCTAATGAGTATATTCAGACTAATTTAATAGATAATTCACCACCAATAGTTGGTATAAATCCAACGGGTGTTTTAAGTGGTATCGAAAACCTCAGTGGTACATTTGCTGATGGTGATAGTGGTGTTATCTCTTTAATTGTAATTTTATCTAATAGTTCTTTTGTGCAAACAAATATACCAACAATGCTAGGTGGTAATTGGACTTTAGAAATTGATTGGTCACAATTTCAAAATGACGATATAGATATAGTTGTAGTTGCAGAAAATGGAACGGGACTAATCGAAACGATTTCTATCTCTGCGACCATTTTTAACACTTTAAATAGTCTTAATGATCTTTTAATAGGGCCAAATCCTTTTATTTTAGGAGAAAGTGGAAGTCTGATTATGGCCATCAATGTAACTGAATTTTCTGAAATGAAAATTTACAGCGTAAATGGAGGACATATTATTTCTTTTGATGTATCTTACATTATCAGAGGATCAGACTTTTATTACTTAGAGTGGGATTTGTTGGATAAAAATGGACATGCTGTAGCACCTGGTGTCTATATAATAAGAGTATTTGATAATGAAATTAATGAAGAAAAAATGGTAAAAGTTACTATAATCTCCCAATTAAGATAGTTATCAAAGGGAGTTTCTATGTTGTCAACACCGATGATAAAATTCCTAAAAACACCGATTTAAAATTGCCGTTTTCACCGGAATATAGCATTTAATACTGTCAGATAAAGATTTTTTATAATTTATTAATAGTTTCTCGATAACATATACATATTATTTTTTTAATTTTGTAGTATAATTATTGTATCTACATGAGCAATTTAAATCTTGAAAACGTATTCCGCCGTAAAAGTTGTTATAAAAACACTGGATTTGTACGGGATAAGCTGTTATTTTGGCAAGGAATCAGTTCGGCTGTTTTTTTAGCGCAAAATAATATTAGAATTAAACCACAATTTTAATAATGGGAAGACCAATGAAAAAAATTTTAACTGCCGGCTTTCAGACCATCCTGATCCTGCTGATCAGTAGCACCGTTTTATATCCGCTGCAGACCAAGCAGCTGGTGCTCAGTAATTACAGTGCACCGCAGAATGTTTATTATACCAATGGGGGGCTACGTCTGAATACCGTTTACCAGAATGTGATGCAGGATGTTACTCTGGAAGAGCTGGCCGGCACCTGGGAGTCTCTGGGGCGGATTAATGATGGCTATCGGGAAGGAGCGATCGTGGATATCAAAACTTCTACCCGGTACAGTTATGCGATCAGTTATCCGGACGAAAGCTGGGATCCGCAGCCTCGCTTATTAATTACGTTTCCCAGTCCAGTGCCGCTGGAGAGCATGCATTTTTATAACAGTCCGATGAATAACCATCATGCAGTCGGGAATATATGGGTCAAAGCATATGATGAAACAGGATATTTAATTGTATCCAATGACTATAATGTAAATGTATCTAGCCAGTATGCGGATTTGTCACTTGACCTCGAAACAAACATGGTGTCTTCATTGGAACTTTCAATTTATGAACAGGCTGGTGTCGGTGCCCCGGCCCGTATTTACGAAGTTGAGGTTTACGGCGGTCTTAAACAGCCGGCGTCTTATGGTTATACCAGAGTTCCTTTTATCAAAAGTCCGGATGATCAGATACTGGCTGTCAGCGTAGAGGTATCCAATGTCTACGAGCTGGGAGAAGGTTACAACGTTAAGTTTTACCTGGATATGGATAATGATCTGGACAAGACTGAGTTAACTAATGTCAGTAGTTCCGGCGAAGATTATATTATTTTTGATACGCATGATTTTAACTTTTATGCTCCCTCCAGCAACTGTTATCTGGAGATGGTGTTTCTCGGTGAGGAAAACAAGTCTATACCGATAGTAAAAAATGTTATTCTTAAACTGGATAATGCCGCGGCAGATAATGATCCTGAACTTGAAAAAGTGCCCTTATTTTGGGTACATCCTTCTTTTCCAAATGAAATGTATATGGAAAAAATATCTCTTGTAAAAAATAGTCTTTACGGTGTATCTTATACCATTGAGTATTCCGCTGGTACCATCAAGCACCCGAATGCTTATTTGCAACTGACAAATTTTTATAAAATTAGTTCAGCCTTGCTTAAAAATTACCTGGATAATCCAGCTGAAAAACATTTACTCGACCTTTCGACATACAGCGCTCCAGATCCGCTCGCTAATCTGCACACGGCACTGCCGGCTATCCGGCTGAAGGTAACCAGCGGACATCAGGAAAGTTTGCGAACCCCGGTGCAGCCGGTTTACTGGCGAATCAATCAGTTGCAGGACACCTTGATCGGCAGCTTGAGTAATGGTGTTGCTTTGAAAATCCCGGCCGGCGCTCTGCCCCGGGACGTAGCTTATCTTGGTATTCTGAAGAAAAATACGGCCTTGTATCAGCAGAAGGGCGATAATCCGGCCCTGGCTAATGATACCCCGGCCGCAGTTTATGATATGCAGATTTACGGTTATCCTGCGATCAGTTTCAGGGAGCCGGTTGAAATCACCTTAAGCTACAGTGATACCAATAATGACGGCGTCGAAGATCAAACCGGACTGGCTGAAACCTCCCTGGCCCTTTTCTATTATGACGGCCTGGACTGGTATCCAGCAGGAGGCACCCGGGATCAGGTTTCCAACAGACTGCATGCAAAAATAAGCAGCAGCGGTATTTACGGTATTCTGGCCGCGGACAGCAGCGCGATCGACTTGACCACGGCAGAGTGGTCTCAAACAGTCATCTCACCAAATGCCGATGGGCAATTTGATACCACCTTTCTCGGTTTTGACGCTGAAGAGGAAAAAGAACTGAAAGTACAGATTATGACGATCAAAGGGACATTGATCAAAACTTTATATGACGGGAAAACTGCTTCACTGGACGGGCTGGCTTGGGACGGCACAGACGCCAATAATCAAACCGTGCCCCAGGGTATCTACCTGGCCAGAGTCGCGGCAGGCTCCAAAAATTACTACACGGTGATAACCGTAATCCGTTAAGGTACATACTATGATTAGAAAAATTGTTACACTTATCTTTTTACTGACCCTTGTTTCCCTGACTGCCCAGCATGAGGCTGGTCCTGGTATTCAGCCGGAAGAGTATACCAGTACCATTGATTTGGGTGAAAAACTGGATCTTTTTCTTCAGTTTCCCCGCAACCGTCCCCGTTTTGATTATTTTGGCAACTACCTGATCGACGGCGCGGAAGCAGTCCTCCTCCGTAAACAGATCAATTCGCTGGATAATGGCGCCATGGTAAACTGGAGTGCGGCCGGCGGCTTTATTGGTAATTTCCCCACAGACTATGCTTACCGCACCGGCTGGCTGCGCGGTCTTTCCTACGGGGTGATGGTCCCCTTTGGCAAAAGCAGTCAGCTGACTATTGCGGCCGGGATCAATATGCCGGTCTATTTTTCACCTTATGTACTGGATAAAAAAGCGATGTACGGCGGTTTGGTTAATATTGACAGTCAGAAATTTCATCTCCGTTCATTTTACTCACCCCGCGCGCGTTTGGATAACAGCACCCCTCTTAACGGACAGTTTACCCCTGATTATGATAACCAGGCCCTGTTTGAAGAAGGCAAGGATATGGAGCTCTTTGGTTTGAAAGGTTCTTTTGCCTATGCGGTTTTCGTGCCTCAAACCTGGCGCAAACTCCTTTCAATACTGGGTAAAAGTCAGTTCAGTCTCAGTTATGTTAGTCTCCGTACTCACTATGAGATGCTCAGTCAAAACGGTGATGAACAAAGTTTTATCGACAGTTACTTTATAGATGGTCAGATTTTTACCGGCCGGGAGGATATTTTCAGTGCGGAAACCTTTTTTGACCTGATGAATACCAGGATCGCCTATACCTTTGCCCGGGACAAATATAAAAACTATATTATTGGTGATTTTGACGGGGATACCAATACATCGCTGGAGTATAAAACCCATAACTATCTCGATTATGCGCATACGGTACAGATCCGTAATGACGGGGTGCCCTTTACCAAAAATAAACTGCGCCGGTTTAATCCGGTGTTTAATATCGACTTTTGGTATGTGGGCCCGGAATATAACGCAGCCAGTCTGGTGGATGATGATGATGACCGGGACGGGATCATTGATAATAATGATGAAG
>CAZFAK010000071.1:0-12645 GCA_964517045.1 uncultured Spirochaetia bacterium | reverse complement strand
GGAGTGCAGCGTTTGCCAGGAAGGCAAACGCCAGCGTCCCCGAAAAAGCGGTTATGTTTTATGCTCCGGACGCTATGATTTTTAGCCACTGTAGACCCAATCCTGCATATTACCGCAGGTCAACTTCCGCCTCAAATGCTGGTTTAAACAATATGTTTGAAACCAAGGCGGACCAGAGCACCGGTGTCCGCTTTTGGTTTTAACAGCAACACGCATGCAAAGAAGAACAGCTTTAACCGGCAAATCATTGTTTCAAAGCGCCAATAATGTTATAATTTTTCTACGGCTGACTAAACACCTATGAACAATAAACTTAAAATCATTTTAAAAATCATTGTAACTCTTTTACTGTTCTATTTTATTTTCAAACAGATCAAACTTCACAGCTTACGCACTACTCTGGCCAACATCAATCTTCTGATCTATCTGCCCTCACTGACTTTGATCATTGTCATCTTTTTTTTAATAAGCGCTGCCTCCTATTTTATTATTAAAAAACTTACCGGCCGCAAAGTGCCTTATTTCCGTTTAATGAAATACCAGCTTATTGCGCGCCCTTTTCAGACTGTTACCCCGGCCCGCTCCGGTGATATGATCAGGGCCCTGTATTTAAAAAAACATGGTATTGGTATGGGCGACAGCATGGTTGCCGTTATTCTGGAAAGAGGACTGCAGCTGCTGGTTATTGTTATCCTCGGTGCCGGGGCTGCTGCTGTGTTTTTCCATAAAATAAAATTAGCCGGGCTCTTTCTTGTTTTACTGGCCATGAGCCTGATGCTGCTTAACCGCAAAACCATTGACCTGCTGTTTAAGCCCTTTAAAAAAATAATACTGAACATGCTCGGTAAAATTACCAAAAATAAAAACAACCACAAATCCGTATCCGCAGTATACCAAAATCTGTTAAACTTTGTTGACCATAAACCCAATCTGCTCTTGATCTGCCTGCTGCTGCTGGCCAGATGCCTGACCTATTTCACACAAATTTATATTACTTTTCTGGCCCTGGGTCAGACGCCTTCCTTTCTGCAGGTTATTGTGTTTTCCCCTCTGGTCTCTGTTATAGAACTGCTGCCGGTAACCATCAGCGGTTTCGGCCTGCGGGAAAATGCCGCTATTTTTTTTTATAATACTATTGCTGTACCTGAAGAAGCAACCCTGAGTGTGTACATGCTGATAATTTTATACAATCAAATATTTACCAGTCTGATCGGCCTGCTCGTTTTCCAGTTTGAAAAAACAGATCTTAAAAATATTTTCCGCTCATAGTAATGGTGAAGCCGTAAAAATTTTTAAAATTTTATATGTTATAATAACCTTTTTAAAACGGAGCTTGCTATGAAGATACTAATGGCTGCCGACCATGGCGCTTATCAGCTGAAAAACAGACTTAAAAAGCATCTGACCGCTAACAAACATATAATAGTTGATCTGGGTGTAAATGACGAAACCAGTGTTGATTATCCGGATATTGCGGTCAGGGCCGCTGCTGAGTTTAAAAAAAACAGCTATGATTTTGGTATTGTAATGTGCGGCACCGGTATTGGCATATCAATGGCTGCCAATAAAATAAAAGGAATACGCTGTGCTCTGCTGCACGGTATTTTTGACGCGCGCATGGCCAAAGCCCACAATAATGCCAATTTCATTGCCCTGGGCGGCCGCATAAAGTATCATTCCCCGGCAGAAGAGATAGTAGACACCTTTATAAAAAGCAGTTTTGATAAGGAAAATGCCAGACATGCGCAAAGGATAAATAAAATAACAGCCCTGGAAGGACAAAATGGCTGAGCAGCATTATGCCTGATTTTTCCGCCGCAGCTATAAAAAAATATGCCCGCCAACATTTCAAGATTAACTCTTTGCGGACCGGCCAGCTTACAGCTGTAAATAATATTCTGCACGGCCGGGATGTAATATCTGTCATGCCCACCGGCAGCGGCAAAAGTCTCATCTATCAGTTAAGCGGCTCCCTCCTTAAGGGGCGGACCCTTGTTATAAGTCCGCTGATAGCTTTAATGGAAGACCAGCTTAAGGAGTTTAGAAAATACAACCTGCCTGCTGCCTATATCAACAGTACCCTGACCCAAACGCTGCGACGGCAATATACGGATGCTTTTTTCCGGAAAAATTATTATTTCTTGCTGATCACTCCGGAAAGATTCACAGATCCCTATTTTTTCAGGTATTGCCGCGAGCAAAAGATTGATCTGATTGTAATAGACGAAGCGCACTGCATCTCTACCTGGGGACACGATTTCCGTCCCCAGTACCGCCGCCTGGCTGTCCATTTACAAAACCTGATAACACGTCCTCCTGTACTGGCCCTTACGGCTACAGCAACATCTGACATATTAGCGGATATCAAAAAGACACTGCATATCCAAAAATCTGCCCTGACTTTAAACCTGGCGCGGAGACCTAACCTGAAAACCGCAGTAACAAAAGTATTCTCTGACACAGATAAATTGCAAAATGTATTAACTGTTATTAATAATATAAAGGGAGCAGGTATAATATATGTACGTCTTATTAAAACCCTGGAGCGTCTTAAAGATTATCTGCTTACCAACGGTTTTCACCCGCTTATATACCATGGACGGCTGCCCCGCGGCCGGCGTCAGCAAAACCAGCACTCTTTCCTTAAAGAACAGTGCCGGATCATGCTGGCAACCAATGCTTTTGGTATGGGGATCAATAAAAAAAATATCCGCTATATAATACACTGGGAAATACCTGACTCCATAGAGTCCTACTTCCAGGAAATAGGCAGAGCGGGACGGGATAACCAGCCGGCTTTATGTCTGCTCTTATATAATGAAGATGATCTTTTTATCCAGAAAGATTTTATCCAAAACAGAAATCCTGATAAAGATTTTATTAAAAGCATGTTCAGGTATATAAAAAACAAAGCAAAACCGGTCAGCCGCGATGAACTTACCGACAGATTCAGCGCTTACCCTGGTGATTACCGTACCGAAAGTGCTGTTAATATCCTTATCCAGCTTGATCTGCTCCGCCTCCGAAAAAAAAAAATTATTCTGACCGGAGAGAGACCGGATACAAGCCTTATGGACTACCTGGATCATAAAAAAGCCATATCCGAACAGGCTTTGGATAATATAACCGGCTATGCTACGACCGCTATGTGCCGTATGCAGTACATTGAAAAATATTTTGCTCCGCATAAACCGCCCCGAAACAGATGTAACAGCTGTGATAACTGTAACCAAAAAGCTGTCTTTACTTTTTCAATTTATAACACCCCTTTGCGCCAGCCCGGCGCAGCAGGAACCGGTACTGAAAATCGCAGCCGGCAGCCCGGAATAAAAGCAGGCGACTGGATTAAAATAAAACAACACGGCCTTTGCGAGATCATTAATATTATCAAAAATGACATTGTGGAAGTGCAGCGCAGCAATGATCTTAAAAAGATAAAACTGGCCTTAAATAAAAACAAGTATAGGAAAATATAATCCGGGCTAAATTATCATAACACGGTTATTACGCCTTTGCCTGAAAACTGTTTGTTTCAGGCATACAAGGGATGGTGCTGCTGTAATTCTTTCTGCAGCTTATCACTGTTAAGGTGGGTATATATCTCGGTAGTCAGAATGCTGGCATGTCCCAGCAGCTCCTGCACTGTACGGATATCAGCTCCGTTACGGATCATATGCGTAGCATAGGAGTGACGCAGGGTATGGGGAAAAATTTTCCGCTTAATACCAGCCTGTTTGGCTGTCAAAGAAACTATTTTCCATAAACTGACCCGGCTTAGCGGCCGGCCGTAACGGTTAACAATAAGGTTATCAATATCATTAGCCCTGAATAAAACTCTTACCCGCTTAATATAATGTTTTATCTCCCGCATAAGCGCCGGATACAAGGGGACCACCCTGGTTTTGTTGCCCTTGCCGCTAATGCGCAGATAATCTTCAGCAAAATTTATATGCCGTATTAAAAGGTCTTTTAACTCAGCAACCCTTAAACCGCCGGCGTAGAGTATCTTAATAACAAGATTATTTCTGCAGGCTGTTTTATTTTCTGTTTCGCTGTTAACAGCCAGCATGGCTTTTATCTCCCTTAAAGTAAGATAATCAGGAAAATAACGGCTGACCTTATACTTCTCTATATACTCATAACAAGGAAAATCAAGCAGTTTTTCATTATACAAAAACCGTAACCAGCCCTTAACAGCAGATATCTCTCTTACTACAGACCGGTCGTTTAAACCTTTTTTTTTCCTGGACTGAATAAAACCGTCTATACCGGCCAGGGTAAGAGTCTTAACCGAAACAATCTTTCTCCCGGTTAAATAGTTTATAAAAAAAAGTAAATCCTGCTTATAAGCTTTTATACTGTTTTCACTTAAACCTTTCTCTATTTTAAGATAGGAGAGATATGGATGTAATAAATTTTTTAAAGATGCCATCAATTAAAAAAAGAGACGGGATTAAGCGACCCGCCGTTGTGAAATATAGAAAAATAAATTTCCGGCCCGCCGTAACCGATCAAAGCATGACTTTTAACAAACCGGCCTTTATCCAGCCTGGTTTGCTCCAGACCGCCGTAAAGAGAAACAAAATCCCGGGGATGATAAATCATAACCGTCAGGCCCATACCTCTTACTTTACCGACAAAAACCACTACCCCCTTTTGGCTGGAACGCACTTTTTTATTATTAAGAGATAAAATAAGACCGTAATTATAGATATCATTAACCTTTCCGTATTGATTGACAATTTTTCCGGATACAGGCCAGACAAATTCAGGATGCGGTATAGTTTTCTTTTTACTCCGGTCTGCCGGTTCAGGCAGAGAGGCGGCATCTACCGGTATCCGGATATACTTTCCGGCCCAAAGTTTTTTACGGCCGTTGTTAAATTTTATTATATCCTTTATCGCAACCTTGTATTTTTGCGAAAGTCCGAGCAGAGTATCGCCGGGCTTTACTTTATACAAAAAATAGGAAGGTATTTTAATAATATCACCTGCTTTTAATTTTTTGTTTTTGTTTATCCTGAGCAGATCGCGGTAATTTATACGAAACTGTTTGCCTATCAGGTAATAACTGTCCCCCTTGCGGACACGGTACTGCTTTAAACCGGTATAAATATTGCAAAACAGTATAATTATTGCCAAAAAATACTTCACCATCTTCTTAAATTATCGAAAAAATATTGAGAAGGTGAATTATTTTATTTTAAATGAAGCATACAGCAAGTATCTGCCGGAGCAGACACTTGCTGTTACATATAACTAAAATACCGCCTGGGTACCGATATTCATCTGTGAGTCTTTTACAAATTTATCTTTAACATTATCCCATTTATAGTTCATCTGATAGTTGTAGGAGAAACTTATGGAATCACCCGGCTGCAAGGCAGCTTTAAACCCCCAGACAAACTGTTGACTCGGTTTGGCAAACTGCTTTTTATAATCAACTATCTGTTTGTTTTTAAGGTATGCCTCAAAACCGCCTATTACTTTTACCTGCTCCAGCAGCTCTTCATTTACCGTAAGCTTGCCCGTATAAGCAGCCTCGTAGGATGGTTTAAAGGAATTAGTCTCACCAGGCAGGGTTACCTGGTCAGCATCTTTAAGAAAAAGGTGTTCATAGTTGAGCACTATATTAAACACGCTGGGAATTTTGATCGTAAAAGCACCGTAAACCCCGTTTTTTTTAGCGCCGACCAGATTATTGTCAGCTGTTAAAAAATTATTACCGGTGCTGTCCAGCCAGGCCCGGTTGTGATCATAATACTTGTTAAAATAAGCATAAACAAAATCACCGGTACTGAAACGGTATTCCATATTCATATCAAAAACCTTTGTCCGTACATCAATAGCCGGAAAAGACATACCGAATCCTTTAGCCTTGTTGGTATCATAATCCTTTTGTTTGGGATCAACCGGTACGCCCCACTGACCGTACATTTTGAAACTGTCATTAAAGGGAAAAATAAGATCAAGCCCCAGTAAACTGAAAGTATCAATCTGGTCTTTATCCAGCTGATATACAGATTCCAGTTCAATATTAAAATCCACTGTATTAGTATAACCATAGGTTTCCAGATCATTATTAAGATTAGTCTTGTTAGAAGGTGACAGCTCTTTATAATCAACCAGGTTATCCCCATCCGCATCCAGATCTTCCGCATCAGCCAGACCGTCATCATCGGTATCAGCATGGTATTTCTTTTCGTAGGGAAATTTATCAACCTCATCCGGATAACGGTCCCCGTCACTCTCCTTTAAAGCCGCATACTGGTTAATGTCAGCTACATAGGTCACACCAAACTGCAGTTTATTGATCTTGCCGGAAGCGCCGCCGAAAGGATTAAGGAACATACGGCCGCCCATGATCACCCCTTTACGGGAAAAATCACTGAAATTATTAAGCATATATTCCAGGCCGAATTTCATCTTGCCCAGATTGCCGACAGCGAAATGAAGGCCTGTTTTCTTTTCCGCCGGATAGTCAAGAGTGTTACAGTAATCCTTCATTATCAGGCCCGCGCCCAGCGTAACATTGTCCAGATTGCCCAGTTTAAAGAAAAAATGATCTTCTCCGTAAACAACATTGTCCCGCTCATTGAAACGTATGTAATAAATTTTATTTAATATAGTATCAATCCCGGCTTCGGCTGTATCAAAATTGTAACCTTTGTCTATAGGTTTGCCGCTGGAATCAAGGTAAAGCGCCAGGTCAAAAGCCATGGCAAACTTGCCTATAGGAATTTCCGGAAAGAACCTGATCTTGGTGTATGTTTCGCCGTCCAGGGTAACATAGTCAACTGAAACACCAAAATTAACTCCTGAGCCTTCATCATCTTCCTGCTCTGCTGCAGCTTCATCCCCGGCTTCCTGTTCTCCGGAAGATGTATCAGTGCTGGTATCAGAGCCTTGCCCGGCCGGCGCAGTATTGCTATCCTGCGCATAAACAGCCAGATTAAGCAGTAAAAATACTGCTGCCAATATTTTAAATATTTTCATTTTTATCTCCTGTTTTGTTGTTTTATGTAATTAAATAATTTATTAATACTTCGCAGTAAAACCGGTGCTTGTTTAAGCGGGTACTGGGTTTCCCGGTCACATTGGGCCTGGTCCGGTTCAGGATGAATCTCCATAAATATTCCGTCTGCTCCGGCTGCAATCTGGCCATGTGCCAGAGCAGGAAGATACTGGCGGGCTCCCCCGGAAGAGCTGCCCCGGGCTGCCGGCAGCTGCAGTGAATGAGTAGCGTCAAAAATATACTTAACCCCCATATTTTTAATAATGGGTAAAGACCGGAAATCAACTACCAGATTGCCGTAACCAAAAAACGTTCCTCTTTCCGTAATTAAAATGTCATCGCCCCCGCTTTTTAAATATTTAGTAATAATATTTTCAACCTCATAGGGGGACATAAACTGTCCCTTTTTAACATTTACCGGTACCTGCCTGCGGCCTGCTTCAACAAGCAGGTCGGTCTGCCGGGAAAGAAAAGCGGGAATCTGGAGAATATCCAGTACCGCGGCTGCCTTCTCAACCTGTTCCGGAGAATGAACATCACTCAAAACCGGTATATCCAGCTCCTTTTTTAGAGCAGCCAGCATCTCCAGACCCTCTTCCGGGCCCGGACCGCGGAAAGCGTCCAGTGCGGAGCGGTTGGCTTTATCATAAGATGATTTAAAAATATATAAAATATCCTCTTTTTGACAAAATTCTTTTAAAACCAAGCCTGTTTTTTTTAATTGTTCATAACTTTCGATGACACAGGGTCCGGCTATAAGGATTAGTTTATTATCATTTAAAAACATACCAATAACTGTCTATTAACTTCATTGTATTATATTTACGGCCAATTTTCAAATCTTTTTTTTTTATTTTTTTTTTTGCACTTTTTCTCTTTATGTGAAACAATTGCCGGACAGCCAATAATAAACCGGAAATTACCAGAAATACAGGGTGCTTTTTTCACTTATTTATTAATGATATAATAGAACAACGAGGAGTAATAATAATTGCCTAAAAATATAAAACAAAAACTGATTGATGATGAAAAAGAGATACAGGAAATTCTGCAGAAAATTGCCAATGATTTTCCCAGCACTATCCGTTTCCCCTTTAAACACCGCAGCGGCTATCTGTTTAACTGCGCTTACAGCATTATGATTGGTGTAAAAAATAAACTGCTCTTGTATATTGCTGACAGTACTGACAAAAACCGCCTGGAAGAATCAGAGATCCATTTCGAAAACGACCAGATCTGTCTCTTTTCCGGTATCAGTAAAAATGTCTATATGTTTAAACTGGACCGCTCTTCTGTAAACAGAATCACGGAAAAAGAGGCTATACGCAAAAAATATATTGCTGCCAAATATAATTTCGATTCCCGGGTTATGAGTATAGAGCCGGCTTTATCCATATTTAAAGAAAATCTTCTCAACCGTCATTTTGTGGAGTTTGTGGAAATCAATTTCCCTACTGAGATATATGAGATGACCCAGCGGCGGGCCAGCCTGCGCTGTCCTATACCGGCCAAAGCGCCGGTTTATCCGGTTGTGCTTAACGGCCTGCCGGAGAGAAGTACGGTTTTTAATAATGTATATCTGGATAAAAACGCCAAAGCAGAACTGACCCGTTACTGGAATCAGGCCACCAATGAAATAAAACCGCTTTCCAAAATCATCCTGGAGTTCATGAACTTTTTTCCCAATTCCATAATCTCCTTCTATTTCAAGTTAGACGAACTTATCGGTAAAGAGACTGCTGCCAAACTGGCACAAACCAAAAGAGTTACCCAAAACTATTCCTCTTTTTCTTCTATTAAAAATATAATACTGCAGAAAAAACAAACTTTATATTCCGAGCCCAAATTTATCATACCTCTTTATATCTACGGTGAGATTGAAGGGCATGTCCTTTTTCTTAATACCTCTCCGGAAAAAAAAGCTTATCTGCGTCTGGCCATGTTTATTTTTTCCAAAGCCCTGGAACGTACCAAATATTTTGACATCTATTCCAGTAAAAATGTTTACCTCAAGGATATAGGTACCAATGGTCTGCGCTTTATTTCAACTGTTGAAGCTCATAAACGGCTGCAAAAAGATGCTACCTTTTTAATGGAATTCAGCCTTAACTGGTCAACCCATAAACCGATACGGGTAGGAGTACGCGTTGTAGATTTCTCCAGTTCCACCAATACTACAGGCCAAAAAGAGTTTGATGTCAAGTGTACTTTTGAAAAAGCACTTAATTTCAACGAAAATATTATTTACCGCATATCAAAATACGTTAATGATCATATCAATTTTACTTATAAATAATATTACGGTATTAAGAGCTGCTGTAAAACAAGCTACTGTCTTCTGCTAACTGACGCTATTTTATACGGCGTAAAAGGCCTTTCAACACCGCACCGGGCCCGATTTCCGTAAAATCAGTAATCCCTTTACCTTTCAGATAATTAATTGTCTCCACCCAGCGCACCGGACTGGTTAACTGCTCTACCAGCATATCTTTGACTTTACCCTTGTCACAGGGGCGGGCAGTTACATTGGCAATAACCGGCAGATCCGGATCGGAAAAAGCAAAATCCGCCAGAAAAGCAGCAAACTGCTGCTGTATCTCCTGCATATACCGGGAATGAAAAGCTCCGGAAACCGGTAAAATAACATATTTTTTGGCATTATGCTGCAGAAAAAGCGATTCAGCATCTTTGACAGCCTGTTTATCTCCGGATATTACATTCTGTATATCAGAGTTAATGTTGGCCAGCTGTATACTGTCACTAAGATTATTAGACTGCAGTATCTCTTTTACAGCAGCGCTGTCCAGGCCGATCACAGCTGCCATTGCGCCGGCTGCGGCCTGCGACATCAGTTCACCTCTTTTTTTAACAACAGTCAAACCTGTCTTAAAATCAAAAGCGCCTGCGGCCCAAAAAGCGCTGTATTCACCCAGGCTGTGTCCGATACAATAAGCAGGCTTTTCACCCCCGGCTACAGCCTCTTTATACAGCATTGCATTAACCGTAAATAATGCCGGCTGGGTATAAAAAGTGTTATTAAGTTTGTCCGCAGGCCCCTCCAGACACAACTCTTTCAGGGAATACTGCAGTATATCATCCGCTGTACGGGTAAGCTCTGCATATTTATCAAAAAGATCCGCGCCTCCCATACCGACTTTCTGTGAACCCTGTCCGGGAAACATAAAAACTTTAGCCATGATATTTTTCCTATTTGTATTTTCTGTTTAAAATTTCACTGTAAATAACCGCCTGCCTGATGTTGCTTTTATTTAAATAAAAAGCTGTTGCAGGCGGTTTCTTTTTGCTAATAACAGGTTTAACTGCACCGCTCTCTGCTTTTGGTTTAGTCTTCCTCTTGGCCGCCAACCCGGGTTTATTCCCGGACCGCTTGCGTGTATAAAGCGGTTGCTTGTTTTGCGGATCCTTTTTAAAAGGTTTATAGGAATACGGCGGGAAGTTCTGCCGGCGCTCTTCTGTACGTTCATAAGCGCTTTCCGTTGCCAGGCCATCCCCGCTTTCCTCTGCATAATCCTCCTCATAATCCTCATAATCAGGTTCATCTGCAGCAGTATCGCCTTCTTTTTGTTTTTTAAGCAATGAAGATACAATACTGAAAAGAATTAATATTAAAAAGGGTAAAAATTTATAATAATCTTCCATAAAGTAATATTAATTAATTATGTATTATCTTCAGGATTGGCAATATTACCGCGCATATCAGTATCCGCCTGAATATTTTTCATGCGGTAATAATCCATTACGCCCAGATTGCCTTTTTTAAAAGCCTGGCTGATTGCCAGAGGTATCTCTTTTTCCGCTTCCACTACTTTGGCGCGCATCTCTTCGCGGTAAGCGATCATTTCCTGTTCTTTAGCCAAAGCCATTGCCTTGCGTTCTTCTGCTTTGGCCTGGGCAATCTTTTTATCCGCTTCCGCCTGGTCAGTCTGTAAACCGGCGCCGATATTATTACCCACATCCACATCAGCAATATCGATTGATAATATTTCAAATGCCGTGCCTGCATCAAGGCCTTTTTTCAAAACATTTTTGGATATAAGATCCGGATTTTCCAAAACAGCTTTGTGACTCTCTGCAGAACCGATAGTGGTAACTACTCCTTCCCCTACCCGGGCGATAATTGTTTCTTCTCCGGCGCCGCCGACCAGTTTTTCAATATTTGTGCGTACGGTTACCCTGGCAATAGCAGTAACCTGGATACCGTCTTTGGCCACAGCTGATACCCGGGGCGTATCAATAACTTTGGGATTGACACTCATAGTTACCGCTTCAAAAACTTTGCGGCCGGCCAGATCAATAGCGGTAGCTACTTTATAACTAAGCGGAATATTGGCTTTGGCAGCAGCTATAACAGCATTGGTTACATCTGTTACATTACCGCCGGCCATAAAATGCTGTTCCAGCTGATTAACCTTTAAATCAACACCGGCTTTGGTAGAGGTAATCAGATTGTCCACGATCAATCCCGGCGGCACCCGTCTGATCCGCATAATGGCCAGATTAATAAGTCCAATCCTGACCCCGCTGAAACGGGCAACCAGCCATAATTTGACCGGTACAAAATATAAAAATAATATAGCAAGAATAATACCTGCTATAATAATAGGTATACTTAACTCAAAACTCATAATGTACTCCTTTAAATTTTATTTACTACCACCCGGTTGCCGGAGATAGTTTCTACTTTTATCTTTTCACCCGCACTTATAAAACCCAGATTGGACTGGGCTTCAATAACATGCCGGTTTATCTTTACTTTGCCAACCGGACGCAGATCCGATACCACTATACCGCTACTGCCCGGTTTTATGCCTTTTAATTCCCGGCTTTTAACTTTGGTCTGATTAGTATCATTTAAAGATATTTTATGCATTATACGTGAATCAGGTAAATATTTAAACAGTACAAAGGTACCGACAGTGATACCGAGCACTGCTATAGCAGCAGATGCCAATGCTGTTTCCGTATTATTAATACCAAAACTTAAAAACAAAGCAGCGATCGAGGTTAAAATACCCGCCAGTCCCACTATACCGAAACCGGGTATGATAAATATCTCCACAAGAATAAGACCGATACCCACTACAAAAATCAAAGGAATTTTCCAGTCTGCATGGCCCAGAGATATTTGAATAATGAAAAATAAAGCCAGGGCCAGTACTGCCAGGGTGCCGCCCAGGCCCCAGCCGGCTGTTTTGATCTCAAAGATCATGCCCAGAGTACCCAGGGTAATTAAAAGGCCGAGAATAATCTGATTGGAAAAAAGTTTTAAAATTTTATGGAAAGTACGCGGTTTGATATAGTTGACTGTGTGCCCGGCAACATCTATCTTTTGCAGAAGCTGATCCGCATCAGCAACAACCGCTTCACTTACCTTTACCTGCAAAGACTCCTCAGCCGTAAGGGTCAGCAGTTTATCCCCGGGAAGATCATAGCCGTGTTTTTCCCGGCTTAACTCAATCTCCTCATCAACCATAGCCTCGCAAACTTTTACCGGCCGGCCATGCTTTTCCGCCAGGGACCTGAAACCGGCGCGTAAAACAGAGACCACTTTTTCCGGAGCCTTTTTCATGCCCTGCTCCTTGTCAAAGAAAACAGGCGTGGAAGCGCCG
>CAZFAK010000070.1:0-12778 GCA_964517045.1 uncultured Spirochaetia bacterium | reverse complement strand
GAACCGCTAATAACTGGGAAAAAGCTGACAGACTTAAGCTTTATATCAACGGCCGGCAGTTCAGTGAGCTGGATTATACCAAAGGCAAAGGCGCTACTACGGGCCGTATGCAGGTCAGAGGCGATTTCACTCTTTTATCATCTTCCCTGTCCTGCCGTTGAAAAACAATATTCTCAGCTCTAAAATTTGGTTATTTTTTTAGCCGGATCATGTTAAAATCAAATGGTATATAAAAATAATTTTATTGCTGTAACGGTTTTTTATGTCTGCAAGTAAAGCTAAAGTTAAACTAGCCTGCTTTGATATTGACGGTACAGTTATGGCCTGTGATTCATTCAGGCAAAAACTTTTCTGTACTTTTTATCACTCTCCCTGGCGTATTATTCTGGCTATTATTATTTTTCCTGTTATCTGTATCAAGCGCAGGGAGCTGGGCAGCCGCTCAGCTGTTAAATCAGCTTTTATATGGGCACTTACCTTTGGCCGCAGCCCTGCCGGTCTTAAGCAGCTGTTTTTAAAGGGAAAATTCTCCATACCTGCTTTATGCGAGCCCTGTCTATACAAAGAGATAAGAAGTGAACTGAACCGGCTGCGCCGGGAAGGCCATCATATATGCTATGTCAGTGCTTCAGCCGATGCATGGCTCAAAGGGGTTATAGCTTTGTTTGATGATGGTGATTATACGCTTATAAGTACCAGATTGAAAACCTGGGCCCGGGGTCTGATAATTGACGGCCGTAACTGTTACGGCAGTGAAAAAGTAAGACGGATTCATAACCAATGGCCGCATGCTGTGGAGCTTACTGCCGGATATACTGACTCTATTTCCGACAGTGCTTTTTTAGCTTTATGTAAAAAAAAATATCTGATTAATCCTGATCAAAAAGTAGCAGCCTACTATGCTCAAAAAAATATAAATGTTACCCGGCTGCGCTGGTCAGCATAAAGCCTGCGGGCGGAAAAGCCTTAATAGGTACGAAAATTTATATATTTACTGTCCTGGCCGATAAAGTACTGCTTGTTTTCACCCTGTTTCTGGTATTTCCCTTTCAGCCCCAGCAGGCAGCATCCCTGAAAATAGGAAATTTTTAAGCGGTGCAGTCCTTTTTCCAAATATACCCTTCCTTTATTCCAGGCAAAAGGTCTGGTACCGGGATGCCGGCATATAGTTTTATTATCGATGCGCAGCCGGAAACCATCATCAGAGCCAATGTGAAAAGTATAATAGGCTGGCTGTGATACGCGGAAGCTGCCCCTGATATCCATAAAAAAATTATTTTTATAGTCCAGTTGCCCGTAATGGGCATGGATCAATGAGTTTCCTTTTTTAAAATTCAGTATATCAACCAGTATTGTTTTTTTTTCACTTATATTTTTTTTAGCATTAAGTTTTCGTATTCTGCCCTTTTGTCCGGAGATAACTATTTTTAGTTTATTATCTATGGTTGTAAAAAAACCGCTTTTGGCCAGCATAAAAACAGCGGCAGCTGTAAATACAGCCAGCAGATAGTGCCGTTTATCCGGCTTTTTAAATGTACTCCAGACCCCAGACATCAAACCACTCTCTGTTTAAAAATTGTTCGGTTGTCAGCCCCAGGTTATAGCAAAAGGGACTGAAATATAAAAACACCAGCAGTATAAGCACGCCAATAAAAACGGTTATACCGGCCAGCAGTTTATCATCTTTTATAATATACTCTTCGTAACAGTAACAAAAAACCAGTCCGGCCAGCATAATATTAAAAAGCTGCGGAATAAAGTAATGATAAAGATACAATACTCTGTCAGCGTTTATTACTACTATCATGTAGGAAAGATAGGAGGCGGCCAGTACGGTAATTAAAAAAAACAGTGTTTTATTTTTAAGCGGCAACCGGAAGAGAAAGACTGAACCGATAAGCATAAGAGAGAGGATAATAGCTGCCAGTCCGATTGCCCAGGTAAGGGGATTAACCTGCAGATAGCGGTATCTTGCTTTACCGCCGCGCTTGGCCCATGCATAATTGATGCTTTTTTTGCCGATAAGCCAGTGTATAGGCAGACTGCCGTTTTCCCCCTCTTTACAGGGATCATAGTGAGGTACTCCTTTATGATAATTTTTAATAAAGGCAAGGTTGTCTCTGAGCATAATCGGGAAGTGAAGCGGATTGGCGGTTTCACCTTTTTTGATTATTTCCAGATAAGCAGGTGATGCTTTATAGGTTTTATTTTGGTATATTCTGGTGCCCGCAGCAAAATGAACATACCAGCTGCCGCAGAAAACCAGTAAAATACCGGTTATGGATATAACGGTTTTCCAGGCAGTATTTTTTATTATCTGTAAACTAAGCCGCAGGCGGAGCAGGGCATGCCGGTATTCATAAACAATTAAAAACAGAAAAAACAAAAAAACTATAGCTCCGTTCTCTTTGGAGCTTACTGAGGCTCCGGCCAGCAGGCCCATGTAAAAATAGGTGCGTTTAGGAACCTGCTTACGGCAGTTACGTACAGCTTTTATAAAGACAAGTATAAGAGCAGCGATAAAAAAGAGTTCGATACTGTCCAGCATGGCGCCCCGGAAGTGAACTACAAAAGCATTTTCCATTATATAGAGCATGCTGAAAAGGGCGGCGTACAAGGGTTTGTAAAAAATATAGTAAAATATAAAATACAGGAGGATGGCAATCAATACTGCACACAGCACCGGGAAAAACCTGACCCCGACAAAAGAGTAGGAGGGAGGCAGTTTTTTTATGTGGCCTTTGGTAAAAGCATTTTTCGCTGTCAGCCCCTCATTGGGTGATAAAAGCAGTTCGCCCAGGGTGAGTATTTGTTTAGCCAGTAGAAAATGGCCGCTCATAAACATAATGTTGTTTTTATATTTTTCTACGGAAGTTATGTAGTAGTTTTCATCCCAGAACATAGAAGAGGGATACTGGTAGCGGTCAAAGTAGGTAATGTAGGAGGCGATAAAAACCAGACCCAGTCCCAGAAACAGCATGGCCCGGTGTTTGTCCTTTTTTTCAAAACGGTATATTCCTGTACCAATAAACAAAGCGGTTATAAGTATAGCCAGAACACCGAAGAGATCATCAATATCAAATTTTTTTTCGGCAAAACGCCGGCCGCATAAAAAATCCAGTTCCACTAAGTCAGCCCGGTGTATATTTTGCGCCGGATCGTTTTTATCAAACAGAAAATAAGTTTTGCTGTTTATAAGGGTTTGTTTATTGGTTTGGGCGATGCGGTAGACAAGGTTGGCTTTGTTGGTCCGGACTGATAATATTTTTATCCCGGTTGGAAAAAACGCTTTAAGTCCGGCCTGGTCTGTCAAATGGCCTTTGGGGATATTAAGTACAACCTTTCCTTTTTTATGAAAGAAATTCATACTGGCCTTAAAATCCAATCTGTTTTGAGGATTGGAAATTACAGTTACTGTTTGATAAAAATTGGTTTTAAAACTGCCGTCAGAATTGCTGCCGCTGAGACAGGTATGCAGTGTATATTGTCCCGGGGTCTGGATCCGGGTATCCAGGGAGGTGCGCAGACGGCTGCGGTGAGCAATGTTGGTATCTAACGTTAGCTCTTTCTGACGGTTGTTAATATGCCAGGTCAGTTTTTGTAAATGCAAATTGCTTTTATATTTATTGTTGATATTTATAAATACTTTTTTTTTGGTTTTATTATAATAGGCGTGTAAGTGAATAATGCCTGCTTTTAAAGGTATAAACCAGAGCAGTAATATAACAGCTATAAATTTCATTTTTTCTTTTTAATATTTATTTTTTCATTTACTATATAAAGAGGCCGTTTTTTAAGCTCTTCATGCATACGGCCCAGGTATTCGCCCAGGATGCCCAGTGTAAAAAGCTGGGTGCTGCCGAAAAAGATGATAACCAGCATTGTGGAAGTCCAGCCGCTGTGCTCCCTGGTAAAATAGAAATAGGAGATAACAGCATATATGGTTAAACCGAGACCCGTAATAAATCCCATAAAACCGAGCAGGGTAGCCAGTTTCAGCGGTTTGCTGGAAAAGGAGGTGATACCGTCAATGGCAAAACGCAGCATTTTAAAAAAAGGGTATTTTGATCGCCCTGCGTAACGGCGGTCCCGGTCATACTTGACGTAAGTGGTTTTAAAACCTACCCAGACAGTCAAACCGCGCATGAAACGGTGTTTCTCCCTGACACTGCGCATTTGTTCTAAAACCTTTTTATCTATTACCCGGAAATCGCCTGTATCAAGGGGAATTTTGATCTCGGTAAAAAAGGAGAGTATACGGTAAAAAATTTTGGCTGTTAAAAGTTTGAAAAAACTCTCACCTTTTCTTTTTTGGCGTTTCCCGTAGATTATATGATAACCTTCCTCCCATTTTTTTAACATTTTCAGTAATATTTCCGGCGGGTCCTGGAGATCAGCATCAATAATGGCGGCTGCATCACCGCCGGCATAATCCATACCGCAGGTAATAGCCATCTGGTGGCCGAAGTTACGCGAAAATGACAGGATTTTAATATTTTTCTCTTGCCGGGCATGTTTTTTAAGGATTTTCAGACTGTTGTCTTCTGAACCGTCATCGATAAATATTATTTCATACCGGTAGCCGCTCTTTTTAAAGACTTTATTTATCCGTTTAATGCATTCTTTTATGACTTCCTGTTCGTTAAAAACAGGTATAATTATAGAAATCTTTTTCATAATACTATTTTCAAACTGTGTAATCATAACATCTATTAAAACAAATTTTCAAGTTAATTGTTTAATGTTTAATTTTCAATTTGTCTTTTTTTTCATATTATTTTATAATTATCTTCTTTTATATAATTAGGATTGATAATGAATGTAACTGTGATTGGCACCGGCTATGTAGGATTGGTAGCCGGTACCTGTTTTAGCGAAACCGGTAACAAGGTTATCTGTGCTGATATTGATGCGGAAAAGATAAAAAAACTGAATAACGGCCAAATTCCTATCTATGAACCGGGTCTGGATGAAATGCTCAGGCATAACCGGGAGGATGAACGGCTGGTTTTTACTACTGATGTCGCTTATGCCATCCGCCAGGCAGAAGTAATCTTTATTGCCGTGGGTACGCCCAGCAGTACTGACGGTACGGCTGATCTGCGTTATGTCCTGGAAGTTGCGGCTGCTATCGGTAAAAATATTAATAATTATAAAGTAGTGGTGGATAAATCCACAGTACCGGTAGGTACAGCCCTGAAAGTTAAAAATAAAATAAAAGAATTTACTGACTGTGCTTTTGACGTGGTCAGCAACCCGGAGTTTTTAAAAGAGGGAGCAGCTGTTGAGGATTTTTTAAAACCGGACCGGGTTGTGATCGGTTTTGAAAGTGAAAAGGCTAAAAAAGTTATGCATCAGCTTTATCTTCCCTTTGTACGCAACAACCATCCTGTTTTATTTATGGATATAGCGAGCGCAGAGATGACCAAATATGCTGCCAATGCCATGCTTGCTTCCCGTATTACTTTTATGAATGAGATCGCCAATTTATGCGACCGGGTAGGAGCTAATATAGACCTGGTGCGCGACGGTATCGGCACAGATAAACGTATCGGCCAGGCTTTTCTCTATCCCGGTATAGGCTACGGCGGCTCCTGTTTTCCCAAAGATGTCAAAGCTATTATTAAAACAGCAGCGGATAACGGCATGGATTTTAAAATGCTGAACGCAGTAGAGACTGTTAACGCGGCCCAGAAAGTTGTTCTGGTAGACAAATTAAAAAAACATTTTTCCGGCAAGCTTAAGGGTAAAACCGTGGCTGTCTGGGGGCTGGCTTTCAAGGCTGAGACTGATGATATCCGGGAATCTCCTGCTCTGGTTATGATAGAAAAACTTTTAGCTGAAGGAGTACGGATAAAAGCTGCTGATCCGGAAGCCATGCCCAATGTCAAAGAGAGACTGGGAACCAAAATAGACTATTTCGAAGATCATTATCAGTGTCTGGAGAATGCTGACGCTTTACTCATAGCCACCGAATGGCTTGTCTACCGCAATCCTGATTTTAATAAAATTAAACAAAATTTAAAAGCACCGCTTATTTTTGACGGCCGCAATTTATACAGTCAGCTTGATCTCCCTGCCCGGGGATTTACCTATTACTGTATCGGTTCCAATAATAAATAATTTCATCACCAGGG
The DNA here is from genome assembly GCA_964517045.1 of uncultured Spirochaetia bacterium. Classification (GTDB taxonomy): domain Bacteria; phylum Spirochaetota; class UBA12135; order COTS27; family CAZFAK01; genus CAZFAK01. The sequence goes on along the minus strand of CAZFAK010000070.1, from coordinate 6,641 downwards.
TAATTTATGAAGATAAATTTTATTGATCTTAAAAAACAATATAACAACTATAAAAAAGAGCTGGATAAGGCAATAGCTGATGTAGTTGTCAGCGGCGCTTATATAAACGGGCCTGATGTAAAAGAACTGGAAAAAGAACTGGCTGCCTTTTGCGGCTGTGAATATGCTGTTACAGTCAGCAGCGGCACAGCCGCTATCCAGGTGGCTTTGCTGACGCTCGGTCTTAAGCCGGGTGATGAGGTTATTACCAGTCCGTTTACTTTTTTTGCCACTGCTGAAATACCGGCAGTTATGGGCGCAGTGCCGGTTTTTGTTGACATAAACGAAGCAACTTATAACCTGAACCCTGACCTGGTTGAAGCCGGGATTACTTCCCGGACCAAAGCCATTATACCGGTCTCTATCTTTGGCCAGTGTCCTGATATGGACCGTATAAACCGTATTGCAGCCAGCCATAACATTCCGGTTATTGAGGATGCGGCCCAGAGTTTCGGAGCTTATTACAAGGACAAGCGTTCCTGCAATCTTAGCGAGCTGGCCTGCACCAGTTTTTACCCGGCCAAGCCTCTGGGTACCTATGGGGACGGCGGTGCAGTTTTTACCAACAACAGCAAGCTTAAAGACTTGTTGGTATCGCTGCGCAATCATGGCCAGGGCGCCAAGTATGCTCATAAACATATTGGTCTCAATGCCCGCTTGAGTACTATTCAGGCTGCGGTTTTAAGGGTTAAACTAAAACATTATGAGGCAGAAATAAAGCAAAGAAAGACGGTGGCTGAGCGATATAACAGTCTGCTTAAAGATAAAGAGGTTGTTATACCTTTTATCAGTGAAGGCCATACAAGTGTTTATGCTCAGTACTCAATTCGCGTGAAAAACCGGGATCAGCTTATGCAAAAATTAAGGGATAACGGGGTGCCGACTGCCATTCATTACCCGATGCCGGTTTATAAACAGGAAGCATTTTCCTGGCTTGATATAGAGCCTGATAATTTTCCGGTAACTGAAAAAGTATGCGGGGAGATCCTGAGTCTGCCCATGAGTCCTTATCTGACTGAAGAGGAACAGCAGTATATTGTTTCCCTCATGTAATGAAAAAAATTTTTTTTTATTTCAGGGATTTTTTCCGGCAATCTTTTTCGCCCTCTTTTTATATTGCTCTTGCTCTGTTCACCGCGCTTATATTAGTGATAAACTTTTCTTTTAATCTGGAAAACGGTATTATTGACCGTAGATATTACGGTACTTTTCTTCATTTTGTTTTTTTTTTCATTCTTAACGCTTTTGTGTATCTGGTGTCTGTTCTTTTATATACGTTCTTTAACAAGACCGGTTACCTTCTGCAAAAAAAAGAATTTATTCTAAAAGTGCTTTGTTTCCTGGTGCTGATCACCCTGAAACGTTCCTTTTACTGGCATAAGACTATGATACCCGCCCGGCTTTGTTATCAGCAGTGGCTTGTACAAATAATGCAGAATGCCTATGGACTGGTGGTAGTATTATTACCGCTGTTTTTATTTTATTTTTTTTGCGAAAAAAATAATAAAAATTTTTACGGCTTTAATAATAAAAATTTTGATTTTAAGCCCTATTTCATTATATTATTAACAGTTGCCCCTGTTATAGCAATAGCCTCCTGGTCCCCCTCTTTTACCAGCTATTATCCGATCTTAAAAGCATCAGAGAACACCAGTGCATCCCTTTGTCTGCAGGTTCCTGAGATAGTAACAGCAGCTTTTTATGAGTTTTTTTATCTGCTTGATTTTCTAAATACGGAAATTCTTTTTCGCGGTTTTCTGGTGCTCGGTATGCTCTCTCTCTGGGGGCGTAATGCTGTTCCTTTAATGGTTCCTGTCTATGTTGCCCTTCATTTCGGCAAGCCGCCGCTGGAAGCTGTTTCTTCTGCTGCCGGCGGTTTTGCTTTGGGCGTTATTATTTATTACACCCGTTCGGTCTGGGGAGGAGTCATTATCCACGCCGGAGTAGCTTTTATGATGGACAGCGCTGCTTTTTTACAGTTATATTTACGTTAAGAAGGAGGTGAACTATGTTTAAAACCTTTACGGTTGCAACTGACCAGCGGGAAGCACTTTTTGATATAACCGCTGCGGTAAAACAGGCTGTACAGGAAACAGGAACTACTGACGGTCTGGTCAATGTTTATGTGCAGGGAGCCACTGCTGCGGTAATGATACAGGAGAACTGGGATGAGTCAGTACAGCAGGATGTTATAGCTATGCTGCAGAAATTAGTTCCGCGCGGGGTCTGGCGCCATGACCGCCAGGACGGTAACGGCGATGCTCATTTAAAATCCGGTATGCTGGGACCGTCGGAAACAATTCCGCTGGTAAACGGCAAACTGGCTTTGTCAACCTGGCAGAATATTTTTTTATGCGAATTTGACGGGCCCCGAGATACTCGAACTATAGCAGTAACAGTAATGGCAGCTTGAAAGAGCAAGAGCTGCCGTCTGCATAACAGCTACAGATAGGAAAAAACACCGCGTACCACCCCCTCTATTTTAAAGCTGTCCGGATCAGCAATAAACGGGGTATAGGCGGAGTTAAGGGAGTGGAGGATAATAGTATTACCGTTTTTATGAAGTTGTTTAATATAGGCGTGACCTTCATTAGTGCAGACAATTATGCTTTGCTCCGGTGCCTGCTGCTGCCGGCATACTACGGCTATATCGCCGTGGTGAATACGCGGCTGCATGGAATCCCCTTTGGCTTTTATCAGAAAGGCCTGTGCGGCCGGAAATCCTAATAACTGGGAAGAGAGCGGCAGTTTATTTAAAGGTGCATTATCCAATATGGAAGATCCGGGGCCGCACTCGGCCAGACCATATAAATGCAGATAAACAATGCCCGGATCAGGCTGGTCTGTCAATATCTGATAGTCGCGCGGGTTGTGGGGGTTGCGCCGGAGATAGCCTTTTTTTTCTAACTGCTGTATATGGTGGTGTACTACACTGGGAGAGGATATATCCAGCAGCTGCTGCAGATCTCTGACAGTAAGCGGATCATCCTGGTGCGATCTGAGCAGTTCCAACAGCTTTTTTTGCGTAAAATGAAGCTTTTTCATACTAAATTATACACTTTTTTTAAAAAAAAAGCAAGAACAGCTTGACTTGTTCTACTTTTTGTTCTATAATATAAGATGAATAAAGGGGGATTTATGAAAAAGATCAGATATTTAAAGCATACATCCTACATTATTACCGGAGCCAAAAGACGTATTTTCCATGCCGGTTTGTTCAGGGCAGGACAAAAGTATTACTACTTTTAGTATTTTTTTATAACGTTTATTGGTAAACAGGAGTATATTATGACAGAAAATTACAGCCAAAAACTGGTCCATAATGACTGGGAATATTTATGGCAGGAACTGGAACGGGATCTTAAAAGCAAGGGTCTTGTTTATTGAAAGCCGGTCTGTATCATTCTCCTCACAGACCGGACCGTCTTATATTGACCCTGATATACTCCCTCCCCGGGGTACAATATAAACCAGGTATGAACCTGACCGCAAAAAATTCATTTTTGTGGTCAGGTCAGCCTCTCTCTATTCCCTTTGTTTAATTGTTTCCTGGATATCTCTGGCAAAAGCCGGGTAATCCTGCAAAAGTTTATCAAAATTTTCTTTGGTTAGTTTATAGAGGTTACAATAGTCAGCGGTTTTGATTGTTTTATTACGCGGAGAAGATTTGAGCAGAGCCATCTCGCCAAAATAACTGCCCTCAGTTAAAGTAATTAAAACAGATTTCTCATCATCATCCAGGACATTAACACTGCCCTGGGAAATAAAATACATACAGTCCCCAATATCCCCTTTTTTAACAACCGTATCACCGGGTAAAAGGACCAAAGGTGTAAGCAGCAGCACAATATCTTTAATAAATTTTTCATCAGCGTTTTTAAAAAAAGGCACTTTTTCTATAATCTGCCGGTTTATACTCATAGAAAGCTCTGTACGCAGTGATTCCGGCAGATCAGCCAGCATACTTTTTTCATTCTGTCCCATTTTTGATTCCCACAGGTAGTTATAGTAATTACGGACTTTTTCCTGTAAGCGCAGGGGTACATTTTTATAATTTAAAAATGAAGATATATCTTCCATTTTTTTTAAAAAACCGGCTTTGGCAACGTCTATATTAGCCAGCAGACTGGATATGTTACCAATCACATAACCATAAATACCTACACCGAGTATCATAACCATCATGGTATATATTCTTTCCAGATTATTTTGCGGGGTAATATCACCATAACCGACAGTAGTCAGGGTGGTTATACACCAGTAAATGGAGTGAGTATAGACAGCGCTCTTATCAGTAAAGGGCATTGTGTCGCCCCTGATGCCGATCCAGCCGCAGGCCATCCAGTGGGCAGCCAGTAATATCCAGAAAAGAAACAAAATCAGGCGTAAAATACTGGGATTGGTTACCATTGTCTGCTGCCATTTTAAAAGGGTTTTATTTACTTTAAGCAGCTTTAATATGCGCAGTAACTGCAGAATGAGAAACACAGAGGTAACACCGGCTGTACTCCCGGCCATATAATAAAAAGGTACAGCAGCCAGCAGATCAAGAATAAACCATGAGGAACGGATATATTTACCGGCCAGTATTTTTTTATCATATATCATTTTTCTTTTCTCTTTTACCGGTTCAATAAAACTTACCCCGATATCCAGAACAAAAATAATACAAATTAAAATATCAATACCCAGTATAAATCCCTCAAGGTGATATCCCAAAGCCAGGCGTACCGGCAGTTCAATTGCGGTGAATATAGTGGTTATTATAAGTACAGCTTTCCAGATAAAGAAAAAGAGGGGACTCTGCTTCATAATTTAATCCTGTAATTTATTTAAAAGTATATCATACTTTAGTCAATCTGTTAAGATTTTCCTGGTCTGTTCCCGCTGTTTTTCATAATCACTTTAAAACAACCTGTAACCCTGAAGCTGAGAAGGAAGTTGACCAGCGGTATTATGCAGGAGTGGTCTACAGTGGCTGTTACTCTATTTTCTTCGGTACATAACTCCCTTCAAAAGCGGATCCCGGAGCTCCTGCCGGCTTTGGCTTCAAACAACTGCAGCTTTATATTTCCTGGTGGGTTTTTAATAATAACGTTTTTTTTTTAAAACTGTGCATTTATGAGTAGATTACATTGTGGAAAAACCAAAAAATATAGTAAAATATACATATAGGGATATTAATGTCCAAAGATGCAAATGTAAAATTTATAGTGGTTACCGGCGGGGTGCTCTCCGGTCTGGGTAAGGGAGTAGCTGCTGCCAGTATCGGTCTTTTATTAAAACACAATTTAAAAGTAGTACCTATCAAGTGTGACGGCTATCTTAATACTGACCCCGGCACTATGAATCCTATCGAACATGGTGAAGTTTATGTCCTGGATGACGGGGGCGAGGTTGATATGGACTTTGGCCATTACGAACGTTTTCTTGATATTAACGCCAGACGGGAATGGAACATAACAATGGGAAAAGTTTACCAGAGTATTCTGCAGAAAGAGAGGCAGGGTTTTTTCCTGGGTAAAACCGTACAGCTTATTCCCCATGTAACTGATGAGATTAAAAACCGTATTTACCGTATAGCTGAAAAAGAAAATGCAGGCCTGGTTTTAATTGAGATCGGCGGTACTATCGGAGATATGGAAATAGAACTTTTTGTTGAATCTGTCCGCCAGATAAGACATGAGGTTGGTTATGAAAATATTATGTTCATTCATTTAACTCATATCCCTATCCCTTCCGGTGTTAAAGAGCAAAAATCAAAACCGACGCAGCAAAGTGTAAAAACCTTGAACCAGGCCGGTATCTATCCGGATATTATTATAGGCCGTTGTGAGGAGTATATAGCTGAACATCTAAAAGACAAGATTTCTCTTTACTGTGACGTAAAACATGATTGCGTGATTAGCGGTGTAGATGTCGATCCTATTTATCAGCTGCCTCTGGTTTTTGATAAACAGGGTATGTCTGAGTTGCTGCACAAGAGACTTGGTATATATTCACCTCCTGATATGCAGCATTTTACCAAACTGGTTAATATTCTGGAAAAAAATAAAAAAAATCCGCGGGTTGTCAAAAAAGTTGCCATCTGCGGTAAATACATTGATCTGGAGGATTCCTATGCCAGTATATCCGAGGCCTTAAATCACGCAGCAGCAAATCTGGATTGTGAAATCATAGAAAAGTTCATAGATGTGACCCACATATCAGGCGAGAAAATCAAAGAAGCTTTGACTGATATTGATGCGGTTATCGTTCCGGGCGGTTTCGGCACACGCGGATTTGAGGGTAAGATTAAATTTATTCAATATGTACGCGAAAACAACATCCCGTTTCTCGGGATATGCCTGGGTATGCAGCTGGCGGTTATTGAGTTTGCCCGCCATATATGTGGTATAAAAGACGCTAATTCCACAGAGGTTGCTGATGAGGGAGGTGATGCCAAAGTAGCTCTTATAGATATCCTGCCTGAGCAGAAAAAAGTCACTTTAAAAGGCGATACTATGCGCAAAGGCGGCCATAATGTGGAGATAAAAACGGGTACGCGTGCTTATGACCTGTTCGGCAGCACTAAAATACGGCGCCGTTTCCGGCACAGATAT
>CAZFAK010000069.1:4868-12953 GCA_964517045.1 uncultured Spirochaetia bacterium | reverse complement strand
ATATACTGGATATACTGGATATACTGGATATACTGGATATACTGGATATACTGGATATACTGGAGTAACCGCCAAAGCTACTGGACTGGTTTGATGATCCATTGCTGTTGTTTACTACAACACTGCAGGTATCTATAAAATTAGAGTCAAGATTATATACAGCCACTACATTGGCAGCGCCCGGTGCTATTCCTTTTATAACACCAAAATTATCTACAGTTACAATATTTGTATCACTTGAGATCCAGGTTACACCGGTCGGCACACCCTGAGGCAGTATTTCTACCTGCAAGGCTGACATAGCGCCCAGCTCCATATATACAGCAGCCGGAGTTACAGTCAGTGATGTTATAGTATCTGCCGGGCCGCTGGTCTCATTTTTTTTACAAAAAAACACTCCTGATACAAGTATACACACTAATAATCTGAAAAATATTTTTTTTCGCACAGCTATTCCCTTTTTTTAAAAATACGAATTATATATCTGTTAAAATAATACTATGTTTAATTAAATAACTCAAATTATTTAATATTTTTATCGGGGACAGACCTTGTAGAGCATCCCTGGAAAAAGGAAAAAAAGTATACATTACATAGAAAAATACGAATTTCATATTGATTTTATCAAAGATGATATCAGAATAATACCTGCGTCCAGATTTATAATTGCTTTTATTTAAGTTATTTAACTAAAGAAAGCAGAATTTACAGAAAATTTATCTGTTTTTAATAAAATATTAATTCTATGCTATTATTATGCTACTATAAAATCACAAGGGAAACAGCTATGAAACATTTTGCAATATTAATTCTGGCACTGGGGACACTCCTTTTCAGCAGTGCCTGTTCTTCTGAAAAACAACCGCAGCCGGCCCGGCCAACCTGGCAGGGCGAAAATGCCCGCTATATTTTTTTCTTTATCGGTGACGGTCTGGGCATGCCTCAGATACAGGCAGCAGAATCATACCTGAGCGCTGTAAAAAAGAATCCGGTTAAACTGATCTGCCGCACTTTCCCTGCCCAGGGCATTACCACCACCTATGCCCGGGACCGCTTTATTACGGGCAGCGCTGCTGCGGCCACAGCCCTGGCCTGCGGCAGTAAAACTACTATAAATACTATTGCTATGGATGAACACCGCCGGAAAAAATTAAAAACATTGCTGGAATACGCCCGGGGGAAAGGTATGAAAACCGGAATTATTTCCAGTGTCAGTCTTGATCATGCCACGCCGGCCTCTTTTTATGCTCACGTACCGACACGTGACCGCTATTACGAGATCGGACAGCAGCTTGTTAACAGCGGTATAGATTTCTGCGGCGGCGGCGGATTAAAGGGAAATCTGCCCCGTAAACGAGGTAAAAAAAAAGACCTTTTTAAAACAGCCCGCAGCCATGGTTACCGTATCATTAAAAACCGCTCTGACTGGAAATCAGTCTCCCCTGAGCAAAAGGTTTGGGCTGTTGCTCCTCAGCTGGACAGTGACCAGGCCCTTCCCTATGCTATCGACCGCCAACCGGGACAGCCGTCCCTGGCTGAATATACTGCCTTTGCCATTGACCACCTGCAAAACAACAACGGTTTCTTTTTAATGGTTGAAGGCGGTAAAATTGACTGGGCATGTCATGCCAATGATGCAGGTGCGGCTATCCATGATACCATTGCTTTGGATAAGGCAATCCGGGAAGCGGCCGCTTTTATGGAAAAGCACCCGCAAGATACCCTGATTGTGGTTACCGGGGATCATGAGACAGGAGGTCTGACCCTGGGTTTTGCCGGTACAAAATACCGCTCTGCTTTTCGTATCCTGGCCGGACAAAAAATATCTTTTCAAAAATTTACGGATAAATTCCGAAAATTGCTTGCCCGTAAACCCGCTAATGAAATAAATCTCCAGCTGTTTATGCCCCTTATTAAGAAAAATTTCGGACTGGGACACGACCAACTAATGCTGCGGAAGTTTGAAAAAGAACAACTTAAAAAAGCCCTGGTCCGCTCCCTGCGGGGTGAAAAGGAAAAAGGCGATACCCGTGATTATCTTCTTTACGGCAGTTATGAACCCTTTGTAATTGCCGTTACCCATCTGCTTAATAACCGGGCCGGCCTTTCCTGGACAACGTATTCCCATACCGGCGTGCCGGTTATTACCTGTGCTGCCGGTACCGGTGCCGCACTTTTCAACGGTGCCTATGATAATACTGCTATCTTCCATAAAATAATGGCGGTTGCCGGTTTTAAAAAACAGTAATGAGATCTTTTTTTATCTCAGTTTTTAAAAAAATCGGCGTCCTGCCGGCAAATAAGAAAGACCTCCTCTGGACTGTTTTCAGCCTTATTTTAATTATATTTTTGCTCTTTTTACCAACCGGTTTTGCAAGGAAGCAGCCGCAAAATACTGTCAGGGTAAAAGCCAGGGTCCTGCAATGCGACAACAGTGATTTAAACGTTTACGGCCTGGTGCGCCAGGGTACACAGACCCTGAAACTTGAAATCCTTTCCGGAACCTTTAAAAAAAAAAGGCTGCGGGTCTGTCACTCACTGGCAGGGAGACTGGAACTTGACACTTTTTTCCATAAAGGAGACAGTGTACTGACCGTACTGACTCTGGAAGACAATAAAATTGTCAATGCTGTTGTGGTTGACCACTACCGTCTGGATGAGATAGTTATCCTTTTTTCATTATTTGTCATCTTACTGCTTGCGTTTGCCGGATTTACCGGTTTCCGCGCTCTGTTATCCTTTCTGCTGACCGGTCTCACTGTATGGAAACTATTACTGCCTGCTTTTCTGAAGGGCTATAATCCACTGCTAATCTCCTTTGGTGTACTCTTTTTTTTAACAGTTATGATTATTTTTCTCGTTGCCGGCATAAATAAAAAAGGCCTTACTGCCATAAGTGGCGCCCTTTCCGGTATAATAGTTACTATATTCCTGTCCGCTTTCTTCGGTCATTTTTTTCAAATCCACGGTGCTGTAAAACCATTTTCAGAAACTCTGCTCTACTCCGGGTTTACTCATTTAGATCTGTCTGCAATCTTCCTGGCCGGAATTTTTATTGCTTCTTCCGGTGCTATTATGGATATAGGCATGGACATAGCTGCGTCCATGGCTGAAATAAAACAGCAAAAACCGTTAATTAAAAGAAAAGAACTAATTAAATCCGGTTTTACCGTGGGCCGGGCTGTAGTGGGGACCATGACTACCACCCTTCTCTTCGCCTATTCCGGAGGATATACAGCCCTGCTTATGGTATTCATGGCGCAGAACACACCACCGGTAAATATGATCAACATCCGCTATGTAGCAGCAGAGATACTGCATACCCTGGTAGGAAGTTTCGGTCTGGTGGCTGTAGCCCCGCTGACAGCTGTTGCCGGCGGATTTATAATGGGCGGCAAAAAATATACTTATAGTACAAAAGCCGGACTGAAGCATGCTGCTAAGAAATAAAAATAACTGCCTTTATTTTTTTAATAACTATCAGGACTGTCCCCGGGCATTAAGGCTGTTATTTAACAAAGCTGAATAAAAAACTATAAAAAAGATAACAAAAATTTAAAGCTGGTTAATAATTTTTAAACTAAGGGGACAGGGCATATCTATACCCCATCTGGGGACAGACCTATATACAACTTTAAATAAAATACATAGGTTAAATTAAATTTTAATAACTTATTTACGTCTTTTTTCCTGCATTTTTAATGGCAAAGCATTAAGTTTAATAAAACCAGTAGCATCATTCTGATTGTAAGCACCTGCATCATCCTCCATAGAGGCTATACTTTCATCATATAACGAAGAAAATGAATTTCGACCAACAATTGTAATATTACCTTTATAGAGCTCAATATTTACTTTCCCATTTACATGACGCTGTGATTCTGCCAAAAAAGCATGCAAACATTCAATCTCTCTGGAAAACCAAAAACCATTATATACCTGAGCCGCATAACGGGGCATAAGTGAATCTTTCAGCCGTATTACTTCGCGATCCAGGGTCAAACCTTCTATATCACGATGTGCTGCTAATAGAATAGCCCCACCCGGAGTTTCATATACTCCCCGACTTTTCATTCCCACATAACGTGATTCTACTATATCAATACGGCCAATACCATTTTTCCCACCAATTTTATTAAGTTTTTTTAAAATTTGATCAGGGGTCAGACCTTGATTATTAACTTTAACCGGGAAGCCTTTTTTAAATTCAATTTCTATTTTAGCAACTTTATCAGGAGCCTGTTGCGGAGAGTTGCTAAACTCAAACATTTCTCTTTTAGGTTTAACAGCCGGATTTTCCAATATTCCAGCTTCAAAACTGATATGCAATAAATTTTCATCACTGGACCATGGTTTTTGAACTGTAGCTTTAACAGGTATATGATGTTTCTTAGCATATGCTATCGCTTCCGTTCTTCCTTTTATAGTTTTTGTAAATCGTTCATCCCGCCAGGGAGCTATAATTTTAATATCCGGCGCCAATGCATAAGCTCCTAATTCAAAACGTACCTGATCATTACCTTTACCTGTAGCACCATGAGCAATATAACCAGCCTTTTCATTGCAAGCAGTTTCTATTAATTTTTTAGCAATGAGCGGACGGGCTAAAGATGTACCCAATAAATATCGCCCTTCATAAACAGCATTAAATTGTATTGCCGGAAAAACATAATCCCGTACAAATTCCTTTTGTACATTCGTAACTATGCATTTAAAAGCACCTGATTTAATTGCTTTTTTCTTAAGTACGCTAAAATTTTCTCTCTGGCCTACATCTACTACCAGACAGATTACTTTAAATCCTTCCAACTGAAGCCACTTTACTATGACTGATGTATCAAGACCGCCAGAATAGGCTAATACTACTTTTTTTTCATTTGCCATAAAATTTCCCCTTAATAAAGAGCAAATTGTAGCATAAAGTACAGGCAAAACAAAGGGTCGGACCCTGTTTTTTGTATTTTTGATAAATTTTTCTAACTTAAAATGTTAGATATTTAATAATTGATTTTCGTATCTTTTCTTCTTTATTATTAAGACCAAGCACATAAGCTAAATTAACAGTTATGCCATCATTACTTTTATTTAAATAATAATGATAACTGGAAAAAGGCCAATTTTTTGGCGAAAGATTAAAATGTTTAAAAGAATTGCGGCTGATATATTGTAGCACTCTATAAAATGATTTTAAGCCTGTAATTATTTTTGATTTAAACCTACGAAAAAATACATGCCCTTTACGGTTAAGTATGTTATTAATTTTCATTGCCATTACAGTTCCTAACCAATGCATAAACCGGGACATGTTGCTGCCTTGTTTAGGGAAAAATATTTCCAGGTGAAAATGATTCATCATAATATTAAAACATACTACTTTTACTTTATATTTTTTTGTTGCTTTTTTTAAAATTGATCTTAATAACCTTATCTCTGATCTCCTTAGCGTTATATCTGAATGAAAATGATTCATTATATGGTATGTTGCTCCGGGTGTAAATTCTCTAAGTTTTCTGGCCATTCTATGCTCCTTTCCTATTACATATATTCTATTACTATATACGTAAAAAAAAATTTAACACTCAAATTTACAGTCAAAAATTATAATTTTTTTTAAAAGTTGCTTTAGATTATTGCTTTAAGTAGGTCTGACCCTAAATTTTGATTAATAAAAGCTTTAGGGTCTGTCCCTTTATATAAAATTATAAATTAGCCTCTGCATGCAGATATAACTCAATAAGTCTTTCTAATAATTTATATGCTTCTATACCTTGAAAATTAGTAAGTACTAATTCTTTACAAAATAAACGACAGATGTATTGCAGCCTTCGTTTTTTTATTTTGGACGCAAAAACAAAAACCACATGCGCTTTATTTATTTCTATTAAATTTTCTACATCGTTATACCGGGAACGCCATAACTCACCAGGAGCTTTTATAAAAGTATAACTGGGCAACCCTTTACTGCTACTTTTCCCATCTATTAAGTCTGTCCCCATTGAAGATTTAAAACTATCAGTTACAGTAATAACTGCCGGAGCTTTAGCTGTTTTTGGACCTTGGACAACAGTAGCTTCTATTATGCAGATACCAGGGTCTGTCCCCGCTTTAAAACCCACCACCTGCTCATCTGCTGAAAGCAAGCTCCCCTCTCCGCTAATAATGTTCCAGCTAACTGTAAAACCGCTTTTAATTACTGTAGCTTTTCTATCCTTGGCTGTAACCTGAAATTTTTTCTTTCATTTATTTTCAGTATACATGATCTCGGAGAAATAACCGCCTTATGCAGTGGCCCCGCATGCTCATAAAATTTCATTTGCTTTTGCTTGCTGTTTTCACCAGGTTGATTAAATTCATCTGTAGCGCCAGGTTGGGATTCAGAAAAATTAGCGGCATTACCCACAAACATTATTATTAATACCGTTTTTTTTCTCATTTCCTGCCTGCTTTTGTTTTTCCTTCCGGTATACATCCAGCCAGTCATATTCCTCACCAGGAATATCAGCAAAAGCATTCAATAAAGTTTTTTTTACAGTACGCATTGTGTTTTTATTATCTTTTCCCTCCTCTGCCTCTTTATGCATACCAATATATTTTTTTAATTCTGCTTCTACTCTTTTTATATTTTCTGTTGCACATTGAAACTTATCATCCTGAATAATACCATCTCTGGTTCCCGGAGTAAGAGAGATAAAGGGAACATCAATAATACCCTGAAGATAACCACTAGTCCAGGGCTCACAATTGAAAGCATCCAAAAAAGTAAGATCACTTTTCACCCGCGCTCCGTTGCGGTAGAGTTCAGGCCGGTTCTTTTCATCATTAGTATTGATATATCTTTCCATATAAATTTCACCGGCAGATGTGGTTATTTGATGAAAATCATGTAATAAAGTTCCGGTATATTCTCTGGGTTTAACTTCCAGTTTTTTATGATGAAGCTTATCAAATATTTTTATCCGGACATTAGCTTATTTTATTCTATCCCTGAGCTAACTCGCAAGATAATTCTGTATTTTTTCACCTGATAAATTTTTAACACCAGCTAACAAAGGAGAAACCGTTAAACTGGTCCCCCTGTCTGTAACTAAAACCTTACGCTCGTCAATCCTGTAATTCTGCTCCCCTCTTCGCATATACATAGTATAACGGGTATTATTTTTTCCAAAACATGTAACTGTCAAACCTTCACCAATATTCCAGTAAGACAAAAGACCAATACCGAATTCTCCCTGCAATTCCTGTATGCCCTGTTTTTTTTACCGTTTTTTAATAGAATCATAAATATGGGTAGCAACATACTTAAAATCCGGTTTTTCATACTTATCAATCGGTATACCCTCCCCATTATCTTTTACACTGAGATAAGTTTTACCGCGGAACGGCCCCGGTAAATTTCAATTTCCGTGGCCCGGGCATCAATACTGTTTTCTACAAACTCGGCAATTGCTTTCAGAGGATTATTCTGTGACTGCGCTATTATACTAATAGCGCTCCACGTATCGCCGATGCGCAATTTTCCTTTTTTCTTCTTTTCTGCTTTGCTTTTCTTTCTCATTAATAATAGCTTAACAGCAAATATCTGTATTCCTGTCAATGATAACAAGGTGATTTATAATTTTCTGCTCAAATTTTTGCTGCTTTTATATTATAATTTTATAATAATCCCTGTGCAATAGCAACTCTCATTTCCTTTTAAAAAATAACATATCATTTCAAAAAGCAAAACTATTGGTGTTTATAAGCCGGACTGTACTTATATCAACCTGAAAAAAAACATGTTTTTTTTTCAAATAGTTGCCAAAATTTATAAATTTAAGTTATAATTACTTAATCAAATTTTATATAAAATATCACGTTTTATTACGTTACTGTTACGGATAAAACTATAACCTTAAGGAGAGTTCAATGAAAAAAAATATTTTATTACTGTTAAGTATGGGTCTGGTTTTTTTTGCCTGTACTACAGCACCGGTAAAGCCTCCTGCTGTTCAAAATGAAGGGCAGAGACTTTTTTTAATGCGGGCTTTTCTCAAGCCTGAAGAAGTAAAAGCCAAATATGCCAAACTTTCGGCTAATGACAAAAAA
>CAZFAK010000069.1:0-4858 GCA_964517045.1 uncultured Spirochaetia bacterium | reverse complement strand
GAAGCATACAAGGAAAAACTGGACCAGCGCGCGCGCAATATTACTATTAACAACAAAGGCGAGTATATCAGTGAAGATCTGCAGATGGCCCGACAGCTGGGTCAGCGCAAAGTACAGCTCAATCTGAACAACGAGCAAATATACCGCGGTAAAAGGGCAATGACTCCGGCCATGGCTAATGCCTTTGATAAAGGGGTCAGGGATAATATAGGCAAAGATGCCTATAAAAAATATGAAGATGAGTACGAAGCCTATCTCGATAAACGGGAAGCTGCTGAAGATGAAAAGCAGGCCAAAATGAGCAAGGACGAAAAAAGGGCTTATCGTGATCAACAACGGGAAATGGAAAATAAAAAAGAGCTGCGCGATATTCGCCGTTACGGCCGCCGTATAAGCTTTACAGAGGTTTTACAGTTATGGATCGTACCCATGGCAGTGGAACTCAAACGCAAGATATCCTATCTTACCAAAGACAAGGTAAAAGAACTGGTCAAGGATCTGGATGACAAAATCATGGTTAAATACGAGCTGGCTAATGACGATGAGATACGGAGCTTTTTGTTTGAGGCTGCCCGTTTTAATGCAGCTACCAGACTGGCCATGTTTGCCCGCGATGAGACGGTTCAGTCCCTTAAAAAAGCAGCAACTGACAAGGCAGCAGCCAGACAGCTGGAAAAAGCTCTCAGTGCCGTATCTGAAGAGGACCTGAATAAAATGTCTGAAGAAGACCGTAAAGCAGTAGTGGAAAACGTAGTCAAGGCTGCTTATCAGAAAGCTAAAACTGATAAAGACTATAAAAGAGAGATGGACAAACACTATGTTTACCTTTCCCTTGCAAAAAAAGCTACCGGCGCAGCTGTTATGAGTGTGGCTAAACTGATCGCCAAAGGTGCGCATCTGGCTACCGGCGGCAGCAGTGACAGTCTGATCGGTAAAGTTTTTAAAGCTGCCGGAGCTGTTTCCAAAATAAAACAGGTAGTTGCTCAGCTTAAAAAAGGACGGGAACAGGCTAAAGCAGCGCATGCCAACAACAAGCTGCTGAAAAAAGTCATGGATGATGTAATGATGGCTGAAGCATCAGAGTGAGGAATCAATACTCATGAAAAAACTAATCACAGTTGTTCTGTCTCTGAGTTTACTTGGAGTTTTTTCCTGTCAAACAGCGCCGGAAGTAGCTCCGGGCAAAAGCGCTCTGGAACGGCTTAACGTTACCTTGCTTAACAAACTGGAAAAAACAGGCAAGGCCCGTTATGTTGTCTCTGTATTTCAGGATACCTCCAAAGCCGGCAATGCCAAGGTGGATCTTTCCGGCAGTGTAGGCGAAGTGCTCAGCAAAAGCGGCCGCGTTACAGTACGGGCCGGCGGTGCCGAGATCAAAAAAGGGGTCATGAAAGAGTACGAACTCTCCATGGCCGGACTGACAGCCAACAGTGCGGAGATCGGCAATATGCTGGGCGCAGACGTAATTGTGTTCAGCCGGGTGGTCAATCACTCTAAAAACACAGTAGACCGTACTGTATTTGATGAGATTACTATCACAGTACAGGTGGAGGTCAAGGCTATTATGGCGGAAACCGGTAAAGTGCTTTTTTCGTTTACCGGAGAAGGTAAAAGCTCACCAGCCAAACAGTATAAGACTTCCAGCGGTAAAATGGTAGCGGGTACTATTGACTTTGACAGCATGACTGTGGAAGCAGCCCAGAATGCAGCCAAAGGGCTTAAACCCAAAGTAGCTTCCCATTTCCCTTTGATCGGCATGGTTGTATCTGCCGGCGGCGGTAAAGCCATGACTGACCTGGGCAGTAACTATAACGTACGTAAAGGGGATTTTATCACACTGGTGCGTAAAGGTAAACCGATCACGCATCCCAGCAGCGGTAAAATTATCTCCTATGACAAAAAAAAGGTAGCTGTGGGTGAAGTGGTTCAGGTTCAAAGTGAAACCTGTACTTTAAATCTGGTAGAACAGGAGCTTACACCGGCAGTGGGTGACCTTGCTGTACTGAACGATTAAACCTATCAGGCATAAAAGGATTGCTGCTGCATCCTTTTATGCCTCTTTTTGCGCCAATGCTTCCCATCGTTACATTTTCCGGTTAAGCTGTTGTTTCAGGCCGGGGTACAGCCTATTAATAGATTACAACTGTCTCTCTTAAAAGCAGAAGAGAAAACTCCAGGGGTAAAAGCGATTATTGTTTATTATTACCGGGGCCTTTTTTATTTTTTCTAAGCAGCAGTGTTAAAAAAGCAAGAGGCAGGACTACAGCTAGCAGATATATTATCTTTGGCAAAGCAAAAAGCATTACCCCGATCGAACTTGAGTTAGGGTTAACCCCCCATTGTATTTTCCGGAACATCAGGCTAAAGTATAATATTCGGGGATAAATGTGTCAAATTCAGGTCGTTTTCTTAAAAGCAGGGTTACCAGCCGCTATGAAAGTTTTGGTTCAATTACCGCCTTTGATTTTCCTCCGTTCCTCCTTTATCTGGGACGTTTTTTTACCAGGTTACTAATCGGACGTCCGACAAACGGTTTCCCGGCTGGGCAGCCGTATTTAAGCGCGCCGACCGAGGTTCATCTCTGCACCACCAACCGCTGCAATCTACATTGTGCCGGCTGTTATACTAATGCTGATGCTGCTCCGGACACTGAACTCCCAACTGCAGACTGGAAAAAATATATTGATATCCTGGCCTCAAAAAAAGTTTTCCATGTTGCACTCGGCGGCGGGGAAGCGCTGCTCAGAGATGATATTTTTGAATTGGCCGGCTATGCCCGCCAGAAAGGGATAATCCCTAATCTGACTACAAACGGCACTATGGTTTTTCATGAAAATGCGGAAAAGTTTAAAGTATTCGGTCAGTTAAACTTGAGTCTGGATCAACTGTCTCCCGGAAAATTATTTTCACAAAAAAAATTAACAGCTGCGCTGCGCGGTATTCGGATCTTAAAAAAACATCAGTTAACTCCGGGGATTAATTGTGTAGTTTCCAGAGAAAATTTTGCTAAACTGGAAACTGTTTTTCAATTTACAAAACAAAATAAATTAAAAGAAATTGAATTGTTAAGATTAAAACCGGCCGGACGCGCTAAAGCAATATACCATAATCTAAAATGTACCGCCCGGCAGTACCGCGGTTTTTACCCCCTTATTAAAAAACTGGCCAGGCGCTATAAAGTGATGGTTAAAGTGGATTGTTCCTTTTTGCCCATGCTCTGCGCTCATAATCCCTCTTTATACTGGCTTAAAAAACTGGGTGCTTACGGCTGTGAGGCCGGAAATGTTCTCTGCGCAGTAGATCATTACGGCCAGCTTATGCCCTGTTCTTTTTCAAAGGCTTCTCCTTATAAGGCGCCGGAATTTAATAAATTCTGGACAGGTGGTTTAGTGAAAAATTTTCGTGACTGGCTTAAAACTGCGCCGCCGCCCTGTGCAGACTGTCGCTATCTGGAATTATGCAGGGGGGGCTGCCACCCGGTGGCCGCGTTTTTAAGCGGTGATTTTAATCAACCGGATCCGGATTGTCCCCGGGTAAATGAATATCAAAATAAATAATTATTTCAGGGTACTTTCCGGACATCGTCTTGTCTTTTTTGCAGATAAGCTTCCGGGCGGAGTTGCGGGGAATGTTTTTTCAGAAAAATAATTTCATCCGGTTCATCAAGATATTCAATATTAAGGTTCACAAACCGCTTCGGGAAACGCAAAGCATAGGGCATGATTTCATATTTATACATGGCCACCTGGTTGTTATGATCCCAAATTTGGTTATAAGTTTCAAGGTGAAAAAATAGCAGCCCTGTAAAAGAGCATATAAAAATTAGCAGTAAGGCTGCAGCTCTACTCCGGTATGTGCGCAATGAACGTAAAAAATAAATAAAGACCAGACCCAGCGGAAAAATTACCAGCAATATTTCTGCTGTATAATATACAGCTTTGTTATGGGGAATTAAAAAGGCAAAAAGCGGATTGAGCGCGTGTACTTTTTTAAAACCAAGATAAAGCAGGAAGTAATAGCAGATTATGGCCGCGCTTAATAAAATATTAAAAATAATTTTTTCCCGGCTGTTGGCCGGCGGTAAAAATTTATTTTCCTTAATAGTTTTTGTCAGCAAAACAGGCAGGATAAAGGCCGGGATAAGCAGAAGATATAATTTCCAGAACACCGGATTTATAATCAAGCCAAGCCAGAAAAAAACATAGACCGGATCAGCGCTGCTGATCTCCGCGGCCGGACGGTCGATTTTTATTATTTTATATATAAAAACTGCTGCCAGCAGTATCAAAAGGCCGGCAGCCGCCCATATACACACGCGCCATAATTTTAAATCCCGGAAGTTAAGGCGGCGCAAATTAATGAACAGGATCAACGCAAGCATGACTGATAAAATGTAAAGTATTTTTTTAGTTAAAACAGGGAGTATTTTTTTCCAGGTATGGGAAAGATAAACCGGAACAGGAGAGCGTGACGAATCACTGTGAAAAGCACGGTCCAGATCCAGCGCCCGGTTATAATAGTATACCGCCCGGTAGTTATGAAAAAAGGAACGGGCCGCGTTTCCCCGCGCCACCATTATCCAGGAATGCTCCCGCTTGTCAGACGCGGTTGTAGACAGCTGATTCAGCACCTGCCAGGTTTTTTTCAGGCCATAACGGCGTGCTTTAGCTGCGGTAAATAATGCTTTCTTTTTCAGTGTTCCAGCCGGAAATATTTTTTGAGAAAAAAAAAACAGAAAAATTAAAATAATGAGAAAATCAGATTTTTTTATAATTAATTCAGCCTTTTTTAATAAAATAATCATTTTTCTTTTTGCAATTTTCAGTGACACCTATTATAATATATAATGAAAATAATT
>CAZFAK010000068.1:2473-12964 GCA_964517045.1 uncultured Spirochaetia bacterium | reverse complement strand
TTTATGTCTGGCACTATATTGACCTGGAAAAGATTCCTATTCTTCCTTTGTATTTTGCCCAAAAAAGAAAAATGGTAATCAGGGACCGGCAGCTTATTCCGGTTGGTCCTGCTACCAAATTACTGCCGCATGAAAAAGAAGAGGAAGTAATGTGCCGTTTCCGTACGCTTGGCTGTTATCCCTGTACAGGAGCTATCCGTTCCCGGGCTGTTACAGTTCCTGAGATCATTGAGGAGATGATGGTAGTCAGAAAGTCAGAACGTATTACCCGGATTATTGATCATGATCAGGAAGGTTCGATGGAACAGAAAAAACAGGAAGGATATTTTTGATGGCTGAGGAAAAGGTTATTGATATAGACGATTTACTGGAAAAAAATCAGAAAGCAGAGCTGTTGCGGTTTACTACTGCGGGCAGTGTAGACGACGGCAAGTCAACCCTGATCGGCCGGCTGCTGAACGATACCAAGGCCATATATGAAGATCAGTTGGAAGCGGTTGGCCGGGATTCCAAACGGCTTAACCGGGAAGAGGTGGATTATGCTCTTTTAACCGACGGTCTTAAATCAGAACAGGAACAGGGAATTACCATAGATGTAGCTTACCGTTATTTTTCCACGCCCCGGCGGCGTTTTATTATTGCTGATACGCCGGGTCATGAGCAGTATACCCGTAATATGGCTACCGGGGCTTCCACTGCCAATGCAGCTATTGTACTTATAGACGCCCGCAACGGTGTTTTAACCCAGTCCAAACGGCATGGTTTTATAGCCTCGCTGCTGGGAATCCCCCATGTACTGGTGGTTATTAACAAGATGGATCTGGTTGATTATAAAAGGGAAGTTTATGAAAAAATAAAAAGTGATTACAGTAATTTTATTGCCCGTTTGAATTTTACCGATATTCATTTTATACCGGTAAGTGCTTTAAAAGGGGATAATGTTGTTGACCGCAGTAAAAAGATGCCCTGGTACGAAGGACAAACCCTGCTTCATTTTCTGGAAAATGTGGAGATTACCGGTGACCGCAATCTGATTGATTTTCGTTTTCCGGTACAGTATGTCAACCGGCCCAATCTTGATTTCCGCGGATTTTGCGGCACAGTAGTATCCGGCGTGGTCCGTCCCGGCGATGAGATAACAGTTCTTCCTTCCGGAAAGAAGAGCCGCATTAAAAGCATTACTACCAAAGACGGTGAATTCAGTCATGCTTTTCCGCCCCAGTCAGTGACCCTGACTTTGCAGGATGAGATCGATGTCAGCCGCGGTGATATGATAGCCCATTCGCATAATCTGCCGCATCAGTCTACCCATATTGAGGCTATGCTGGTCTGGATGAACGAAAAAGAGTTTGATACCAAAAGAGAATTTCTGATCAAACATAATACCAGAAGAGTACGGGCTCTGGTTGATAAGCTTAATTACAAAATTAATCCCAACAATCTGCACCGGCAGCAGACCGACACTCTTACTTTAAATGAAATAGGCCGGGTAAGTTTTGAACTTATGCGTCCGCTTAATTATGATGAGTATGACCAGAACCGTCATACAGGCAGTTTTATACTTATTGATACCCAATCCAACCTTACCATGGCTGCCGGTATGATTATTGAGAGAGCGCAGACCACCCGCGCCGGCACGGACTTGCAGGAAACTGTTAGTAAAAATATAATAAAAGAAAGCAGCTTACTCAAGAGAGAACAGCGGGAGCAGTTTTTTAAACAAAAAGCCCAAACCATCTGGTTTACCGGTTTGAGCGGTTCAGGCAAGAGTACCATCAGCCGCAAACTGGAAAAAGCCTTGTTTGACAGCGGGCATGCTGTCTACATACTGGACGGTGATAATATCCGTTACGGTTTAAGCCGTGATCTGGGTTTTTCACCGGCAGACCGGCGGGAGAATATCCGACGGGTAGCTGAGACAGCCCGTTTGTTAAATGATGCCGGCCTTTTGGTTATAACCGCTTTTATTTCTCCTTATGAGGCAGACAGAAAGCGTGCGGCCGATATTATAGGCAGTGATAATTTTATCGAAGTATATGTCGAAACACCGCTTCAGGTTTGTGAATCCAGAGATCCCAAGGGCCTTTATAAAAAGGCGCGTCAGGGCGAAATTACTGATTTTACCGGTATAAGCGCCCCTTATGAAAAACCCCCTGCTCCTGCGCTTACTTTAGTCACAGACAAGTATGATGCTGACCAGTGTGTGGCGCAGATTATGGATTTTTTAAAAATTGATAAAAAATAGAGTACTGTTTTTTAGCTGGTTTGTTCTGTCTGAAAAAGCTTTATACGGCAGCTGTCAGGTATTTGGGGCGTAACTGAGATTCCCGTCAAACGTGCCTTTTAGCTGTTTTCTTTCCGAGGCAAAATCAAAACCGCTCCAGATTCCTATTGATTTGAGGATAGATTGCTGCGGATGATAACGCCGGAATATTTTATAATAGTAGGCTGCCTCTTTGGAATTAAGGCGTGCGTGCGGGAATTTTTGCTGCATACGTTTCAGTTCTTTATCGCTTATTTCCTGTTCAGCCAGTTTTTCTCCCAAAGACTGGCATCCTGCCCCCTGGGTATACTGCGCTTTGTAGCGCCACATTACTTCCTCCGGCAGATAATCGGCAAAGGCGCGGCGCAGGATCCATTTTTCCACCCGCGCTCCGTTACAATGTTTATCAGTATGTATTTTAAGATCAGCAGGCAGTTCCATGCCTAACTCCAGCATGGATACATCAAGAAAGGGAACCCGTAACTCCAGACTGAATAACATTCCGATACGGTCAGCGCGCTGCAGGTTGATATTGTGCAGGTGGGTCATACAGCGCCGGCATTCTTTATTCACTTCATTTTCAGCAAGTTCTTTCATATAATGATAACCGGCAAAAACCTCATCAGCGCCTTCGCCGGTAAGTACTACAGTTACGTATTTTGCCGCCAGTTTACATGTAAAATAACAGGGCACAGCGCACCGTACCAGGGAAGGGTCATAACTCTCCAGCTTGCCGATTACCCGGGGCAGAGCCTCGTAGTAATCATTTTCATCAAAAACCAGTTCGTGATGATTGGAGTTGATGTGTTCTGCCACCAGACGTGATGCTTTAAGATCGTCGCTGTCGTCTCCGTTTTCATCCTGCATTCCCACAACAAAAGTATGCAGATTGGGAATCTCTTTGGCGGCAATAGCAGATACCAGACTGGAATCCAGGCCACCGCTGCAAAAAGCTCCTACATGAATTTCTTTATCAGAGAGCAGCCTTTTTTTTACAGCAGCTGTAAAGCGCTCCCGGATAATTTGACAGGCTTTGTCTATTTTTGTATATTTGTTCTCTTTTACGGCCGGAATATTGTAGTATTGGACAAACCCCTGTTCCGGCGTATAATAATGTCCGGCCGGGAACTCATGCACTTCCTCCAGCTCAGCCAGGGACATTGCGCCCAGTTCGGAAGAGAAGTAGAGATTTCCGTTATAGTATCCGTAGTAAAGCGGTTTTATGCCGACAGGGTCCCGGCCCAGCATAAAAGTGCTGCCTTCAGTAACGGCAAAGGCGAACATGCCGTCCAGTTCTTTGATGCAGTCAGTTCCTTTTTCTTTGAAAAGATGGAGAATAACTTCGCTGTCAGATTGGGTGGTAAAATTATATTTAGCCTGCAAGCGGGTTCTTAACTGTTTAAAATTATATATTTCACCATTGGATATCAGGGCTGCGCCTGTATCTTTACAGATAATGGGCTGGTGGCCGCCGGCAACATCAACTATGGAAAGCCGTGTATGCCCCAGGGTGCCCTTATCTATATTATGGATGCCCCGTTCATCAGGCCCGCGGTGGGTAAGGGCATCAAGCATTTTGGCAATAGTATCAGGGTCGGGTTGTCCCCGGCAGCCGGCTATACCGCACATAATTATTAATTCCTTGATTTCAGTGGTAAATAAAGTGGTAAGTTTAACATGGATAAATGTTTTTGCAAATTGAAAAATGCTTACGAGTTTAACCATTTTTTTCTTGTAGTGGTCATAACATAATAAAATAACAGGTGCAAAAGCAAAGGTAGCTGGAAAGGCAAAACGGGAGCCAGGTAAAACAGGAACAGGAAGACATGTTGCCGGAAATGGGAAAGGATATATAATCCTGAAATCATGTAGTCCTGATTATATTGTTAGTCGTGGTGAAACTCATCGGTAATTCGATAGAAAGAAATGTCTTTATATGGTAAAATACAGTCTTTTATTCATAGACTATTATACATTTTAGGAGAATACTAATGATTAATTATAAAGATCTTGGATTTGTCAATACAAGAGATATGTTTGAAAAAGCAAGGGCCGGCAAATATGCTATTCCGGCATATAATTTTAATAATATGGAACAGCTGCAGGCTATAATTAACGGTTGCGGTCAATCAAAATCACCGGTTATTTTACAGGTTTCCAAGGGTGCCCGTAAATACGCCAATGAAACTATGTTACGCTATATGGCTGAGGGCGCGGTACAGATGGCCAAAGAAAAAGGTTTTAATTTTCCCATAGCCCTGCACCTGGATCATGGTGACTCTTTTGAGACCTGTGTATCCTGCATTGAAAGCGGATTTTCCTCTGTTATGATAGACGGCTCCAGTTTGCCGTATGACGAAAATGTAGCGCAAACCAAAAAAGTAGTCGAGTACGCGCATAAATATGATGTTACAGTTGAAGGAGAGCTGGGAGTACTGGCCGGTATTGAAGATGATGTGGAAGCAGCCAAGTCGATTTACACCCAGCCGGAAGAGGTTGAGGATTTTGTTAACAAAACCGGTGTTGATTCACTTGCTATCTCTATAGGCACCTCCCATGGAGCTTATAAATTCAAACCGGAACAGTGTACCAAAAACGAGAAGGGAGTATATGTTCCGCCTCCGTTGCGGTTTGATATTCTCGAAGAGATTGAGAAAAAAATACCCGGCTTTTCCATTGTGCTGCATGGGTCCAGTTCCGTACTGCCTAAATATGTTGATATGATCAACGAAAACGGCGGCAGCCTTGAAGCTGCGGTCGGGATACCGGAAGAGCAGCTGCGCAAAGCAGCCAAATCTGCTGTATGCAAGATTAATATTGACAGTGACGGCCGCCTGGTGGTAACCGGTATGATCAGAAAGGTTTTTAATGAAAAACCGTCGGAATTTGATCCCCGTAAGTATCTGGGGCCGGCCCGGGAAGAGCTCACGGAACTAATTATGGCTAAAAACAAAAATGTGCTGGGGAGCGCTGACCAGGCATAAC
The DNA here is from genome assembly GCA_964517045.1 of uncultured Spirochaetia bacterium. Classification (GTDB taxonomy): domain Bacteria; phylum Spirochaetota; class UBA12135; order COTS27; family CAZFAK01; genus CAZFAK01. The sequence continues at coordinate 7,716 of CAZFAK010000068.1, read as the reverse complement.
AATTTAATTTTTACCGGAGGGGATTGCTCCTCCGGTGTTTTTTCCAGCTGCTGCGAATTTTAAAAGGGTATGCTTTTTTTAAGAGAAACGCCAAAGTGCTGTCAGAAACAGGCGTATGAAATTTTACAGCAGTATCTTGCCGAGATCAGCAGTTTTGGTCCGGTACAGGTTGATGAAAAACAAAATTTTTACTCATCTGCTTTTGCGTTCTGTTTTAAAGATGAAAAATATAAATTTTATTTATTTCAATTAAAAACAGTTACAATTGGTTTTGCTGTAATTAAGCTGAAAGTTCATAAAAACTATAATGAAATTGCTGATTTTTATATTGCCCAAAAGTACCGGCGGCAAAACTGGGGTCAAAAAGCCTTCCGGGCCATACTGGAATTGTTTCCGGGCCAATGGTTTTTGAATGTTAACTGTAAAAATACCGGTGCTCTGCATTTCTGGAAAAAAAGTTTAGCACTGCCTTTTATTAAAAAGCAGCATTCAAACCGGTCTGCGCTCCGGGATTATGTAACCTTTGTTTTCAGTGTTTAAGCTAAACCCCTAGCCGTTAAGCACCTCACTGTCAGCCAGATCATACATGGCCACAATATAGGGATGATCCGGATTATAAGATGTTAACGGCTGCGGATTATCTACCCGGCCCGCCTGCCGGTTATTTTTACCCTGTATACCTTCACGGTCATCGCCAAGGTCTTTTCTGGCTTTTTTTATCTCCTCCTCAAGTTCTGCCACAACCTCTGGAAAATCTTTATATATATTATTTTTTTCACCAGGGTCTTTTCCCAGGTCATAGAGTTCAGCAATTTTTTTATCATGTTTACGTACATGCAGTTTATATTTACCTTTACGCACAGCTTCTATAGAATTCTGTTTATAATAATAAAAGCCCTGCCGCGGTGAGGCCGTGTCAGGGTTAAACATCAGTTCAGAGATGTCTACTCCGTCGATTTTACGGTCTGCCGGTAAATCAGCCCCGCCTAATGAGGCAAAAGTGGGTAAAAAGTCCATAGCTGTGGCCAGCCCGGTGCAGGTCTGTCCCCCTTTTATTTTGTCAGGCCAGCGCATAATGCATGGCAGGCGCATTCCGCCCTCCCAGGTGGTGCCTTTGACACCTCTCAGGGGAGCATTGCTGCCCCCTTCATTATTAGCCCTTGAGCCGTTATCACTGGTAAAAACCACCAGGGTGTTATCATCCAGGCCCTGTTTTTTTAATTCATTAAAAATAACACCGGCTGACCAGTCTATACATTCAACCGCGCCGCCGTAAGCCCCGTTATCTGACTGGCGGCGGAAGCTGTCCTGTAGAAAAATGGGCACATGTACATACATATGGGCAAAATAGAGAAAAAAGGGTCTGTCCCCCTGTTTGTGCCTGCGTATATAGCGTACTGCCTCTTCTGTATAACGCTCAGTCAGGGAAGCCTGGTCCGGCTGTTCCTCAATAACTTCCTGATCCCGGATTAAGGGCAGCGGCGGATTATGCTGCAGGTTTATTTGTCTTCCCATATCATTACTGTAAGGCAGCCCGTAATATTCATCAAAACCATGCCTGTCAGGCAAGAAGGCGGGTTGATCACCGCAGTGCCATTTGCCGATAATTTTGGTGTTATAACCCTTTTCCTTGAGTAAAGAGGCAATGGTTTTTTCTGCCGGATTCAGTCCCAGACCCATACCTGGGAAAAGTACATGTTTAGTGTCAAAAGATCCGAAACCGATGCGCGGCGGATAGCAGCCGGTAAGCATTGCTCCCCTGGAGGAGGTGCAAACCGGTGACGGCATATAAAAATCTGTAAAGCGGATACCTTCAGCTGCCATTTTATCCAGATGAGGGGTTTTATTGACTTTTGATCCGTAGCAGCCCGGATCGCCGTAGCCCAGGTCATCGCAGTTTATAAGAATGATATTAGGTGAGTTCATTATATAAATCCTTGTTTTAATGATAATCAAGTTTACAATATTATATAATGAAACGGCCTTGCATTCCTTAAAAATTTTCTCCCGGCATTTTTACGTGCTTGAAAGCTAAAAAAAAAATGGCACTTTAGCTTAAAACAACTGGAAATTTTTATCTCTTTAGTTATTATGTCCATAGTTACAATTTTTTTTATTTAAAGCGGATATTTGTCAGCTTAATTTTAGTTTTTTTTTTTTTATGTTATACTATCCTTGGCCTTTTTGGTTAATACGTTATTTATCAAGGAAATATTTATGGCACAAACTTCTCTGGAATTAATCAAAGCAGCTTTGGCATTCAAATCGCCATACAGGCTGCCGGTAAAAATGGAAGGGCTGGGGATTAGTGATGTGGTGAATATTCCCCGGCTCGATGATCATAAAAGTATTAATAATAAGAAATGGCTGGATGAATGGGGCTGTACCTGGGAAAAAACCGATATGGAAAACATGGGACAGGTTACCGGCCATCCGCTGCAGGAACTCGCAGATGTGAGTAAAATGACCATTCCTGATTATAATCAGAGCTGGCGCTATGAAACCTGTGAGGATGTTTTCCGGCAGGCGGAAAAAGAGGAAAAATATACCTCTGTAGGTATCTTTATGATCCTCTTTGAGCGCATGCACTCCCTGGCCGGTTTTGAAAAAATATTGATGGGTTTAATGACTGACCGCAAAAAGATGGAAGAGCTGGCAGATAAGATTGTTGCTGCCCAGATCTCCCTGGTTAAAAATTATCAGCAGCGGTTCGGGGACAGGCTTCATGCTTTCGGTATGACCGAGGACTGGGGTACACAAAAGGCTGCCTTTATCTCCAGGGAACTCTGGGATGATTTTTTCTTTCCCCGTTATCAGAAAATTTTTGATGTAATGCACAGCGGCGGCCAGGATGTCTGGGTCCATTCCTGCGGTAAAATAAACGAGATTGCCGCAGGCTTTATTAAATCAGGAGTTAACGCTCTTAACCTGCAGCAGCCGCGGGCTCTCGGTATTAAAGAGATGGGAGAGCGCTACCGCGGCCGGGTTACCTTTGAGTCTCTGGCTGATATCCAGGCTACTTTGCCCCGGGATGACGAGGCGGAAATTATTAAAGACGCAGAGGAACTGGGTAAATACTGGATGCTGCCGGAAGGAGGTTTTGTTTTCTCGGATTACGGGGAAGGAGAAGCAATTGGTGCCAGTAAACCTGCCAAAATCAGTATGTATAATGCTTTCAGTAAAGTTTCAGAAAAAATATACGGTAATCCTCTGCCGGAGCTTTCAGAAGCTGCCGGCTGAAAATTTCAATTTAACCAGTGGATAATTTTTCCGATAAAATAATCAATCTTTTTACTAAACTCCATCCTTTGGCTGATATTCCCCTTTATCTGAATTCTATTTTGCCATGAGATAGACCGCTGCGGCTTACAGCTGCCAGTGATTACGGATACGGTACGGTCGGAGACCTTAAAATAATTGAGGTTACGGTAAAGGGAGGTTCTGCGGACGGTTCCTACAGCGACAGTCTGACCTTATACGATGTTCAGGGCAGCTGGCTGACAAATGAAGACCCGGCAGCTGATTTACTGACTTATCTGCGCTTGGCAGCGGTTTTTATTTTCTTAAAATAACCACTACTGTTTTCAATTACATGGTAAATTATCTGCAGCAAACTATAATTGATTAAAGATATGGATCAGGAAGATTTCGCAGCTAACGAACCGTTCAAGATATTTAAATATACTGTCCCGGCAGCTATGGAGAAACTCCATATCCACAACTGCCTTGAGTTAGGTCTTGTAATAAGGGGTAAAGGTATATTTTATATTGAAAATAAAAAATATAATTTCAAAAAGAATGATCTTTTTCTGATCAACAGTACTGAAGCCCACCGCGCGAAAGCTGTTTCCAAGACCGGAGCGGAATTTATCTTTGTGTTTTTAAGCGGACACCTCATGGAAAGTATTTCCGGATTACTGCAGAAACCATCCTATTTTAATTTATACACTTTGACCGGCCCTACTTTTAAAAACATATTTCAAAACCGGGACGTGGCTGAACTGGTAAATACAATTCATGATATGTATTACGCCGGCCCGACCCTTGAGCGCGACCTGGCCAAAATCAAGTCCATGCAGCTTATCCTGCTTATAAGCAATCAATTTAAATCATTTTTAAAAGATACTGCTCAGGGACGCAATACTTTCAGTGAAACCCTGGCCCGTACCCAGGATTTTATCAATCAAAATCTTTCGCGAAAAATACAGAGTAAGGATCTCGCCCGAATCAGCGGACTGAGCGAATCCCATTTCCGGAAAAACTTTAAAAAATACCTGGGTCTGAGCCCCAATGAGTACATTCTGCAGCGCCGGCTACGTGAGGCTTATATTTTGTTACGTTATAAAAAAATATCACCGCAAATGGCCGCGATCAAGACCGGTTTTCAAAACTACTCCTATTTTTTCAGATGTTTTAAAAAAGAGTATGCCCGGACACCTTCAGAAACTTCACAGCTTACAGGTCAATAGTAAACAGACATTTGATCTACTTCTGGATCAAGGCATCTGAAAACTGAAACTGAAATCATCAGCTGTATGATAAGTATCGGTCCATGTTGAATAAACTGTGAAATCAACCTCATCCAGATTAGGCTTGAAGGTAAAGTATCCAAGTTTCCCGTTCCCCCCGTAAGGCTCACACTGATAATCAATTTTCAGTTTCTGTACCGGGTTACCATAATTATTTAGCGGTGTGTCCCTCCAGACACCACCGCATGTATGACCGCCAAGGTACATAAATACATTATCATGCTGTTTGGCCACATTATCCCAAACCGCAGTGCCGTCTGTTTCCAGGATACCATGCGTGACCACAATCGCCCTGCGCGTAGAATACGTACTGAGCAGTCCTGAGGCCCAGGACATGGCCGCGCTGTTATCCTTGATCCCCCACTGAAGATGAATTACGATGAATTCCATTCCTCCTGCTGAAAACAGCTGATAATTATTCTGGTAGTCGTTGAGGTAGCTGCCGCCGTACCAGCTGAAACCTGAGTAGCGGCTGTGGTTAAAATAATCAAGATAATAATTATGCGTGCCGCTGTAAACTGCACTGTGATTATCATGATTGCCAACCGTAATGCCGTTGGGAATATCCGCATTATCAATCAGCGCCTGAACATTACTGGCGAAAACCCAGTCAGCCGTATTATCTTCATAATCAACTACATCGCCCATATGGGAAACAAAAGCAATGTTAAGGCTGTTTTGATTATCAACACACCACTGCATCTGGGAAGTATA
>CAZFAK010000068.1:0-2463 GCA_964517045.1 uncultured Spirochaetia bacterium | reverse complement strand
CCTGCTGCGGCGGATAACTCGGCCCGCTATACCAGGTACTCTCTGATACATACTGCTGGGTGTCGGGAATCAGGACTATGACAAAGTTACTTGCTGCCGGGGCCGTACCGGTGGTTGCCTGACTGCCGGCTACGGCGGTTGAACTGCCGAATGAATTTTCCGCTTCAACCCAGAAGTGATAGGTAGTCCCTGCCGTCAAACCGCTGACAATCCATGAGTTGACTCCTGCCCCTGCCTGGGCCTGAGCACTGCCCGGCCGGGTATCAATAGTTGACCAGTAAATATTAAAGCCATCTTCATTAGATGCATTATCCTGCCAGTTAAGGGTGATAGTATTGTCTCCGACAGCCGTGAAACTGAGCGCGGAGGGGGCAGCAGGCAGGGTATTGGTGGAAAATTTTATCCAGTCCAGATCCCCTACCCCGTTACCGGAAGCAGCGTAAAGCCAGATATCATGAACCCCGCTCACACTGTTTAAAGGTGCGTATTGTTCCTCCGCATTGATCAACCCGAACCCGCCGGTATCTGTAACAGTATGGGTGCCTAAAGAGGTGCCGCTGACACTGTCAAGCCGTATATCGATCACCCCGCCGGGCATACCGGTCGCTATTTTAAATATAACCGAAGATATACCGCTGCCGAAATCTACATTATTGAATCTGAGCCAACGGTCCTGATCAAAAAAACCGATATGGTCACTTCTGACATCAATATTGGGATGAGTATCATCAGCATCTTCCGCCTCTATCTGACTGAAAGCATTACGCGTACCGCCAGATGAAGAACTGACCGTTCCGGTACTGGAAGATAATGAAGTAACAGCAGAGCTGGATGTTATAACAGATACTGATGAAGCAGTCGATACAGAACTTGAAACAGATGAAGATATTGAAACTGCACTACTGCTGGACTGCTGTGCAGAATAAAGACCACGCTCTTTGTCAGCACATTGGACCATAAACAAAGTTAAAGCAGTAAAAATCCCGATATTTATTATATTTTTCATTATTATCTCCTTAGTAAATTGCACTGAAATTAACCTGGGTCGGCCTTTTTCCCAAATACCCGTGATGATCTGTTTCAAAAAAATCTACAGTCACATTATCACCGGCAACCGTAAAAACCGCGTAACCGTAGCCGGTATAGGTATCCAGAATCACCTCATCACTCATATCCGAGGTAGGAGTATAAAGGGGGGCACCGGCCGTACCCACCAGAAACATGTGAAACATTTCACTGCCGGACGGTTTTGAGGTAGCGCGGTAAGCATGATCGTGACCGTTAAACCAGGCACTGACCCCGTTGGCCGTAAAGGTATCGATCACACTATCACGGCTGCTGCTGTCTCCCCAGCCGTACAAGGGATTATGCCCTCCGACCCGCCATAAGGGCGCATGAGCGGCGATAAACCGGTGCCGTTTTAAAGAGGGATCGGCAAACTGGGTATTAAGCCAGTTTATACCGTCACTGGAAACCGGTACCCCGTCCCCGTATTCATCAAGCACCAGAAATGAAGCATTGCTGATATCTACCCTGTAAACCAGATCAGTTTTCCCGGCCGGCCCGTTATCCGGGATCGTTGAACCGAAAACATTGATAAAATAGCTGTCTGATCCTTCATGGTTGCCGTGGACCGGCAGCACATCGATTCCGGCATTTTCCAGAGGATCATGAAAGCGGTTTTTCCAGGACTGGAGATAGGTCTGACTGGCGCTGTTGATCATATCCCCGGTAAACACCAAAGCTTTGGGTAAGGGGTCCATTGCCAGAATTGCTTCCCGGATCGGCTCCTGAATCGCCACAGTCTGGGAGTCCACCTCATCCCCGGGTGCGGTATAAGCACCGTTCCCGCCGCGCCCGTCACCGGTCACTACAAACTGCCAGGCACCGGCCGGCAATGTACCGTAAACCGGAGGCAGCGTATACGGAGAAAGGTTACTGGAAGAAAAATAAAACCAGTCCAGATTGCAGACACCGCCGGCAGCCGGATTAGCCGCTACCAGGTAGAGATCATGTACACCGCTGACCGTTGAAATATTCAAACTCTGTTCTGTAAAAACAGTCCAGTCCCCGGTACTGTCCGGACTGAAGGTACCAACCAGGGTACCGGAGATACTGTCCAGCCGCAATTCTATGAAGCCGCTGTTACCATCCCCTTTGGCTGCTTTAAACACAATCGCCTCAGCACCGCTGCTGAAATCAAAAGCTGCATAACAGAGCCAGTCTGTATCATCAATGTACCCCACTGTCGTGCCGCTGTTTTCCAGCTGTACACCGTTCATCTGCGCATAACTTTCCGCTTCAACAGTATTAAACGGACTACGCAGGGTAACTGAACTTGAAGCGGCTGAACTTGCCGAGGAAACAGATACCGCTGAAGACATTGACAAGGCGGATGAGATACTTGAAACGGAAACCGTTACAGATGAGGCAGCAGAAGACAAGGATGAGGTGGCTGCTGCA
>CAZFAK010000067.1:0-13145 GCA_964517045.1 uncultured Spirochaetia bacterium | reverse complement strand
CTGCACAACAGTTACAGCCGTCCCATCCGCCTGACCGCCAGTGATTATCTTGTTGCCGGCCTTGGTTATAATCTTAATTATCTCCGCTTACGGCTGGGCAAACCAGGGGAAACAGACAGTATGGAAATTAAAAATTTTACAGCTGATATAGGCAGTTATCTCTCTTATAAAAACATACCGCTGTTTAAAGGCAAGATCAGTGCTGCTGTTGTACTGAAAAATCTCTTTGCCCGGGCACTGGATTACCGCCGTAATGACGGAAACGCCTCCAGCCGCATCCCCCTGGAGTTCAGGGCAGGCTGCGGTTATGACAGTAAATATCTCGCTGCCGGGATTTCGCTTTTTATCAAAAACGGTTTCGGCTTGAACAGTATAGCTGCCGGAGCAGAAGGCAAATACCGCTTCATGCGTCTGCGTTACGGTTTTACCTTTTTTCCGGATTATTATAATCCGCGGACTGCTTATACCTATGACAATGACCAGGAGGAAGCGGATTATTATGTACTGCATAAAAACACCCACAGTCTGGGCATAGGGCTGGTAACCGGTAAATATTTTCATTTTGATATAGTTTATGCAGTTAAAATGGGACAGCTTAGCGCCGGCACCCTGGCTACCTCAATCTCGGGCAGGTTTTAATTATGAAACACTTAAAAATATTTTATTATATTAACATTTTACTTATTTTAGTTTATTTGCTTTGTGCCGGACTATACAGTGATGAACTGGATGAGATGGCAGCTATGTACGGCTCAACTTCGATAGGGGAAATAAAAGATGATCTGTATGATTACTATCTGGAAGCAGATAAAATTATTATACGTCTTGGCAGTAACCAGATCAGCCCTGAACAGGCCGAAAAAAAATTAAAAAATATCTATCTGCACATAAAAAAATACGAACAGGTATTAAAAAACAATATCAGCCGCGAAGCATGGCAGACGCTTAAGGCTGATATCAAAGCCGCAAGTAAACTTGATAAAAAACAGCTGACCAAACGGAAGCAGTTTTTCCAGCATTTTTATACTGCTGCAAGGCGGAACCAACAAAACATTACCAATAAAGAGATTGACACTTCCATGAGCGGTGTGCAGATACTGGACAACAATCAGGAGCTGGGATACAGGCCTGCCGCGCAGACGCTTTTTTCCAACCAGCCTTCCGTGAACCCTTCCCGGGCCCGGATAGAAGGCTTTGAAAAAAACAAACTAAGCAGGTGGTGGATCGGCGCCGGAGCAGGTTCCCACTGCCGTTACTATTTAACCACCAATGAGAGTTATGCCGGTAAAAAATCTCTCTATATCCAGTACCACCGCAGCCGCGATGTTTATCAAAACTGGCTGTCAGCAAGCTGTGCATTCCGTAAACCGCTTGATCTGAGCCGAGCCAAATCAGTCAGCCTGGCAGTTAAAGCTAACGGCAGCGGCGGACTGTTAAACATTAGCCTGGAAGATGGTGCCGGTGTTAAACTGGAACATAAAGATGCTTTTATACTTAACAGTACCGGCTGGCACGAAATAGTTGTGCCGCTGGCTGATACTTTGCTGAATAAAAAAAATATAGTTACTATGAATATTTCTGTTTCCATGGGCAATATTCATGATAGTGATGATTTAAAAGCCGGTTTAAGGGATGACCCTAACAATGTCACTATGGGAAAAACAGTCAAGGGCCCTAACAGTGCGGTTTTACCGAAAAATGATTATATTTTTATTGATGAGATTACCTATGGCGGAAAAAGCAGCGCGCTGGACAGCGGTAAAAGTAAAGTAAATATCTCGGGCAGTGCCAGTGTCCAGTTTTCCGCCCGTTCCGGCTCTGCTTCCCCCACGCATATGCGTAACCGGGGCACTCTGGGTTTTGCTTATGAAAAGAAAAAATATATATTAACTGCTGATCTGAAACTGGGTGAGGCCCCTATTACGGCTTACAATCCTCCTGACTGGCAGTGGCTCTATTTTGAAAGGGAAGAGTTCACCTATTACTCCACCAAGCAGTGGGAGTGGCAGATAGACCAGATACTTAAAAGCGGACATGTGGGTTTAAAACTGCTGGATTTAAACCCTTTGCTGAGAGAGGTAAACCTGGGCACTTTCCGCCTGAACTATCACAAACTGGTTTTCCGCAGCCTCTGGAACGCAACCGGGATCCAGCTTATTGGCGATATCCGGCCCGGAGCTTATTATCACTTTAACTACCTGAAATATGAAGGAGACGGATACGGACTGCTGGGGTATGTGCACGGTCGTATTCCCTCTCTGCGGCTGGCTGTAGCTGCTTCTTTTTTATACCAAAACCGCAAAGGCAAGATGATCAAACAAAACCCTGATAAACTTTTTAATTCCCAGACCTACCAGGAGGCTAAAATCGGCACTTTTGAATTCAGCTGGCACAGTACTGACCGTAATTATACCAATATATTCTCCCGGGACACGGACCGGAATAAAAAGGAGGATGAAGCATCAGCCAGGTCATCCCGGAGCGCAGGTTCCGGCAGCTCCCGGGTATATGGTTTGAATTTTGATCTGGAAGGTGCGGTGACTTATTCTGAGCAGAACTGGTATGGAAAGGTAAATCCGGCTACGGAATACCCCCTGCGTACCTTAATTTATGAGGGTAAAACAAGCAACAGTGCGGCGGAAAACAGCAGCGGTATAGGCGGTTATGTGGATTTTAAAACCACTTTGCTCATCTCCGGGGGACTCAGTCTGAGTGAGAGACTGCAGTACCGCTATATAGCCCCCGGTTTTATGGGCGGCCCGCATAACCCTTTAAAAGGTATAACGTATAACTTTGCCCCGCTCTTTTTTAAAAATTATAATATGGAAGGAGGACGTTACCTTCTCTTCTGTGAACAGGAAGCACGCGACAGCCTCTATTACTGGAAGGATCTTAACGGTATTTTTCTGGAAAGCGCCCTGAATTATAAATGGTTTAATGCAGTTTATGTAGCGGATATCGGAGCACGGGCCAGTGATATCCGGCACAGCTATTTCCGGCACCGTTTTCATCTTGATTTTAATATATGGAAAATAGGTCTGTCCCTGGCCGGCCAGTATTATACCGACTATGACAGCAGAGAGGACTTAACTACTGTTAATATGGATGCCAAAACCTATCTGTCCGGGGAAGCTGCTTTAAAGGTGAAGCCTTCACCCAGATTGTATTTACTGGCAGCTGTGGGTCACAGTGAATACGGCTACAAACAGGATAACAAATTTCGTTCCCAAAACCGTTTTTACGACAACATGATCTATCTGGGCCAGATAAATTATTACTTACTGGATGATATTCATCTTACGCTGGTATTTAAAAAGGTTCAGAACCGGGAATTAAGCAGTGATGCCGAGATAGATGAGAACTATTTTCTTAATACTTTTGGCGACAGTTATAAATACCTTATGGGATATATAAATATAAAGTTTTAGGGGGGCGCATGTACAGAAAATATATACTACCGGTTTTTATAACGTTACTCTTTTCCCCTCTGTTTCTCTCAGGGGAAGCTGTAACTGTAAAAGTAGAAGATTTCAGTTTTGTCAAAGGATACTGGCATATCGGCGACTGGGGCCGCTTCAGTGATGTAGAGATATCCGCAACCAATCTTACACCCGGACCGCAGAAACAGGGCAGCAGTATAAAAATACATTATTATTTTAACAAAGCTGCCATGTGCCAATTAATGGTAAACCTTATCCGGCCCGTACTGATACCGGGCCGGGCCCGGCATGCAAGTGTTATGCTCCGGGGCAACGGCCGCCGGCATGAAGTTATAGCTCTGTTTATTGACCGCAAGGGAGCAACCTGTGCGGTAAAATTCGGCAATATTGATTTTACAGGCTGGCGGCAGGTTGAAGGCCCGATCCCCGCGGTTGACAGTAAAGGTAAACCCTTAAACTATCCCCTGGCTTTTCAGGGTTTTCAGATCCATAACTGGGCTGACCAGAGTTTTAACAGTAATGATTATTTTCTGGCTGATGACCTGCTGGTGCGATCAGATATTCAGGATCTTAAAAGCCAGGCTTTCAGTGCGGTAGTTAACTTTGAAGATGCCACAGGTATTATGACTCCTGCTGAGAGGACCCGTTTTTTTACCAAAATTTTTTCCTGGGCGCCTTTTGCCCAGCAGGTTAATCTTGCTTTTGTGCTAAAAAACGCGCCGGGCAAGACTGCCTACGCCAAGGAAATACGGCTTGAAAACTTACGCGGTTACCGCAATATAATTTTTTCGGTCCCCGGGCTTTCCTGCAACGGCTACAGCGGCCTGGTACAGTTAAAAGACCGGGGCCGGATTTTGTATGAACACCAGTTTCATTTTGTTATATCACCGGGCAACAAAGTACAGGGACTTAAACCCGGCTCACCTTTTGGTGTATGTGTACAGGGACATGAGCCCATGTATGAGCAGCTGGCCCGGATCGGCATCAAGCATACCCGTACTTATCACTATTTTCCCTACTCCTGGACCGGGGAGAGTAAAGATGATGCTTATTATTTTAACGGCGGCGGCGGCATGTACAACCATGCAAACCATATACAAAGTCTGACCCGGGCCGGAGTTATGGATCTGGCTGTTATCACCGGACAGCCGGAGTGGAACTGTAAATATGATAAAAGTTACGGCGGGGATGTTACCAAAGGACCGCCGGCAAATTATGAACTGTACGCAGAGATGATAAGCCGTTTTACAGCCCGTTTTAAGGATAACTTAACTATGGCAGAGCCCTATAATGAACCTAATCTGGAAGCGGAGAAATGGTGGGGTGGCGAAGATAAGTTTCCTGATACATTTAACAAGGTACAACAGGCCTTTAGCAAGGGGGCACGGCAAGGTAATCCTGATATAAAAGTAACTACCTGCGGTATGGCCGGTTTTGCAGCGCCTTATTTCAAACTCCTGAAGGAACGCGGTTATCTGCAGGGTGTTGATATTGTAAACGGTCATACCTATTATAAAGACAGGTCACCCGAAGCTGCCAATCCGGAAAAGGAATCCGCCATCTATACCGGAGGCATCACTAAAGAGCCTTTACGCCTGATAGACCGCTACCGCCAGATGAACAATTTCCGCAACCGCTATTTCCCGGCCAAAAAAGTATTTTTAACAGAAGTAGGCTGGAGCGATGACAAAGGTTTCGGCTGGAAAGTAGGTAAATATTTTCAGGCCTGCTATCTGGTCCGCAACTGGATATGGGCTGTAAGTGAAGGAATAGATAAAGTATACTGGTATTTCTGGGGCGATAACCGCTGGCTGCGTAAAGCTGACCATCATTTCGGCGCAATGGGTATCTATGATATTGATTTTTTTCCCAGACCCAGCGCCGGAGCACTTAATGTGCTGATAAACCAGCTTAGCGGGGCACAATATACCGGTGATCTTGTTTTTCCTAACGCGGTTTACGCCAAAGTTTTTGAAACCCGGGATAAACAGCCGCTGATGATTGTCTGGGCCGACAGTGCTGACAGCGGGCATTATGAAGAACTGCTTATCCGGCCGCAAACTGCAGTTGTTTACAGTGATATGTGGGGTAATATTACAACCAATACTGAAAATAAAATACGTGTGGGCAATGCCCCCCTTTATATTACTTCCTTAAAATGGCCGGACCGGGTTTTGGCTACTGCTAATGTGCGGGATACTGCTTTGAGAACCTGGCCGTGTGTGGCAGGGGCGAATAAAACTTTTTCCATAAAAGCAGCTGCTGTTAATGCCGGCGGTGCGGGCAGCGGCAAGGTAAAAATCAGTGTGCCAAACGGTTTCCGGGCGGAACCGGCTTCTTTTTCCTATAGTCCGGGAAGCAGTAAAACCGTTAAGCTTAAGATACCCTATAATGCCTCCCGGAAAAAGCTCCATAACTGGAACATCACTGTTACAGCTGCCAACGGCAGAGAGAAAATATACCGCCGTAAAATCAGAATCATTAAGCCCTTTACTGTAGAGATAGAGCCCTTGCGCGGAAAAATGAAAAACAATCCCGAGCTTCAAACCAGTATAAAATATATTGGTAAACAGCCGGTAAAGACCGTGGTAAAAATCCAGACACCGCCTTCCCTGACCGTTACACCGCCGCAGGCAGAGCTAAATTTTACTACTGATCTAAAAACAAACCTGAAATTCCGTTTTAAGCAGACAGGCGGCGGCCCGGAGACTGTATACAGCAATATTACGCTTCTAATGGAAAATAAAAAGAAAAACATCCGTATAGCAAAAAAAGTACAGCTGGGAATTCTGAAAACCCGTAAATTGAATTCCAAACCGGTTATTAACGGTTCGCTCTCTGACTGGGATAAACGTTACAGGCTGCCCCCGGATATGGTACTCAGCCAGCTGAACCTGCAGGGGGAGATTTATACAGCCTGGGATAAAGACGGACTTTATTTTGCTTTCCGGGTGGAGGACAGCAAAATCCAGGCCAGTCATCAGACCTTCTGGAGCGGTGATGCGGTTGAGCTGTTTATAGACTCTACACTCAGCCGGTCACCAAAAGCGAATAAAAGCACCCATCAGTTCTGGATTACATTACCGGATGGAAACCGGACCGGCAAAAAGCAAACAGCCCGTATCGGCAGATGGCATATGCCCGGAGACAGCCTGCGCGCCAACCAGCCTGATGTTGACAAGGCAGAGGTTGCCTATACTTTTAACGGCCTGGCTTACAGTATTGAAGTTTTTATTCCCGAATCAGCTCTGTATAGAATTGACCTGGAAGCCGGCAGTGAATATGGTATTAATATTAATATAAGCACCAAAGAGGGAAAAGAGTTATACTGGCTCATAAGCAAAGCAGCCGGCAATGCTGTTTTAAAATCACCAGAGAACTGGGGTATTTTACAGCTTTCCAGATAAACCGGAATAAAACCGGTTTAAAACAGAACTATGCTTTATAAAGTTTATTTATCAGTGCCAATATATATTTTACGATTAGCTACCAATGCCGGTTCTAAAAAATATATTTTAATAAATAAAACTTCAGTTAAATTATATTTGTAATTCATTAGCGATTTTTTTTAGAGCTTTTTCATCCAAAAAGTTATAACCCGTAAAAAAACTGTCAATTGCTATAATATACTGACCGTATTTAAAACTTATTTCCATAGTTCCATCTACTCTCATATTATTTAAAAACCACCCCCGGTTACCTCTTACCTGTGTTCTTTTTATTTCTATACCTTTTAACCTAAGGTAATATTTCATATATTTATTGTCTACACTCTTTGCTTTTGGTAATGAAAAAAGATGATAAACGTCTTTACTTGATGATTTGGATTCAAGGTTAAATAAAGACATAGACCAAAGTTTACTGTTTCTTTCCATGTATGCAATAGCCTCCCAATACCCAACCATTCTCTTAGCCCATTTTGCATTGTCTTTTTCTCTGACATAAGAATAACCGACTCTTTCCAGTTTAAATCCTAAAAATTCCTTTTCATTTAAATTATTATTTCTAGCCGGCAAAGAAAGGAGAGTGTTTCTAACTTCCGGATAATATAAAAGACCCTTCCCATCAGCATCCTGTTCGATTAATTTTTCAGCTGCTTTAACAGGTACATCATCCGCCTTTACAAACACGAGGTAAGGATTATCCCGGTAAACTCCTATAAATTCTACACGTTTCTTTTTTGCTTTTTTGCCGGATATAAAAAAAGCTCCAGTAATTTCACCCATATCTGATTTGTATTTTTTTTTTTCAACAATTACATCTCCGTAATATGATTTTAAACCTTCATAGACTTTCCGATATCTTTTTTTTAGCCATTCTAATCTTTTGACATCTGATTTGCATATAGTAAGCGTTAACTGATAACCATATAACTTTTCTCGATATTTAGCCATAGCAATTACTTTACTAATATTCTCTAACTCATTTAAAGTAACTGTTGAGGGAAAAGATCTATATATATTAGCAAATAGTACTTTATATGCTGTTTTAAATTTAGAAAGTTTTTGCACTTCCTGTAACCTTAAAGAAACAACCCTATACTTTTTATCAACCGGAAAATAACCAATAGTTTCAACAACTGCCTGAGACATATCGGGAGTCTTGCGTTTAGGAGAGTTTTGCTCTTTCTCTGTTTTTGGGGGAAGGTCAAGTTTATTCTGGTATTTATTATAGTTGAGAATAACGGTAGAATCCAATCCTGATTTAGCAAGTACAGATTTATGATTTTTAGCTTCCTCCAGTGAAGTAAAGGCTCCGGTCTGTAAATCGTGCCAAAGTCCGCTAGTACCGGTAAACTTAGATTCTATATATGCATTATATCCGGCATCATTAAGTTCATTCTTACTGTAGAGAGCTTCAGCCAAGTCTCTGTATCTGGCTACCCGCACAGTATATGGATGTTTTTTATCAGCCGGATTATCGCCAAAAAAAATTAGTTTTATACCACTCCCAATTCCTACTAACAACAACAGCAAAGCCAAAGCACCGAGAATTTTCTTTTTCCTTTTGATTAATGTTTGTTTTATTTTATTTAGATTTAATTTTTGCTTTAAGGATTTTGGTTTTATTCCACTAACATCCGTTTTCAGGGAAGAAAAGTTTTCTGCTGATTTTTTTTTATCTTGCTGAGCAATGTAGTTAAAAGTTGAATTATTATCAGATTGGTTTATTTCAGGTTCATTATTTTTACTGTCATTTTCCCTTTCTTGAAATTCGTCTTCATCTTCAGGAAACATAGACTACTCCTTTATTAAAATCTGTATTAATTTATAAATTATTTTAGCCTATTTAACTTTTAAGTAACCTGATAAGTTGGATTATATTTAAATAATTTAAAAAATTTCTATCAAAAATAATTTTAACATATACTATAATCGATTGCAATTATTTTTTTATGCTTAATACACACCTATAACTGAATTAAATAATAAATAGCTAAAAATAGGGGAAACCCTGAGAAAGGGCGTTTTAATTTAAAAATGGTAGCTATTTGGGTGTAATTTTCAGTTCCAGTGCGAGTAATAGTTGACCAGAGCACCGGTATCCGCTTTTGAAGGGCGTTATGTACCGAGGAAAATATAGGATATATTTTCCCGGTGCATACCGAGCGCTGCGGCTGACAGGAGGTCAGACGCAAGCGTCCCTGAAAAAGCGGGTGCCGGTGCTCTGAGCAGCGTTTTGGCTTTAAGATGAAACCGCATGCACAGTGCCCTCCCCGGTTCTTTTTAGGCAAACAGCCGGGTAAAAAACAGTAAAGACGGAGCATAAAAAATAGCCGCTTTTAATAGGGCCTTTTGAGCCGTTGTTCAAACAGGACGCTTGAACAGGTGAAAACGGAGTGCAGCGTTTGCCGGGAAGGCAAACGCCAGCGTCCCCGAAAAAGCGGCTATTTTTTATGCGCCGGACGCTGAAATTTTTAGCCACGGTAGACTGGTTCCTGCATATTGCCGTAAGTCAACTTCCGCCTCAAGTGCCGGGTTACACAATATGATTAAAGCCAAAGCCGGCCGGTGCTCCGGTCAATGCTTTCAGACTTAACAGAAATACACAAGCAGGGTAGCACTTTCCTGGTTCCCTTTGGGCAAATAAAAAAGAACAATATGACGGCTATTTATCATAATTGCTTTAAAGTTTCACTTATATTACAATTATTATTAAAATACAGGTTAAAAAATGGCTGAACGTAAGGGTACCAGAATGATCCGGAAAAACAAACTGCAGCGGTTTAAAAACCGTTACCCCCAACAGCCCTATACAATCAATTTTACCATACCGGAGTTTACATGTCTCTGTCCGGTTACCGGTTTTCCTGATTTTGCTACTATTCATATCACTTACCAACCTTTAAAATACTGCGTTGAGCTTAAAAGCCTGAAATTATATATTAATGGCTTCCGCAATAAAAACATCTACCATGAAGATGCCGCCAACATAATTCTAAATGATCTGGTTAAACTGCTGCAGCCGGGTTATATGAAAATTTTTGCAGATTTTAATGTCCGCGGAAATATACACACTACTGTTACTGCCGAACATGGAGAAAAAACTGATGCCGGATCAAGCTCCTGAGGGTAAAATTGCCGACCAGGCTTTTGTTCTGCTTTCCGGCGGCCAGGATTCTTTTGCTTCCCTGATGTGGGCCATGTCCCGTTTTAGTAAAATCAGCGCTGTTATTATTAACTACGGCCAGAGGCATCAGGTGGAAATTGAACACGCTGTACGCATAGCTGAAAAATATAAAATAGATTATAAAACCTTTGATATAAGCGGTATTTTTAATTCCATAGCAGTCTCTGCTCTGCTGGATAAAGATAACCCGGTTGATGATGCAGCCAGACACAAACATGCCCGGGGGCTGCCAGCCAGTTTTGTTCCCGGACGTAATGGCATTCTGCTTACCATAGCTGCCACTTACGCTTTTAAAACCACTGACCAGCCCCTTCATCTGGTAACCGGTGTATGCCAAAGCGATTATTCCGGTTACCCTGACTGCCGCGATAATTTTATTAAAGCTAAAAGTATTGAACTTGGCCTGGGTCTGGACCGGGAGGTAATTATCCATGCCCCTTTAATGTGGCTGAATAAAGCAGCTGTTTTTAAAACCGCTGCCCGCTATAATTATCTCACTGAAATGATTAACATGACAATGTCGTGCTACAACGGTGATCACACTAAACACCAATGGGGTCAAGGCTGCGGCAATTGTCCGGCCTGCCGCCTGCGCCGGCAGGCTTTTGCTGAGTACCAAAAAAATGGCTGAAGAATACTACATATCCGAATACTTTGCCTCTATGCAGGGAGAGGGTAAAACTCCCGGGTTGCGCGCCTATTTTGTCAGATTTTTATTCTGTAATTTGCGCTGCCGCTGGTGCGATACTGCTTATGCCCGGGAAGCGGCAGACCCTGAAGCTCTCCAAGCCCTGGCGGCTGAACAGATTATTGCCAAAATTAAAAACAGCAGTCACCAGCATATAGTCTTAACCGGCGGGGAACCCTGTTTATACCGGCTGGATAAACTTGTAATACCGGGAAAAGATTACCAGGTGGAAACCAATGGCACCATACAACCGGATAAAAGCATAGATATGCGGCTGCCGGACGGTACTTTTATAAGCAGAGAAGCTATGGATATTGATCGCTGCCGCCGGTTAAACTGGATTATCTCTCCCAAACTGGCTAATGCGGGTTTTGCCTATGATTTTGCCAGGCTTGACTACTGGAAAACTTATCCGGATGTTATTTTTAAATTTGTAGTAGAAGGCAGCAGCGATATCGCAGAGGTAAATCATATTGTAAAAAAATATAAACTGGACCCGCTTTTTGTTTATTTAACAGTACAGGGCATTACACCGGCTGCGCAGCAGCTGCCGGAACTGGTAGAGGAAATATTAAAATCAGGTTACAATTATTCGCCCAGATTGCAGGTACTTTTGTGGCAGGGAGAACGAGGCAAGTGAAATATTCCATAACAAAAACTTTTTACTTTGACGCAGCCCACCGGCTGCTGGAAAGTTTTACCCGCAAATGCCGTTCTCTGCATGGCCATACCTATAAAGTTAAACTCAGTTTACAGGCAGACCAACTTGATGCCAACGGGATGGTTATTGATTTCGGCGAGTTAAAACCGTTTAAAGACTATCTTAAACAGCATTTTGACCATGCAGTATTACTGCAGCAGGGAGATCCTCTCATAAAACCCCTTACCCTGGAAAAACAAAAAATTACAGTGCTGGAAAAAGCGCCTACCTCTGAGATTTTAGCCAGTTTGTTTTTAAATGAGGGTACTAAATTATTGGAAAACAAAAACGCACGGGTAAGCGCAGTAGAAGTCTACGAGAGCAGTACTTCCCGGGCAGAAGTCAAGGTGTAATCTATGCCGGAATCCATATTTAAAAAACTAATGATCATTCTGGAAAAACGTAAACAGAGCAGCCCTTCATCCTCTTATACTGCCGCTTTATACCATAAGGGCATTTACGGGATAAATAAAAAAATAACCGAGGAGGCGGAAGAGGTATGCCTCGCTGCAGCCGACTCAGATACAGACCATCTTGTTCACGAACTGGCTGATCTATTTTATCATACATTAGTGCTTGCCTCCTATAAGGATATAAAACTGGAACAGATTACGGTTGAACTGGAAAAACGTTTCGGCACAAGCGGTCATACTGAAAAAGCGTCACGGAAACAAAAAAAATGACCTCTCCAAATACTTTACGCTTTGCTGTCCCCAACAAAGGACGGTTAAAAGAGCCGGCTCTGAGTCTGCTGCGGAAAGCCGGTTATAAATTCAGACTGCGCGAACGGGCTCTTTATGCAACATGCTCCAACGCTGATATTATTTTTATATTTGTACGCACTGCTGACATTCCCCAGCTTATTGCCGGAGGCGCTGCTGATATGGGAATTACCGGAGAGGATCTGATAGAGGAAAGCGGCGTTAAACTGCACTGCTTGTTACCGCTTGATTTCGGCAAATGCCGTCTGTGTATCGCGGGCGACGCTTCTGTGAAAAAAAAAGATCTTTTTTATTTTAAGAACAGTTTGATTGCAACCTCTTTTCCGGCTATAACAAAAAAATTTTTTCAGCAGCAAAAAATCAAGGTGTCTGTGCTGGAGATGAACGGTTCGGTTGAACTGATGACTGCCCTGGGCAGAGCCAAAGGTATTGTTGATGTAGTTGAGACAGGAGACAGTCTAAAAGCGCACAATCTTGAAATCTTCAGTGAGATAGGAGAATACCAAAGCGTGCTGGCCTGTACAAAAAAAATGGCGCGTGATCCCCGTCTCCTGCGCATCAGAAGACGGCTGGAGGGTATTATTATTGCTGCCAAATACAGTATACTGGAATACAACATCATGGAAAAGGACCTGCCGCAAGCCGCCCGGATAACGCCGGGTTTTGAATCCCCTACTGTTTCCCGTCTGGAAGAAAAAGACTGGCTGGCGGTCAAAGTAATGGCACTTAAAAAAGAGATCCCGGTTATTATGGACAAGCTGGAGCATACAGGCGCTACAGCTATTATTGAAACCGAAATAAAAAATTGCCGTTTGTAATTACCAGACAGCGCCACAAACAAAGAAAAACGAATATAAGCCACGGTATACCTGTTCCTGCATATTGCCGTAAGTCAACTTCCGCCTCAAGTGCTCGGTTATAGTATGTTTTTTTGGCTGATTATAAATAGCAGCCGCGCAACCTGT
>CAZFAK010000066.1:0-13225 GCA_964517045.1 uncultured Spirochaetia bacterium | reverse complement strand
AAGGGGACGACAAACGTCCCCGAAAAAGCGGATATTTTTCATGCGCCGGACGCTGAGATTTTTAGCCACGGTAGACTGCTTCCTGCATACTGCCGCTGGTCAACTTCGGCCTCAGGTGCTCGGTTACAGCTTGTTTTATTAGCTAGTTATAAATAGCAGCTGCACAACCTGTGCAGGGTGGCATCCCCGGTTCTTTTTAGGCAAAGAGCCGGATAAAAAACAGTAAGGACGGAGCAGAAAACATAGCCGCTTTTGATGGGGCCTTTTGAGCCGTTGTTCAAGCACGAGGCTTGAACAGGCGAAAACGGAGTGCAGTCGTCCCCAGGAAGGGGACGACAAACGTCCCCGAAAAAGCGGATATTTTTCATGCGCCGGACGCTGAGATTTTTAGCCGCGGTAGACTTGATTCTGCATACTGCCGCAGGCTAACTTCCACCTTTAGTTTAAGCTTACAGTATGTTTTATTAGCCGGTTATAATACCAGCGTAACACAGAGGCCGCGCAAGCTGCCCTGCATCGGTTTCAGGATGAAGCCGCAAGCATGGGGCCTTTCTGGTTCCTTTTGGACAAAAAAAGAAAAACGAATACAAACGCAAGACGGTCAGCGCTTTTCTGTTCTTCCAGCTTGCAAAATTTTCCCGAAATTAATATTCTCCCGGCTCTGTAAAATTTGTAATTTTTTATCATTTAGTTTAAAATTAGTCTCTTATGGCTGAATACAATAAAGATTTTTTGAAAAGCACAGCTGCTTTTATCCGCGCTAACAGCAAACAAATACTTATCACCATCTCTGCCCTGCTGGTTATAGCCCTCGGATACTATATTTACCACAATATGCGCCTAAAAAAAGAAAAAAAACTTGCAGGCCGGATGTTTGATCTGCAAAATGACGCTCTGTTGGCTGAATATCAGGCTGAAGAGGAAAAATTCAAACGCCACAAAAAAAAACTGATAGAGCTGGCTAATAAAAATTTCAGTTATACTGCCGGTAAGCGCGCCTGGTACTGGTCTGCGGAAATGGAACGTCAGGACATGCAGTACACTAATGCCGCAGCCAAATATAAACGTCTTTTTCAGGAAGCACCCGGCTTTTATCTTTCCCCGGCAGCTTTATATAAATGCGCCCTGTGTTATACCGAGATCGGGGAGTTCCAAAAAGCTGTTACCTGGCTGGAAAAATTCGATGTAAAATATGAAAATAATTTTTACTATCCCCAGGCACAGCTTTTACTGGCACATATATACCGAGTCAGGCAAGATTTCAGCAGCGCCCGGCAGACACTGAAAAGTCTGGAAAAAAAAATAGCAGAGGAAAATGCTTCCAAGATGTACGGCCGTCAAATACAACAGCAGCTCAGTATCCTGAAAATAAAAGAAAAGCAAAGCGGTACCAGCCGTCAACAAGCACCGGCATCAAAAGCACAACCCCAGGTTCCGGGACTGCCGCCGTTAAACTGAACAGGAGTATGCTGTGATCTATATCCTGGATTACGGCGCCGGTAATCTAAAAAGTGCCTACCACGCCTTTAAATCCAATCACAATGATACCGTACTGATAGATCATATCAGCCGGCTGCAGAATAATGTTACCGGCCTGGTACTGCCTGGCGACGGCTCCTTCCCCTATGCTTACCATACGCTGCAAAAACGCGGTTTTGTCAGTTTTTTACGCCAAAATCATGCGATCCCGCTGCTGGGCATCTGTGTAGGGTTTCAGCTGCTCTTCTCTGCCTCGACTGAAGACGGCGGCTGTGAAGGACTGAACCTGATCAAAGGAAAAGTGGTCCGCTTTGAACAGCAAAAGCCGTATAAAATACCGCATATGGGCTGGAACAACATACTTTTAAAACAGCAAACTCCCTGTACCAGAGGAATAACTGATCACGACTATTTTTATTTTGTACATTCCTATTACCCCAAAGATGTAGACAGCAAAGCAGTACTCATGCAAACCTCTTATATTTCCTCCTTTTGCGCTGCTGTACATAAAAAAAATATCTACGGATTTCAGTTCCATCCGGAAAAATCCCATACCAAAGGTATGCTTATTATTAAAAACTTTATTAACATCTGTAACCGCTACCAGAAGCAGCAGAAAACCCTTTCCAAAAGCGGCAGCGGAGAAAACAGTGCTCACTAAAAGAATTGTCCCCTGTCTTGACATCAACAACAGCCGGGTTGTAAAAGGAATAAATTTTGTCAATCTGGTTGACGCCGGAGATCCGGTGGAGAACGCTGTTATATATGACCGGACCGGGGCTGATGAGCTGGTTTTCCTTGATATTACCGCAACCCATGAAAACCGGAATATACTGGCTGACCTGGTGGAAAAAATAGCCATGAGCTTGACCATCCCTTTTACGGTAGGCGGGGGTATCCGTTCTGCAGAAGACATGCGGATTATTACAAGACGGGGTGCTGACAAGATATCTATAAACAGTGCAGCGGTTAACAACCCCTCTCTTATCAGCGAGGGGGCCAGGCGTTTCGGATCCCAATGTATAGTAGTTGCTATTGACGCTAAAAAAAATAAAAACAACTGGAACGTTTTTACCCGCGGCGGACGTTACAACACCGGCCTTGATGCTGTTAAATGGGCGCAGCAGGCAGAAAAACTGGGAGCCGGCGAGATACTTTTAACATCCATGGATTGCGACGGCACCAAAAAAGGTTATGACCTGGAGCTTACTGCTGCTGTGACCAGTACAGTTAATATACCGGTTATTGCCAGCGGCGGTGCCGGTACTTCTGCTCATTTTTACGATGCCTTTACAGCTGCGCATGCGGACGCTGCCCTGGCCGCTTCTGTGTTTCATTTTAATGAGATAAGCATACCCTCTGCCAAAAAAGAACTTAAAAATAAAGGATTGGCTATACGTTTATGAAAGAATATAACTATTATCTTTTTGATCTGGACGGTACGCTCATAAGTACTATTGATATGATCCTCGAATGTTTCCGGCACTCGCTGCAGTATGCAGGCAACATAAAAATAGACCCGGAAGAGATTAAAAGCCATGTAGGTTTGCCTCTGCAGAAACAGTTTGAGATATATTTAAAAGACAAGCCCGGAATTGATTACCAGAAACTAAAAGAGTACCACATGAACTATCAGCTTAAAATATGGCAGGATCATGTCTATCTTTATCCCGGCATCAGGCAGACATTAGAAAAACTGCAGCAACTGAATAAAACCATGGCTGTGGTAACTTCACGTAAAATTAAAACCACTACTATTTATACAGAAAAACTCGGTATTCGCTCCTTTTTCAAACTTTTGGTTACACCGGAGAATACTGAAAAACACAAGCCAAATCCGGAGCCGGTTCTTTATACCCTTTCCCGGTTAAAAGCAGACCCCGGGCAAAGTGTTTTTATCGGAGACTCTAATTTCGACATAAAATGCGGTACTGGTGCAGGCATAGATACTGCTTTTGCTGCCTGGGGAGCCAGCGGCAAAGCACCTGAACAGGCTACCTGTATTCTTAATAAAAGCACTGATATTCTTCCCGATTAACTTTAAGGAAATGGACATAAAACATACTCCTGTACTGCTGAATAAAATTTATAAGGAAATTTTTAAACCAACCGATAATTTAATACTGGATGCCACAGTTGGCGAAGGTGGTTACAGTGCCTTTTTCCTGGAAAAAGGAGTTAAAAAAGTAATCGGACTGGAACAGGATAAAGAGATACTAACCAGAGCCTTAAGCCGGCTTAAACCATACGGTAAAGCATTTACAGGCTATAACCTTAACTTTGCTGAGGCTTCTGAGATCTTTGAAAAATATTACGGAAAAATAGATCTGGCCCTCTATGACCTGGGAATTTCCATGTATCATTACAAACAAAGTAAACGGGGTTTTTCCTACACCAGTAATGAAGCTCCTGATATGCGCCTGAACCTGAATAATAAACTGACGGCTACATTTGTAATTAATAATTACAGCGCCGGCCGGCTGGCAGATATCATCTACCAATACGGCGGCGAACGTAAATCCAGACAGATTGCAGCAGCCATAGTCAAAGAGCGCAGCCGCAGTCCCATAACCAGTGCCCAACGGCTGGCTGAACTTACCAAACCCTTTTATCCGCCGGCCCCGCCCATTCATCCTGCCACCCGAACCTTTCAGGCCTTACGCATTTTCGTTAACCGGGAACTTGACTCTCTTAGACGGAGTTTGCCTGCGGCGATTAAAGCCCTGGCGCCGGGAGGCCGTATTGCGGTTGTTGCTTATCATTCCCTGGAAGATGCTATTGTTAAAAACAGTTTCAGATCTTTTATTCCGGAAAAAAAAAATATAAATAAGTACCGTGAAAGTTCAAGCAAAGGAAAATATTATCTTCTCTGCAAAAAACCTTTACGGCCTGCTGCACAGGAAGTAGCAGCAAATCCCTCTTCCCGGAGCGCTAAATTACGCGCTTTGGCCAGAGTCTAAAATAACAAGGATGTTATTATGAAAAAAATACCGCCGACCTTAATGCTTATCACCCTTATTGCAGGTGCCGTCATTTTATTATCGCTGGAAATTTATCTTAATACAATGATACATAATGCCCAGACTAATATTATAACACTGGAAAAAAAAATTGACCAGAAAAATTATGAAAAATTTACTGTTAGATCCAGCCTGAAAATAAAAAGTCAGCCCGGTCTTCTGCTGCAAAAAGCCGGCCGGATATACCACCGCCGCAATAAGGATCAGATTCCTATTATAAAATTTACTGTTACCCCCCGCCAGGAAAAATCTCTGCATGCCAACCGGTAATGAACTTAAAGCTTTACTGCAACTGTTTCCCGCTGCTAACCGGCCTGTCTTAAAAAAAAAATTCAGCAGCACAGATCACCTGACCCATGACTCCCGCCAGGTTAAACCGGGCTCTGTTTTTATTGCGGTCAGGGGGGAGCGTACGGACGGTCATAAATTTATCAGTAAGATCCGGGATAAAGCCGGTGTTATTATTGTAAACCAAAATTATAAAATACCTCCGGGAGGCAAAGCCTTTTTTATTAAAGTCAGTAATACCAGTTCCTTTATGCAAAAACTGGCACCTGCCTTTTACGGTTTTCCGGCATGCAATCTTAAAGTATGCGGTATAACCGGCACCAATGGGAAAACCAGTGTCAGTTATATGCTGGCCCGCGCCTACCGGGCTGCGGGTTTTAATCCGGGTATAATAGGCACTATTGCCGTACACTATAACGGCCGCAGCTTTCCGGCAGTTAATACCACACCTGACATATGTTTTCTGCAGCAGATACTCTACCAGATGCATAAAGCCGGGGTTGATGCTGTAATTATGGAGGTATCTTCCCATGCGCTGGTTTTAAACCGGGTACAAGGTATTGATTTTGATTCAATTATCTTTACCAATCTTACGCCGGAACACCTGGATTTTCATGAAAACATGGAAAACTACTTAAACGCCAAACTTACCGCTTTCACCCTGTTACAGCAGTCCAGTAAAAAGAAAAAACAGGCAACTTACTGGCTCCAGATGACCATGGCGGAACGTGTCCGGTCTTATCTGCAAAAATTATCTTTAAAATCTGTTACTTTTGGTTACCGCACCGTCCGCAACCCCCCGGATTTCAACACTGCAATTAACCGGCAGGTTGCACATGGTCAGAAACTCTCCTTTTACCATCATAATAAAAAAATATTTCAGGGCCGGATAAACCATGTAGGCAGCTACAATGCGCTTAATGTTACAGCTGCCCTGTGCGATGTCTACCGCTTTCTGTCAGATCCGGGAAAACAGATTAACGCTGTTATACAAAATATAAACCAGGCAGTAATCCCCGGGCGCCTGGAACCGGTACCGAATAATAAAAAGGTACAAATTATAGTTGACTATGCCCACTCCCCTGATGCTTTGTATAATGCCTTAAAAGTACTAAAAGAAACAGCAACCAGACGCCTGATCTGTGTTTTCGGCTGCGGGGGAGACAGGGATAAAAAAAAGCGTCCGCTGATGGGCAAAATAGCCGGCCAACTGGCTGATTATACTTTTCTGACCTCTGACAATCCGCGCAATGAAAAGCCGCAAGCTATAATTGATGATATAATTCCCGGTATGGCTGAAGTTACCGACAGCTATGAGGTAATTCCTGAACGCGCGCAAGCTATTGCCCGGGCTGTCAGCTCGCTTAAAGCAGGGGATATTCTGCTGATTGCCGGCAAGGGACATGAAGATTACCAGATTATCGGTTCCCGCAAAATTCATTTTGATGACCGGGAGATAGTTAGCCAATGTCTGTCATAAGACAAATTTTAACCAGCCGCACTTTGATCAGACTGCTGGGTAAACCGCTGCCACAAACAGATAATATAATAATTAACGGCATATCCACTGACAGCCGCACCTGTAAAAAGGGGGATCTTTTTATAGCAGTAAAAGGAGAGAAGTTTAACGGTTATAACTTCTGCACTAAGGCGCTCCGGCAAAAAGCCGCGGCCCTGGTAGTTAATAAATATGATTACCAGCATAAGCCCCTGACACCTGACCCGGACACGCCTGTTTTTACTGTTGATGATACTGTAAAAGCCTACGGCAGTCTGGCTGCTTTTTATCTGCAGCACTTCAGCGGTGTTAAAATAGCTGTGACCGGCAGCAGCGGTAAAACAACTACCAGGGAGATGTTAAAAACAATGCTCTCGTTGCAATACTCTGTATTTGCCAATGCCCGTAACTATAATAATCACATCGGTATTCCTAAAAGTATTTTCACCATAGAAAAAAACTATGACTATTATATCTTTGAACTGGGAATGAATCATAAAAACGAGATCGATTTTCTCAGCCGTATAATCAAGCCTGATATCTCCGTCATTACCAATATATCTGCTGCGCATATTAAATATTTTAAAAATACTGCTGCTATAGCTGATGCCAAAAGTGAAATTTTCAACGGTCAGCCTGCAGAAAGCTGCGCCTATCTTAACGCTGGTGATAAATATTTATCCAGGCTGGAACAAAGAGCGCAAAGCAAGCTGCTAAAAATAAAAAAATTTAACCTGACCGGTTTAAAGTATACAGCTGACCGCAATTATGTTTTATATAACAACCGCCGCTATACTGTAAATTTTAGCGGCGGCTTTAATCTGCTTAATACAGAGTGTGCTTTAAGCATTGCTGCTGACCAGGGAATAAGCCGGCATGCAGCTTTACAAAGTCTGTCAGCTTTCCGGGGAATTAAATCCCGCTTCCAGGTTTACCACGGCAAACCAATGCTTATAGACGATGCTTATAACGCCAACCCGGATTCCATGATCCGGGCAGTTAAAGCAGCTGTTAAACTGGCTGACGGCAAACCGCTGGTTTTGGTTTTGGGAGACATGCTGGAACTGGGAACAAAATCTCCTGCTTTACACCGCCAACTGGGTGATGAACTGGAAAAACTGACTGCTGCCCTGGTTCAGCCTGCGGAAATTATTTTTACCGGAGATGCTATGGCAGCTGCCTTAAAGCGTATTAAGACAGTTCCTTCAAAAAAAATCACAAATAATGTTAAAATAAGAGATTACATTTTAAAAAATTTAAACCATGACGCTGTTTACTTCTTTAAAGCCTCTAACCGCATGCGTCTTTTTGATTTAGTAAAGGAACTGTTGTGTTATACCATCTGATCTACCCTCTGCATGTATATTTAAGCGGACTTAATATATTCCGTTATATTACCTTCCGTTCCTTTATTGCGGTTGTAATCAGTCTTCTGTTTTTTCTTTTTTTCGGTAAACGGTTTATCGCTTTTATGAAAAAAAACAGTAACCGTATCCTGCGCAAACTTACTCCTAAAGGACACCGCCGCAAAAAGGGTACTCCCAGTATGGGCGGTATTCTTATTATTATGGCAGTTAGCTGCAGTATACTGTTAACCGGCAATCTGCAGAATCCCAATGTCATTATGATGCTCATAGCACTTATCGGTTTCGGGCTGATAGGTTTTATAGATGATGTTATTAAGGAAACACAGAAAGACGGCAAAGGTATAGCAAGCCGTTTTAAACTGACTGCCCAGCTGGTTCTCGGGCTGATCATTGCTGTATATCTTTATTATTTCACCCCCAACAGTTACATCATGGGGCTGAAACCATCCCCGGATACGCTGGCTGTCAGTGCAGAATCAGCGCAAACACTGCTGCAAAACGGTAAAGAAGCTTTACAGTATCTCGGCGTCAGTGAGATCACGCTGCCTTTTATGAATAATATTACCATTGATCTGGGCTGGTGGTATATTCCTTTTGTAATGCTGGTAATTGTCGGCACCTCCAATGCAGTTAATATAACCGACGGCCTGGACGGTCTGGCAGCAGGACTGGCCCTGATGATTATACTGGCGCTTACCGCTTTTGCCTATTTTTCCGGTCATTCCGGCATAACCTATTATCTCAAAATACCTTTCATGAGCCGTATCGGTGAAATGTCTGTCTTTCTGGCTGCCCTGGCCGGCGCCTGTATAGGCTTTCTCTGGTTTAATTGCCATCCGGCGCAGATATTTATGGGTGATACGGGTTCCCTGGCTCTGGGCGGTCTGATAGGTACTGCAGCAGTGCTTTTAAAGATCGAACTGCTCCTGCCTATCCTGGGCGGGGTTTTTGTATTTGAAATCATCTCTGTAATCATCCAGGTATTTTCCTATAAAACCAGAAAAAAAAGAGTTTTCAAGATGGCGCCCATACACCATCATTTTGAGATCAAAGGCTTAAATGAAAACAAAATTATTATCAGAATGTGGATTATCGGGGGGATCTGCGCCCTGATCGCCCTGGCTTCCTTAAAAATACGTTAACCTTCTATGAAAAATGCCTCTCTGCTGTTACTTTTACTGATAACAGGCCGGGCTGATCCCTATTATACCAACCTGAGCAGCAGTCCGCTCAAAAACAGCTTCCGCTATAAACAGAACAGGCTGCTTTTAACAAAAAAAAAGATAAAAAAAATAAACCAGCGTATACGCCGCCGCGGTTATGTTGTTGATCCCTTCCATAAAAATTTTTTTTTTTCCGCCAGGATGATCCGCCAGTATCTGTACCAGGATCTCAATTTTATTAAAAACCATGCCTGTTATACTGCTGATAACCGCAGGCTCTCACCACAGCAAGCTGTCAAACCATTTAGAAACAATATGGCACTGACAGCTATCCGGCCTATACGCCGGGGAAAAGTAATCAAAGCTGTAATCAACAATCCCTGTAACTTACGCTGTATGCCAACAGATGTTTTCCGGATGGAAAAAAAAAATGATTTCGGCTGTGACATTCTGCAGCTGGAATTTCTTAATTTATGGACAAAAGCAGCCGTTATGCATTATACAGCTGATAAAAAGTGGGTCTATATACGTACCAAAAATACCCGCGGCTGGATAAAAAAAACCAATTTAACGGTAATAACAAAAGCTGCTTTTAATGATTATTTTAAACGTAAGCTCATAGTTACCAGCCCTTCAGTAAACGCTTACCGGACTGATAAAAAAAAAATTATTAAAATTTACCGGGGAGCCATACTGCCTCTGTATAAAATAACAACACAGGGTGCTTTTATTTACACAACGCATTCAGCTGATAAAAAGCAAAGCTTCTACCTTATAAAAAATACCAACTGTACAGCTGCCGCTTTTTTACCTCTTACTTTTAAAAATATACAAAAAGCTGCTTTCAACTCCCTCAACCGCCAATATGCCTGGGGAGAAAAAAACGGACCCACTGATTGTTCCGGCTTTATTGCCCGGCTTTTCCGGATTTTCGGACTTTTTCTGCCGCGCACCTCCAGACTGCAGATCAAAAGCTTTGCCGCCAACCGTATCAGACCGGGAGAACTTGATACCATGAGGCCTTTTTTAAGTTTAGTACAAAGACCGGGTCATATCCTGCTGTATATCGGCAAAAAACATAACCGCTACTATGTACTGCATAATGTCTGGAAATATTTTGACAAACAGGACCGTAAACACATTATAGGTAAAACCGTAATTTCCGATCTTACATTAGGCAAGGGATCCCGTAAAGGTTCTCTCCGCAAAAGAATAAAAACCGTAGTTAATATAGCTCCCTAACCGGCAGCAGTTGCCTGTTTAAAAAGAGAGGCTGCTTTATAGGAACTCCTTACCAGGGGACCGGCTGCCACAGCTGCAAAACCCCGGGCCTGCGCGAGCCGGGCCAGGTCTGCAAACTCTGCCGGTGTATAAAACCTGCTTACCGGCAGATGTCTGCGGCCGGGCTGCAGATACTGGCCCAGAGTAATAATATCAACCCGGGCTGTTTTAAGATCAGCAAATGTCTTTACAATATCATTATAATTTTCACCCAGACCAAGCATCAAAGAACTTTTGGTTAAAACATTACTGTTAATTGCTTTGATATTTTGTAAAATCTGCAGGGAAAGATCATAACTGCACCTTTTATCACGCACTGCCGGAGTAAGCCGGGCAACTGTCTCCACATTGTGACCAATAACCTCAGGACCGGCTGCTGTAATTTTTTTCAAAGCACTGATATTGCCGCTGTAATCAGCTATCAGGGCTTCCACCTTTTTTAAAGGCGCCTTTGCTTTTATTTGCATAATAGTTTCTGCCATATGACCGGCACCGCCGTCAGGCAGATCATCCCGGTCCACGCAAGTAAGAACAATATAGTGCAGGCCGGAACTACTGACCAGAGTGCTGATCCTTTCCGGTTCCCTGCTGTCTAGCCGGCCGCCGGGGTTACCGGTCTTAATCGCGCAAAAACGGCAATTACGGGTACAGGTATCACCCAGCATCATGACTGTTGCCTCGCCTGCAGACCAGCATTCATTACGGTTAGGGCAATCTGCTTCCTCACAAACGGTTTTTAAACCATGCATATTGAGTTTCTTTTTCACTGCCGTATATTGACGGGCTGATGCCGGTTTTATTTTTAGCCAGGAGGGTTTAGGACTGGATTTTGGTTTAGACAGCATGGGTTTATGATAATATTGATTCCTTTTCCATGCAAGAGCAACATGAGATAGGACCAATCAGTGGTTAGTTTTGCCTGACAAAAGAAAAGAAATAATAATCCTCCTTTACTGTTTGCTTGTCCACTTTATAATCCGGTATTTTATTAGTTAAAGATAAAACCGCATCCAGCCGCTTATGAGCTACTTTAAGTACAAAACGGACAACAGTATTGGAAATACAGATAATATCAGTCTGATTGGTAATTTCAGTCACTACAGGAGGCAGTGATGACCCGGATAAAATCTGCTTCTCCCTGTAAACCTTTTTGGCTAAAGCACCGCCATTTCCGCTTAAAGCCATACTCTCGGCTGCAGTTTGCCGTTTACGGGAATGCGGCAACGGGGCGGCAGGGTCGGTCAAAGTATCGTCAGTCTGCAAATCCTGTTCAGCTAAATGGTCCGCTGTTTTTTCCTTATCTTTTTTTTGACGGCGGTACAATTCAGAGGCTGCCTGTTTACGGTCCAAAATTGTTTTTTCCTCCTTAACTTTCTTTACTTTTTTATTTTCAATATTACTTTCCCGGTCTGTCCGGCACGCTGCGGCTGATTCAACGGCGGGAGTTCTCTTTTCTGACGCAACAGGTAAACTGCTGCTTTGATTCAGGTAGTAAAAAGCCAGAATGCCGCTGCCGATAAAGGTTATCAAAGCAGCTATACGGTAGAAGTAAGGCTTAAACAATAATATCTTCTTTTCTGCGTGACTGCCGTCAGCTCTGTCCGTTTGCTCCCGGATACGCCTGAACATATCAGCCGGAGGCTCAGCCAGAGTAAGCTTTTTTACAACCTTAAAATATTGCTTTAAAAAAAGATATTCCCTGCGGCAGGAGGAACACTGCGCCAGATGAGCTTTTATCTGCTGCTGCCGGGCAGTACCGAGCTCTCCTTTAATGTAGGATTCCAGCTGATTAATTATTTTCTTATGTGCCAAAATGAAATTCTCCGGTTAAAATTGCTCTGAGGTCAGCCCGGGCCCGGGCCAGAGCTGACTTAACTGTTCCCTGTTTAATTTTTAATACAGCAGCGACTTCCCGGTAACTCATAGCCTGCATATCCCGCAGCACCAGCAGCATCCTTTTACGGGGATCCAGCCTGGTAAGGGCTTGCTGTATAAGAGCACTGTTTTGTTTTTGGCTTAGCACCTGCTGCGGATCAGATCGCTCATCAACCGGCTCTCTCTTATAGCTGAAGCCCTCTTTATCCTGCTGCTCCAGGCCGTCTACTTTTTTAAAAAAAAGAAAACGTCCGGACACGGCATGGTTCTTGCAATAATTAACTGCCACACGGTAGACCCAGGTAGAAAACATGCTTTTTCCTTTAAATGAAGATAATTTACGGTAAATCCTGATAAAAATCTCCTGGGTAAGATCAGCCGCAGTATCATAATTATTAAAAAAGCGGTAACACAGATTAAAAATCATTTTCTGATACTTCTCCGTTAGTCTGGTAAAATATTTTTTTTCACCCTGTCTTATCTGCTGCAGGCATTTCAAATCCTCTGCTGCCTGTTCTTTGCTGAACAAACTTTCCTGTATTAGACAGTAAATTAACCGTAAAAGTGCCATATTTTTCTGCTGAATTATATAACAATTTTATTTTTTTTGCTTATTGCAAAATAATCCATAAAATGTCATAATTATCAAATAAATTACAGGAGTAAAAATTATGGAATTTATTGCTATCTTATATATACTATTACTTATTTTCCTCTGTATTGTACCTGGCTGGAGGATTTTTTCACGGGCCGGCAAACCGGGATGGGCTATTTTTATACCAATCTATAATATCATTGTTCTACTGGATATAGTAGGTAAACCATGGTGGTGGTTACTGCTAATGCTGATTCCTATTGTTAATATAGTTATTAGTATTATGGTTACACATCTACTGGCTAAAAGTTTCGGCAAAGGAGTAGGTTTTACTATTGGTCTGATCCTGCTTGGGTTTATCTTTTTCCCCATACTGGGATACGGAAACGCCCCCTATAACAAACCAGCTTAATTTAATAATATAAATTATCACGCTGTACTTTTTACTATTTCATATTAAGAAGTACAGCTGTATATTTAGCGGTATATAAAATAATACTGTTGCACAGCTTTTTTTAAAATAATCCTCTCCGGGTAAATCTCCATTTTAAAACAAGGAACAGCCACGGTAGACTGCTTCCTGCATATTGCCGTAAGTCAACTTCCACCTCAAGTCAAGGCTTACAGGTTGTTTATTTTTATCTAATTATACTACCGGC
>CAZFAK010000065.1:0-13268 GCA_964517045.1 uncultured Spirochaetia bacterium | reverse complement strand
CTATCTATTATATCTAACAAAGAACACATTCTTAAAAGGAAACCCTTTAAAAATGGACAGAGATTCTATCATTTTTAAAATTAAAAGTCAATGAAATTACAAAAAAAAAGAGTATTTTCTGTTATTTTTGTTCAATTTTTTGCAAAAAATCATATAAATCAAAATAATCAGCACCTGGATTCCAAAAAGCATAACCATGAGCTCCAGACTCCCTGCATCCTCTGAGCTGAGCAGCAATATAATGATGGTTATAATGCTTTACTTTGTAAGGAAATGCTTGCAGATAGGGTCTTATTAAGGTATGCCTGTAAGCCAGATACCGGGCTCTGCTCACTGCAAATTTTAAAATATTATAGGCTTGAGAGTTGGTATTATTGTTTAAATATACCGGCCCGAAGTGAGAAGGATAGTACATTGGACATATTACCGGTGCATATTTACTGATTGTTTCCAGATCCTGACCAATTACATTACCCATTTTATATATTCCGTTATAACCAAATATATCCAAACTGAAAGGTATATGTAAAATATTAGTCAGCCGAACCAGAAAATTTTCCAGAATATCATATTTTTCCCATCCCTTTTTACGGAAACGAAAAATTACATCTTTTGTTTCTTTATCAGAGGGCAAGCGAATATAATCAAACTGTATTTCATCTATTCCAAATTCAGAGTTACGTTTATCTAACTCCTCTGCTACAGCAAGATTGTAATTAACAACAAAATCAGCAAAAGGATCAACCCAGTATTCTATATCTTTGACCTGCCATGGTTTATTTTGTTTCCTGTCCCATAGGGCATACTTATAGTTATCATACTTGAAAAGACGGTAGTCCTTAAAAACAACCAGCCTGGCAATTATATAAGGATCATAGGGTTTTATTTTTTTAAAAAAAAGATTAAATTTTGTATGTTTTCTGGCAGAACCTATCAAAGCCGCGTTACTTAAGTCTGAACCGTAGATAAGGTTACCGGTATCATCCTTAAAATTAACCACCAGGCCGTTAACTATTTTTTCCTTAAGCATTTTACACACCAGATCTATTTCATCATATTTTATATAATCAAGATTTATAAAAAGCGCTTTTATATTATCACTGTTACTTAGATTATATTTTTTCTTATAGGGATAAGATTTCATTAAAGGAGCCAGTGTTTTTATTTTTCCGTTCCTGATTAAAATATTGGAACCGGAAAGAACCGTTGCAGATAAAAGTTGGTTACTGTTGTTTATAATATACGGTTTATTTTTTTTTAGTAAAAGGGATAAGCCGTTAATATTTTTGATCACTGTATCAATGTTATCAGCAACCGGCTGCCAGGAGTGATCTTTTTGCAGCTGAAACAGCCGGCGGCTGTATGATGTTAAGCAAAATAGTTTATTATGACTTTTAAAAAGAGCGCTGATTTCATCCCAGAAATATTCTTTCCAGGAATATTTTTCCCGCGGCAGGCCAGCGGCTGTTTTTTGCCATTTATTACTTTGACGTTTATAAATCCCGTTAAAGGTTGTGCCAAGATAAAGTTCATTACTGTAGCAGGTTATTGCGGAAAAGCGGCTTCCGGAGCGGATTCCTTTTTGTGATAACTCTCTGTGTCCGTTACTATCCTCAGATAAAGCATAAATCTTATTACGCGTGATAAAGATAACAGCATTGCTCTCTCCCAGGGTTACATCCTCCACCTGACGCCGGATCTTTTTAACCGGTGCCCACGGCACCCCCTCTACATTGGAAAATTGTTTTTTACTATCAAAATAATACAGACCATGCAAAAAACTGATAATAAACAACTCATTTTTATTTTTGATAATTTTTTTTACATAGAAAGAGGCATTGGTGTCATTTATATGAATTTCTCTGTTGCTGAATATTTCAAGATTGAGCTGTGAGTTTAAGGGTTTTCCGCTATCCGGGATATTTCCCAAACAGTAATAGGAAAAAATTACAAGTAGTAATACAAAACCGTATATTACTGAATATTTGAGCAGACGCAATTAAAATCAATTTGGTTTTTTAAACCATTTCATGACGCACACTTTATTTTTTTTGGAATTGTAAATCATGCCGCCATTCCAGTATTCAACTGCTGCAAATAAAGAATTACCGCCGTCCTCCTCTGTAGAGGTATCGGAACGGAATGATACGTACTGCATCATTTTGAGAGGATCGTTTTCCTGAAAAGCCTGGTTGCGTTCTTTATGAAACTTTTTCCACCGTTCCAGTTCTTTAAAACCGGCGCCCTGATCCTCTACAATAATCTTGGCCAGGTTATCTTTAAATATATACCATATCTTTACAATCTTGTTTTTGTCTTTTTTATTGCCGTGATAGATCGCATTCTTTATTATTTCCGAGACCTGCTGCTCCAAAAGGCATTTTTCTTTCATATGTTCCGGTGCTTTATTTATAATCATAATGGTATAATAACGTATAAGATTGGGGTCAGACGGGAACTCCCGATAGTACATGCCCTGTGTATTCCAGCAGGTATTTTCTTCGTCTACAATCAGGCTTCTGTCATCTGAGATAAGTTGATAATTGTTTTCCGGTGCACTCAAAACGTTTTCCTTTATATATGAAATTATACAATATTTTAACTGATTTTACAAATTTTAAGATAAACCGGGTGTGAATTTACACATTTATAGTAGAAATCGGCAAATTTAGTAAAGATAATTTAATCTGTTAACTGTTAACTATAGCCAGCATATCTTTTACTGCTCTATCCAGTCCTACAAAAACAGCATAACCGATCAAGGCATGACCGATATTGAGTTCGTTAAAAGCAAAACAGTTAACCAGAGCCTGGGTGTTGCTGTAGTTTAAGCCATGACCGGCGTTAACCGTAAGCTCTAGTGATGAAGCCAGTTCAGCTCCCTCTTTAATCAAACTCAGCTTTTCCTGCCGCTTAATGCCAGGCTCTGCATCAGCATAGCTGCCGGTATGTAATTCAATAACCTTGGCCCCGGTCTCAGCCGCAGCAGTTATCTCCTCTTTTGCAGGGTCAATAAAAAGGGAAACATTTATACCGGCGCGGGAAAGTCTGGAAACCGTTTTTTTTATCGCTTTAAAATTTTCCCTTACAGCCAGACCGCCTTCCGTAGTAACCTCCTGCCGGTTTTCCGGCACAAGGCAGGCTTTGGCAGGTTTTAATTCAAGAGCAATTTTTACGATTTCCGGATTGATTGACATTTCCATATTAAGCGGTATTTTTATTTTCTGCTGTATAGCAAAGATATCATATTTTTTTATGTGGCGCCGATCTTCCCGTAAATGGGCTGTAATACCATGACAGCCGGCTTGTTCTGCAAGTACAGCCCCTGCCACCGGTGATGGTTCTGTAATTCCCCGCGCTTCCCTTAAAGTTGCAATATGATCAATATTTACACCAAGTTTTGTCATAAGTTTACTTTTTTATAATTTTTACACGTATCGTTTTGGGTGAATAATTAAGCAACTCCACATATTCAGGCAGATTTTCATATTTAACTTTCAAATTAAAAACACCGGTGCGGTTAATCCGGGTAATATCAATAAAAAACTGTAAATCCATATTAGGATCAAATAGGTCCTGCTGTACTTCAGGTACATCATAAACAACATTGGTAACGTATAAAGAATCAAAATCTTTAACAGTAAAGGGCTGTTCTTCTCCGGACTTAAGGTTGATTTTAATATTGTAATTTTTACCTGTTTGACTAACTTCAGTCTCATTCTTTTTTTCATTAATAAAAATATTAACAGTAAATTTTTTATCTTTATTGAATTTTAATTTCGGATTACTTTTGTAAACAGCATCCAATTCTACTTCTATTTCTTTATCCCGCCGTAAATTG
Source organism: uncultured Spirochaetia bacterium (assembly GCA_964517045.1). Lineage (GTDB taxonomy): Bacteria > Spirochaetota > UBA12135 > COTS27 > CAZFAK01 > CAZFAK01. The sequence continues at coordinate 9,427 of CAZFAK010000065.1, read as the reverse complement.
CCGATACTTATCGGTTCGGTACGGACACTGGTCATATCCTTAAATATATCTTTAGGACCGTACATTTTTAAAGAAGGCGGATCAATTTTGGTCTCTGCTATCAGATTGTCCGGGAAACCGCTCTCATCAAGATTTGGCTTTACTTTGATCCAGCGCATAGTTACCTTGGATAATTGGATAGAAATTTTAGCGGGAAGAATGCGCAGCACCTGTATTCCTTCCGGTAAACCGTGCAGCCTTACATAATATTTTTTAGTACCTACCAGCGCACCGGTCAAAGGAACAACAGCTTTTACATTATTCATATTTAATAAAGCCATATCGCCTTTATTGCCCTTAAGAAAAGCCACGACTGTCTCCGGTAAGGGGCTGCTAACATTGAGCATCTCCGGCACATCGGTTGTAGTCAGCGGCACATCAATAACTTTATCTATTTCACTTTGCCGTTCAATATAAAAAAAGATGGTAAAAGCGCCTATAACGGAAAACATTTTAGTAAAAATATTTTTAGTAAAAACATCTATAACTAATTGTCGATAGTTTATATGCCGTAATAATCTTAAAATTAATTTTACAGTTTTCATATTTTGACCTTCACGGCTTGTCGGTTTTTCCTATTATATTTTGCAGCTTGGCTGACAGCTTGCGCGGATTTATATTTGTAAACAACTCTCCTCTGTAAGCAAAAGACAGTTGTTGTTTTTCCTCACTGATAATAATAACTGCCGCATCACTCTGCTCACTCAAACCGAGACCGGCTCTGTGTCTGGTTCCGTAAGTTTTTTTAATATTAGGATTAGCTGATATGTTGGGTATATAGGAACCGGCGGAAACTATTTTGTTGCCTCTGACAATAACTGCTCCGTCATGCAGGGGACCGTTTTTATTAAAAATAGTAAGTAATAAATTCTGACTTAATTCAGCATTTAGCATATTACCGGTTTCTGCGATCATCTGCAGGTGATCATTACCCTCTATAGCTATAAGAGCGCCGAGCTTACTTTGGGCCAGCTGTTCACAGGCTCCTACGATCGTTCCCACCTCCCCGGATTTATTAGGCTGCAGAATACGGCGCAGGTAATTGGTACGCCCCAGTGAATAAAGCCAGTTGCGTACTTCAGCCGGAAACAGCACTATTATAATAAGGAACATCCAGCGCCTTACTTCTGCCAGAATCGTTTTGATAGTAGACAGGTGAAAAATATCAGCCAGGAAGGTCAGGAATAGAATCAAAACAAAGGCTTTAAGAACGGGCAGAGCCCTGGTCCTGGAAACAGCAGCATATATATTATATATAATGATAGCTACCAGTAATATATCCAGTAAAGTAACCCAGGTAACGTTTTCGAAATATATCAGTGGTCTCATAATAATATTATATTCTGCTTACAGCATAATAAGTAATAAGGCTATGATGATAACTCTTTATATCATGAACTCGCAAAATATCACACCCCATGGCTGCAGCAGCAAGATTAAGCCCGATAGAGCCGGCAAGACGCTCATTTACAGAAGCGCCCGTAAGATCGCCTACAATTCTCTTCATCGAAGCTCCTATGAGAAGGGGATAGCCTGTTCTTTTAAACTTTCCAATGTGCTGTAGTATATCAAGATTATGCTGTCTGTTTTTACCAAAGCCGATACCGGGATCAATAATGATACGTTTATTATCAGCACCGTAACTTTTAAATACTTTTATTCTTGTTTTCAGATAAGCAATTATCTCTTTTACAGTATTTTGATATGAGGGATTATGCTGCATATCAGCAGGATTGCCTTTTTTATGCATTAAGATCAGAGGAACATTGTTTTGAACAGCGAGAGAGAACATTTTATCATCACTGTAAGTTCCGGCGCTTATATCGTTTATAAGATCTGCACCGGCATCAAGTGCAGCCATGGCTGTTTCCACTTTGCATGTGTCAATTGAAAGCAAAATATCGGGAAAATGTTTTTTGATAACAGTAATAGCAGGTACTACTCTTTTTATCTCTGTCTTGACCGGAACCGGAACAGCTCCGGGACGGGAAGACTCACCGCCGACATCTATAAAGGCTGCGTTGTTTTTCATAAACTCCTCAGCTTTTAAAAGTATTTCTTTTTCCTGCACAGTCCGGGAGGGGGAATAAAAAGAATCAGGGGTGGTGTTAATAATACCCATTAAAGCAGGTGCTGCTATAGAACGAGTTATGTTATCAGCGGTTTTTAATTTAAAACATTTATCAGTATACATCAATCAGTCCTATCAGGATAAGCATAAGTTTTTGCTTTATATTTGATTGTAAGTTTATTGCTGGGAGCACCTTCTGTGTAGCCGCATATTCTGGCCTGCAGCTTAAAATCAGCTGCTATATCAATAAGGGCAGCAGCAGTTTTTTCATCAGTATATATTTCCATACGCTGGCCGCAGTTAAAGACCGAAAACATTTCCTGCATACTGGTAGTCTTGCTTAGAAGGTTAAATAAAGGAGGGAAAGGGAAAAGATTATCTTTAACAAAATGAATACCGCTGGCAAATTTAAGTGACTTGGTTAAACCGCCACCGGAGCAGTGTATTATTGCTTTAATCCGGGAGCGGTATTGTGAAAACATTTTTTTTATAACCGGCAAATAGGTTCGGGTTGGAGAAAGTAAAGCTCTTCCTATATCCATACCAGTGTCACTTAAAGAGTCGGTTAGATCATAACGGCCGCAGTAAACAAGTTTATCAGGCAAATCCGGATCAAAAGATTCCGGATAGCGCCGGGCATATTTTTTTTGTAAAAGTTCATGCCGGGCCGAGGTAAGACCGTTTGATCCGATACCGGCATTATATATGTTTTCATAATCAGTTTTACCAAAAGAAGCCAAAGCTACTATAACCTGGCCCGGTTTTATACCGGCTGCATTGATAAAATCCTTTTTGGACAGGCGGGCGTATACAGTACTGTCCACAATAAGTGTTCGTACCAAATCCCCGACATCAGCGGTTTCACCGCCTGTACTTACTGCCCGGATACCATAACTCTCCAGCATCTGCGTAAAACTGCTGACTCCGTCAATTACTGCTTTGATAACCTCGCCCGGTATCCGGTTTTTATTACGCCCGATAGTATTGGAAAGAAAAAAATCATCAGTGACACCGGCACAAAGCAGGTCATCGGTATTCATTACGAGGGCATCCTGGGCAATACCTTTAAAAACAGATAAATCGCCTGTCTCCCGCCAATACAGATAGGCCAGGGATGATTTAGTACCGGCTCCGTCAGCATGCATAAGAACAGCTTTATTTTTATCAGCGGGGTCCTGAACAGCCTTGCAAAAAGCGCCCGGAAAAACACCGGGAGCGGTATTTTTTACGGCTTGATGCACATCTGTTTTTTGCGAAGATACTCCTCTCCTGCTGTATTTATCACTGTTCATAAATTTGCTTCCTTTTGCTTGTAATTATAGCATTACTATAAAAAAACTTTTATATTTAGCAAATGAAAAAATCCGCCTTTTATAAAAACAGCATAGCCGGCCGGAACACCGGTATCAGCTCTGGAGGGGCGTTAGGCGCACTGAAATAACAAGAAATAGCCACTGTATACTTACTCGGCATATGACCGCCGGCCAACATCCTTCTCAAGCACCGGGTTACAGATTATGTTTGAAGACAAGGCAGGCCGGTCCCCGTTCTGCACTTTCGGCTTTAACAGAAAAAAGCATCAGGGAAGCGTTTTCCCGGTGCTTTAAAATAAAAATCGGTAATTATAAAAACTAATTCCTTTTCTTAAATTAAAAAGGATAAAAAACAGTATATTTTAATGATAAAATATGCTAAACTGAGATTTTAAAATGAAAAACAGCAGTAATCATCCGGTCATTATACATGCTGATATGGATGCTTTCTTTGCATCTGTTGAACAGATCGAAAACCCGTTGCTGAAAGATAAACCGGTAATTGTCGGTGCTGATCCGGAAAAAGGAAGGGGACGGGGAGTAGTTTGTGCTGCCAGTTATCAGGCACGCCGTTTCGGTATACACTCTGCCCAGCCAATATCACAAGCCTATAAAAGTTGTCCCCATGCTTATTTCTGCAGACCGGATATGGCTAAATATAAAAAGTATTCTAACAAGATTCTATCTCTTTTAAAAGATTTTTCTCCGCTTATTGAGCCGATCAGTATTGATGAAGCTTTTATTGATATGACCGGCTGCCGGCGGTTATTTGGTACACGCAAAAAAATTGCCTGCCTGATTAAACAAAAAATATATAAAGAAACAGGTTTAACCGTTAGTCTGGGTATTGCTGTGAATAAAGCCATTGCAAAAATTGCTTCTGATTTTAGCAAACCGGACGGACTGACAATAGTCTATCCCGGTCAGGAAAAACAATTCCTTTTTCCCCTGCCTCTAAAAAAGCTCTGGGGCATAGGCCCGGTCACCAATAAGAAACTGCAGGCTAACGGCTATGCTAATGTTGCTTCTTTAATCCGGGGCGGCAGGGATAAACTTGTTAAACTTTTCGGAGAACACGGTCAACATATATGGAATATGGCCAACGGTTATGACCCGCGGCCGGTTATCAGTCCCGACTCTTCACAAATGCCCAAATCAATAAGTAAGGAAATAACTTTCCGCCATGATACGGATGATTATAATTTACTGAAAAACAGTTTAATTTCCATCAGTGATAATATCGGCTGCCGCCTGCGTAAAAAAAATATTACTGCCAAAACAATAACCATGAAAATACGCTTAAGCTGTTTCCGGACCTTTGTCAGAAGCCGTACCCTGCCCTTCTATACCAGTGAAACCAATACTATCAAAGAAAATCTTGTCCGGTTATTAAAAAAATTTAACAGGCAAAAGCAAAAAATAAGACTTATCGGCGGCCAAGTCTCAGGTTTGAGCTTAAACAGCAAAGCAGAACAATACTCGCTTTTTGATAATATACAAAAGGAGCAACGAACTGATTTTACTATAGATAGTATTAAAAAAAGGTTCGGAGATAACGCAATCGACCGGGCCGCGGTTTTCAAAAAATATCAGGTTTGAGCTTTGACAAAATTTTCAATATATTTACCTATATAGTCGAATTCCAGATTTACCTGTGTACCCTTGATAAAATATTTAAAATTAGTGTTTAAAAAAGTATGGGGAATGATCATAATTTTAAAATAGTCATCTCCTTTTTCATAAACCGTAAGTGAAGTACCGTTGACAGCAACGGATCCTTTGGGAACTATATATTTTTGTAAATTATCAGTAAGGGCAAATGTATACAGATGCGATTCCTCTCCTTTTTCGATATCTGTAACTCTGGTAGTCATATCCACATGACCGTAAACAAAATGGCCGTCCAGTCTATCGCCAAGCTGTAAAGAACGCTCCAGATTTACAAAATCTCCCACCTCTTTTTCACTCAGATTGGTTATCTCCAGAGTTTCTTTGGCGGAAAAAAAAGTAAAGAGATCTGCACTCTTGCCTGTAACCGTATGACAAACCCCGTCAATCGAAACACTGTCTCCCAGCTCTAACTCTTTGGCAAAATCAACCGCAACTTTAAACTCCCTGCCGTCACTGATTCGAATTTCCCGGATCTCTCCCATCTTTTCTACAATACCCGTAAACATATACCGCTCCCTGTTAAATAGTAATAATAAAGTTTAACATTTATACTTTTACTTTTCAATTGTCCGGAATTATTGCTTCTGTTCCAATGTTCTTATTCCAAAGATGTAGGCAGTTTATAGGTCCAGCCGCATTTATTATAAAACCAGAACGCTAATCCGTCGATCATGTAATACAGACATGGAAGGATAAGCAGAGTAATAGAAGTCGCAAATACCAGTCCCCAGATAAGCGCAATAGCCATGGGCTGTAAAAAAGGTTCATCACCCATTATACCGTAAGCCATTGGTATTAAACCCACCAGGGTGGTAAGGGTTGTTAAAATCACAGGCCTGAGCCTGGTTCTGCCCGCATTGAGCAAAGCTTCCATTTTATCCATTCCCAGAGCACGGTTATGATTAACAAAACTGATTAAAACCAGCGAGTCATTAACCACTACACCGGCCAGGGCAATGATCCCCATAATAGACATAAAGCCAAAAGAATACATACTGTTAGAGATAGGGAAAATAAAGCTGGCAGCATAATGAAGCAAAATACCGCTTAGCGCGCCTAAAGCGCCGAAAGGTATGGCGGACATAACTGTAAAAGGCTGCAAAAAACTGTGAAACAAAGCAGTAAGAATAATCAGTATCAAAGCAAGAGCGACCATTCCGGCAATAATACCGGACTTCATAATTTTATCCTGATCACTGCTGCCGGCAAAAGGCTCTATTCTGATATTCTTATATTCTTTTTCCAGTGCTTTCAGTTTAGGGGTGATCAAACTACTGATATAATCAGAGGTATATTGACGGTGCATCGGGTTTTGCAGCTCTCCGGTTATGTACATTACTCTTTCAGCATTTTTATGATGAATAATAGCTGTAGATTTGTTGGTGGCAAACTCCACATAATTGCCGATAGGAACATTCTGCATCATGGCATTTTTTATTTTTACTTTTTTTAAATCCGCAAAAGTACGGGATTTATTTTCATTGTACTTAACCATAATAGTAACATCTTCTTCCTGTCCCTGCATGGAGTTAGCTACAGCTGCTTTACCTCCTTCAAAAGCATTGCGTACTGCTACTGCAGTAGCATTAACATTTACTTTTGCCATAGCTGCTTTTTTATCTTTTACCTTGATTACCAGTTCATCCTTACCCGGTTCAAAACTGGAAGCTATAGCAGTAGTATTGGAAACACTGTCCACTATGTCAACTATTTCAGCAGCCACTTCCTTCAGCTGCCAGATATCATTGCCGTAAACCTCAACCGATATCGGTTTCTCCTGGGGAGGCCCGCCGCGTGCCTGTTTGACAGTGTAGTCACTTACCAGATTACTGTTTTGAAAAGACTGCATTGTTCCGGATACTGTCTTTATAATTGCTTTAATCCCTCTCTCCCGGTCAGCATTTAGTATGAGACGTATGGAACCGTAGTGATTACGAAAGCGGGGGCCGTTGCCGGGATCGTAAAAACCAACAGTAGCAAGATACTCCCGGACATCCTGTTTTAATTCATTTTTTAATTTATTTTCTACAGTTTGAATAGTCTCTTTGGTTTGATTCAGACTGTTGGACGGCCTGGTTTCCACTTCAATATTGATCTCGTCAATTGAAGTGGGAAAAAATTCAAAAGGTAAAAATTTAAAAGCTGCGATAATTATAAAAAAAGCTATCACTCCTACAGCGAGAAAACTTTTACCGGAATTAATGAGCATTTTATGCAAAATCCGGCTATAAAGGTTTTGTAAACGCAAAAACCACCTGCTTTGCATGGTTGCCAAAGGCTGGTTTTGCTTTGGTGCAAAATTACCGTCTTTTCCCGGTTTTTCGTTTTGGCGGGAACGGGAGTGCAACAAATGACCGGGTAAAACAAAGAGACATTCAACAAAAGAAGCAACCATTGCTACGGAAACAACTTTGGGTATGATAGCCAAAAATCTGCCCATCATACCGTATAAGGCAATTAACGGCATAAAAGCAGCGATAGTAGTAGCTACTGTTGCTGTTACCGGTTTCATTACTTCCACTGTACCGTCAATAGTCGCTTGTAAAGCTCCTTTACCCATCTCCTTATGCCGGAAAACATTTTCCGCCACTATAATAGCATCATCAACTATCATGCCGATTACAATAATAAAACCGAACATAGACATTAAATTCAAGGTCAGCCCCATTAAATTGGCTACAAGCATGGCAGTACAAAATGCTATGGGAATACCCAGCACTGTCCATAAGGTTGTCCGCCAGTCAAGAAAAAATATTAAACAAAAAAATATTAAAATCAAACCAATAAAAATATTCTGCGTTAAAACTTTGAGTCTTCGTTTAACAAAATAGGAAAGATCATCAGCATAAAATGCTCTTACCCCTTCAGGAAGAATATCTTTTTTCTTATATTCCGACAACCTGGCTTTTACCGCATCAGCAACTTTAATAATATCTCCTGATTTTTTTTTGGAGACGCTGAGATTAATAACGGCACGGCCCCCGACCATTATAATTTGTTCCAGCTCTTCATATTGCCAGCTTACCTTGGCTATATCTTTTACTCTTACCGTATTACCAGACATATTCGCACGTACGATAGTATTTTTTACTTCAGCAAGCGTTTTATACTGGCCCAGCGTGCGTATCAGGTATTCCTTGTTTTTCAGATATATCTTACCGCCGGGAAGATTGATATTTCTCAATTTTACCGCACCAATAACTTCGGAAATATCAATATCCATCTCTTTTAATTTATCAGGGTCTACCTCTATCCAAATCTCCTGATCCTGATAACCATCTATTTCAAGTTTACCTACACCTTCAATCTGTTTCAGATCATTTTCAATAAGTTTGGCAGCTTCCCGCAGTTTGGCTTTATCTGCCTTGCCTGCTACAGCAACGGAAATAACCGGGATCATTTCCATTTTTATATCAATGAGTTGCGGGTCCTGAGCATCATCCGGAAGATCATTTACGGAATCAACCGCACTGCGCAGATCATTAATTACTTCTGTTTTACTGTCTGAGTAGTCAGCATCGATATCAACTATTACAGTAGACATTCCTTCTGTAGAACGGGAAGTTACCTGTTTCAATCCGTCTACATCCTCAACCGCATCCTCGATCTTGTCTGTGATAAGGGTCTCCGCTTCCCTGGGAGAAGAGCCGAAATAGGAAGTAACAATCCATACTTTATCAAGGGAAACATTGGGGAAACCTTCTTTCTGTCCTTTCCAGAAAACCAGTCCGCCGGCAACAGTTAAAAATACAACTATTAAATTTACAACCTTGGACTGATTAATAAAAAACTGAATTAATTTTTTCATAAGTATTCCTTATTTGACTTCTGCGGTAGTATCCAACTGGTTTATACCGTGTAATTCCAAAAATATTCCCTGCGCTATCTCCAGCTTTGCTTTGGCAATATTATAATTAAAAAGACTGCTCATATAGGTTTTTTGCCAGTTACGCAGGGTATCCACTGCCTGTACATACTGCTGCAGTTCTATCTGGCCGTTTAAATAATTTTTTCTGTATTCCTGACGCCGTTTTTCCATCAATTGTACTGCTTTTTGATTGGCAATTACATTTTTTTCCCTGTAATTAAAATCTCTGATCAATTCTGCTATCTCTATCCTGATTTCCGATTTAAGATTATCCAGGTCAGCTTCAGCCTTACTGTATTCCAAAACCGCTTTTTCAATTACGGTTCTAAAAGCCCGAGGAGTTAACGGCATCTCAAATTCCAATCCGATATAAAGATCCTTATTATCTTTGGAGTAAGCCAAAGCATCAGCAAAATCCTTTTTTTTGTTACCTTTAAAGGTAGAGTTCATAACCAGGTCCAGATT
>CAZFAK010000064.1:0-13314 GCA_964517045.1 uncultured Spirochaetia bacterium | reverse complement strand
CGGAATCAACAGCAACATCATCATTCTGAGCCAAAGCAGCGCCGCAGCGATACCTGGCATCTTCAACATTAATTCCTTCATAAGTGGAAGCAGGATAGCCGTAATAAATCCATAAAAAAGCACACATTTGCATTGTATCTCCCGGCGGAACCAGTACCTCACTACCTTCCGGTGTTAATTTCAACACCTCTCCGGGACCAAGCTCTTTTTCAACTTCATAACCCAGGTTAGGCAGAGCGCAGCTTTCCATGGTAACACAAAATCCCTTTTCCTTTTTGGCAATGATAACCGGTGTCCGTCCCAGCCTGTCCCGGGCCGCATACAGCCCTTCTGCAGTAAGCAGCAGCAGAGAGCAGGAACCTTTGATACAATCATGTACACTCTTGATACCAGCGGTAAATGATTCCTCCTGGTTGATAATAGTTGCGATCAATTCTGTAGGATTAATCTCACTGCCGCTCATTTCCGAAAAATGACAATTACGGTTACGAAATGCTTTTTCCACCAAAGCGTTTATATTTCTGATCACGCCTACAGTTACAATAGCATACACACCAAGATGAGAATGAATAATCAGCGGCTGATCTTCATAATCACTGATCACACCTATGCCGGCTCTGCCATGCATACGCGGTATATCTTCATCAAATTTGCTTCTGAACTGGCTGTTGGTAATATCATGGATAATACGGATGATTTCACCGTTATTATTAACCGCCATGCCGCCGCGCATAGTACCGAGATGGCAATGATAATCAGTGCCGTAATAAAGATCACCGGTACAATCGTCTTCAGACACAACTCCGAAAAAACCTCCCATTAAATCTTCCTTAATATATTTTAAAACAATCATTATATCATACTAATTTTTTTCGAGAAAGTGTAAAAAGCGCAAACCGCTGCTTTAAAAAATAATCCATAGTAACATTTATAAATGCATGGTATTAGCATAAAAGATTTTAATCCTGCTGCCGATGGTATAAATGCTGATACCGCTGTTATCCAGTCAGCTATTGATCAGGCAGCTGCTGCCGGCGGGGGAACTGTCTACTTCCCGCCCGGAACATATCTGTGCGGCAGCATTATCCTTAAAAGTAATATTACTCTTTATCTCAGCCGGGGCGCTCTGCTTGTTGGCAGTACTGATGCAAACGACTATAAAAAAATAACCTCTCCCTGGAAAAATAATACCGACCGTCAGGTTGATAAAAGTATTATCTATGCTTACAATGAAGAAAATATCACTGTTGAGGGAGAAGGTACCATAAGAGGCAGCGGTGAAGCTGAAATCTTTCAAACCGGGATTAACAATGACCCGGCCCGGCCCTTTGCTATCCGTTTTATCAAATGCCGGCGCATAAAAATAAAAAATATAAGAATGAACAACAGCGCCCAGTGGATGCAGCACTATCTGGCCTGTGAAAATGTACAGATTTCCGGAATGTATATATTTAATCACTGCAATGAAAATAATGACGGTCTTGATATTGACGGCTGTAAAAACGTAACCGTATCAGACTGCATTATTGACTCTGATGATGATGCTTTATGCCTGAAAAGCAACGGCCCGGCAGCTTGTGAGAATGTTACTATTACGAATTGTGTCTTAAGCAGTCACTGTAATGCTCTAAAAATGGGTACGGAAACTACAGCTGGTTTTGAAAATATCACAATTACCAACTGTATTATAAAACCCTCTGCTGTTTCAGACCGTAATATAAACGGCACTCCGTCAGGTTTATGCGGCATAGCCCTGATGATCGTAGACGGCGGTACAATGCAAAATATAAATATCAGTGATATAGTAATACAGGGAGTACAGACCCCCTTGTTTATCCGTCTGGGCAACAGAGCCAGAGCTTACACCACAGGGATTGCCCCTCCTGCTGTCGGCAATATCAAAGAGATCAGAATCAGCCGTATTACCGCCACTGACACAGGTCCTTATTGCTCCTTTATTACCGGTATGCCAGAACATCCTGTTACCGGTGTGCAAATTAATGATCTGTCCCTCATCATTGCCCGAACTGCTCCAGCCTCTGTGTCAGCCACAGAGATACCTCTAAAGGAAAAAGATTATCCTGAAGCCAATATGTTCGGTATAATACCGGCCGGCGCCTTCTTCCTGCGTCACTGCCGGGATATAACTTTTAATAATTTTAAAATACAATATAAACAAACAGCTTTTCCCTATTCTTTTATCTGTGATAATGTTCATAATCTCGGTTTCCCGAATACAGTAAAAAGCGGTAAGGGACTGTTTCATAACTGCTCTTTGCAGGAAACCGGTTCCCCTTCCGGCCGTAGCCGAATCCTCGGCAAAGGCAGATGGCAGGAATTCAGTCAATAACAAATTTAAATAAATTCGGACAAAATTACCTTAAATAATAAATGAAATTATCACAGCAAGAGTTTAAATTTTATTTAATTTTAAATATTTATTATATTTTTATTAAATTTTGAAAAAATGATGGACATTTTTACTAAAATAAATTAAAATTACTGTATACACTGTTAAGTTATATGAATAAGATAAGATAATATATATAGAACCAGAAATAACAACCGTAAAAAATAACAATATATTGAGAGAAAAAATTTATGATAAAACATGCAGAATATATTTATAATCCCAAACTGGAGATTGATAAGCTATACCAGGCTGTATTGGATGAGACAGCTACGCCGGAAACTTTCAGCCAGTTATCACAAAATTTTGTCAACCAGGGCAAGGCAGTTATAAAATTCAGCAATGAATATAAACTGGATACCAGTGAAAATATTTCCTATGAAAACAGTCTTCATTCCTATTTCACTAAAGAACCAGGTTTTATTTTCTACAAAGACAAACAGCTGGTTTTATATCCTCTTATTTTTCTAAATGAACTCAAGACAGCCTGCTCTGTAATTGTACCGCAAAAAAATAAAACTTCCGAACCTTTAACCAAAGAGATAATACTGGCCAAGATGGAGGAGTTTGGTCTGCAGACAGCAGTATCGGAAGAACAGCTTAATGAAGCTATTGACTGCTTTGAAAATAGTAACGGTAAAAAGATAACTCTGTGCCACAGTACGGCACCGATCAACGGTATCTCGGAAATAGTAGACCTGGTTTATGAAAGTGCTACTACCAAAGTAGGTACTGAGGACCGCTGGGGCAATATCGATTATAAAAACAAAAATTTTACCAATAACGTCAAAAAGGGAGAACATATAGCTAATTACAAACCCCCTGTTGAAGGATCGCCGGGCCGGGATCTGTACGGAAAAGAGATACCTCCGCAAATAGAGACGCCGGATACATACAGTATTGGTGAAGGTCTTGAAATAGTAGAAGGTTCCAATGCAGTATTAGCAGCCATGGATGGCGTACTGCATATCGCTCCCAGTAAAACCATAAGTGTAGGTTTGGATGAGGTAATTGATAAAGACCTGGACATTAATGTCGGCAATCTGGACGTAAAAGGAAATGTCATAATCAAAGGCAATATACTTCCGGGTCTGACAGTCAAAGCTAGCGGTAATGTTTCCATTGACGGTAATGTGGAGGAAGGCACGGTAGAAGCTGACGGAGACCTGATCGTGGGAGGAGGTATTCTCGGCAGCAAAGACAGCACCATTAAATGCGGCGGCGGTATTTTTGCCACCTATATAAACAATGCCACTATTACAGCCGGAAAAAAAATTGAAGTAGCCAAAGCTGTTATGAATTCCAGTATTATTACCAACGAATCTATCAGTGTGCTGAGCGGCAATAAAAATGATTACAAAGGTAAAATAGTAGGCGGCAGTCTGACCGCATATTCCAATATAAGCACAGCTGTCTGCGGTTCTCCCAGCGGTGTAAAAACCTGCCTGGAAGTAGGGGTCAATGCCCAGAGAGAACAGCAGCTTAAAAAGCTTAATGAGGAACTGCAGCAAAATGAAAAAAACCTGGCCAAACTGAAAAACGCTCTCGGCAGTCAGTATTTTAAAAATCCGGAAAGTTATATAAAAAAAGTACCCAAAGAAAAACTACCGGTTATTAAAAAAGTTATTACTAATGCTAAGAAATGCCTTGATCTGAAACACAAAATCAACAATGATATTGCCAGAGTCAGAGGCTCTTCCAGCGGCACCACTAAAAGTTCTGTTTCTATCTACAAACGTGTATACGAAAATACCCACCTGCTTATTTCCAACCACCCGCTGCATATCAAAAACGAGATGAATGCAGCTACCAGTTTTATCTATGAAAAAACCCAAAATGCTGTTATCCCTATCTCATTAAAAGAGAAAAAGAAAAAAAATTAGGTTATTTTTTAAGCAGCCCCTCCCGGTCCAGTTTGCGAACCAGCTTTTTCCAGGACCGCTCCCAGGTAATCCTGGTCATATCTCTCTGCTCGGTTATCCGTTTCATTTAATACTCCTTAATAATATAATATACCGTAATTATAACAACAAGGATGGACAAAAATTGTCTGCAATTATAAAAAAAATCACCATTGATCCGCCTTTGGACGGCAAAGAGAATATGCGCCGGGATAAAAAAAATCTGCGGTTAATAAAAACAGCCGGCAGCAGCAGTTATCTGATCCGCATTTATGAATGGTCCCGGCCAACTATAAGTCTGGGCTGGGCCCAGTCAATAAAACCGTTTTTAAACAAAGTTAACCCCGGCATAGCTATGGTAAAACGGATAACCGGGGGACGGGCTGTTTTACACGAGCGTGAGATAACCTATTCCGTAACCGCCCCTGTTCCCAGTCCCTACTTCGGCCATACCCTTTACGGAAGTTATAAAATAATAGCCCGTATCCTTGTCTCTTTTTTACAAAATCTTGGTATAAAAGCTTCCCTGAAACGCCAAAAAACCGCTGCCGGTAATAAAAGTCCGGTATGTTTTGCTACAACTTCCGTATACGAAATCGAAGTCCGGGGTAAAAAGCTGATTGGTTCTGCCCAGAAAAGAGAAAAAAAGGGCTTTCTTCAGCACGGTTCCCTTCCGCTTTTCTGTAGTCAGCAAAAACTGGCCCAATACCTTGACCTTTCCGCTGCCGGAACTCACCATAACCATTACCTCTGCCTGAAGGATCTTGTAAATGATTTTTCTGTAAATGAATTAAAAAAAAATTTGGCAAACGCTTTTGAAAAATATATTAATGAAAAAAATAAAAATCAGGCGTAACTGCTTAAAAAATTACCGTTATGCCGTAGCTCATAACTTACGGAAACCGTTCTGAAACCGGGTCCGATCTTGTAAACAATAACCAGATCCCGGAGACGGGCGTATTTGCGTTGTGAATTAAAATAGGAAAAACGGCCTCTGCCCATTGGGGCGCTGTTTGAACCGGTTGCAGCTTTATACTGTGGCAGTTTCTCTGAGACACTGTCATTTACAACAGCGGATTTAATTTCATTTACAGCTGATAAAGGACCCAAAAAAATCACTCCGAATATTTAATTGTTAAATATTCGACCGCTTAAGAAAAAGAATTAATATTTTTTTTAAAATAAAAAGTGATTAAGCTAGCTTTCAACATCAGCAAGATCAGTTTCTTTAAAAACAGTTAGCATATCCTGCAGGCACTTTTCCTCATCAGGACCGGCTATTGATAAACTGACTGTAGACTGAAAGCCGGCGTTTAACCGTATAATATCGGTTACTGACTGGGCATTGACTTTGAGACCGTCTTTTGCTAAACGGATAGTATTATCCGGAAAAGCAAGAGCTTTCTGGGCAATAGCTGTTGCCGGAATAAGATGTATCCCTTCCTGTTTAGTAATAATAATATCCCTGGTAACCATAGTAAAAACTAATAAATTTTTTCCCCTTTTTCAATCATTGACATCAGTTTTTTATTAAACTCTTTGGCGGGATTATAACCCATAAGTTTAAGCCGGTGATTCATAGTAGCTGTTTCAATAAGAATAGGCGCATTGGTACCCGGCTGGATCGGTATAGTGATCTGCGGATAGTCCTGACCCAATACTTTTTTATATTTTTCCGCAATACCAAGGCGGTCATATTTTTTTTTTGAACTGTGGGATTCCAGCTTAATTATCAGATCGATTTTTTTTTCATTTAAGATAGCCCGTACACCGAAAAGAAAAGCAACATTTATGATCCCCAAACCTTTGATCTCCATATGGTGGGCGATAAGACCGGAACTGCTGGCCATAAGGGTTTTATTTTCCATAAGACGGACATCTACCACGTCATCCGCTATAAAACGATGACCTCTTTCCAGCAGTTCCAGGGCAAACTCACTCTTGCCTACACCCCGTTTTCCCTGGATTAAAACCCCCATACCGAAAATTTCCATCATAACGCCATGCACGGTTTCCACCGGTGCTACTATCTTGAGTAATATATCTTTCATCTCTGCTATAAGATGGGACGTATCAAGAGAAGTACTTAGGACAGGGATTTTTTTCTTTTCACACAGTTTAATAAACCTTTCCGGCGGCTCAAATCCGGAGGAAAAAATAAAACAGGGTATTTCAAAATTAAACATCTTTTTTAAGGTATCCAGCTTGTTTTCCCGGGCCAGTTTTATTATGTAGGAGGACTCGCCTTTACCCATTATCTGGGGACGCTGGTAAGCAAAATGATCAAAATAACCGAAAAGATTCATTCCGGGACGGTTGATGCTTACATCAGTTATCTGTCGGCTGAGCAGATGGTGCCGGGAATGAACTTTAAAAGCATACTCTCCTTCCTGATTGGCAAAATGTTCTATTAATTTTTCAACAGTCAGACTGGGTTTTTTTACCATAGCTATACCTGCTCTCTGATTAAAAAATATTTATCTTTGGCTGACTTAACCAGAAACATTACTGTTCCCGTATTTACAGAACGGAAAAACCGGTAATCAACATTGTTTTGTTTAACATAGTTCAAAGCATCCTCAACCGTCTCGGTAATAATTCTGATATTCTGGACTGACGCTACAGTAAGCCGGTCTTTACCGCTGTAGTAGAGTTCTTTTGTTTCCCAGTGGCTGTCAAAATCTATCAGCCGGTAGCGGTCATTACCCATTTTAGCCATAAAAGAAGGTGTAGCTGCATCCTCTGACTGAAAAAAACCGATGGCAATTTTTTTAGGATCAATTTTTAACTGTACAGCAGCCTCCTCAAGCAGCATTGGTTTGGAAGGGATAACAATATCATATATGCGTTTAGGCAGGGATGATATCTCCTTCTGATCCCGCATGTTTATTTTGTGTTTATCACGATGCAGTTTGGCATCGTGCAGATACTCTTTATAGCGTCTGACCTGGGTATCGATCTTGTCAAAAAGCTGGTCTATTGACTTGTACATATCATCGGTTGATACTTTATTGTGAAAATGATGCCGCTCCACCGTTACAGTGACCTCAGCTATCTGTTCCTTTTTAATAACTTCCAGCACTACATGCGCATGCACAATATGATCAAAATAATATTTTATCTTTTTTATCTTTTCCTTGATATAGTTATGCAAAGACGGTGTGACCTGCAGATGTCTTCCCTGAATATTGATGTGCATTAAATAAACCTCTCTTTATAAAATTTCCTTTGTTAATTATAGCCTGTAAAGCTAAAAATTTAAAGAAAATCAGTATAAAATTCTACTGCATAATCAAGAAAAACTGTTTTAAAGGGTGTGATTTTTAATTCCTGTAAAAATAGTTGACCGAATAGTGGAGCGTTAAAAACAGAAATCTTTAAGGTTGACCAGAGCACCTGTATTTACTTTTGAAGGGCGTTATGGGCCGTGGAAAATATAGGAAATATTTTCCCGGCGCATACCGAGCGCTGCGGCTAACCAGGATGTCAGCCGCAAGCGTCCCTGAAAAAGGGGATACAGATGCCTGGTCAGCCGCTATATTTTTTAACAAACTCTAATACTAAATACAAATTCATAAAAGTTTACAGGAATTAAAATTCACACCCGTTTTTAAAAAAAAATTTGCATTATATATGCTTTTCATATATAATTAAATTAATAATAACTTAACACTTATATGTTATGTTATAAGTAAATCAATTTTCAACTATATTTTAGGAGATAACTATGAAAAAAATTTTACTTGTCAGTCTGTTTGTTTTAATGACAGGCTCATATTTAAGTGCTCAAAACATGCGCATGGACACGCCTAATGTACTGACACTTGAACTCTTAGGCAAATGCGGCGCGTTTGCTTTTACCTATGACCGTAATCTGGACTTTTTCGGTCCTGTAGGCAAATTTCTGGGTGTTGGTCTCGGCATATTCTACGGATACAATACAGGTATTTACAGCTTTCCTTTCTATCTGAATGCTACCTTTGGCGGGGATACAGCAGCTTTTCTGGTCCAGGGTGGTGCTAAACTAAGCAACCTTTACGGCGAAGGCGACAGTTCTGTAGGCCTACGCGGGTACATCGGAGCCGGGTTTGAAATGCGTAAACCTTTTGTTTTCCGCTTAATGTTATATTATAACTATATCAGAGTCGGCAGTCTGCTTGAAGGCTGGATCCCCTGGCCCGGTATTAGTTTCGGCATGGCCTTTTAAGGTGCCAGGCATTAAATAATATATTTACTGTATTTATCGTGCAGCAGAGTGCAGATCCGGTGCTCTGCTGCCGCTTTCAGTTAACCCTTCAACTTATTAACTCTTCAAACCAACTCAAAAATAACCGGTTATAAGATCACATTAAAATTATTATTATATCTCTTCTTAATCATATCATTACAACTAAACCTTAATGCCCGAAATTTCCGTCTGCATAAACCTATTATAGGACTTGATTTTGAGGCAAGAATAGATTTTGTTTTCAGATTGGTACTTTATTATACGGTTAATATTTTCCGGCCCGGACTTGGTTTCGGGATGGTTTTTAAACAACTAACTAAAACTATAGTTACCTGTCTGCTGCCAGTTCCATTCCCCTCCGGATACATTTCATATTAAAATCTATTACACTTTTATTTTTATGATGAAAACGGTGACCGAGTGCTTTCTCTGTCTCGCTTAAGGTTATCCTGTTTTGCAGTATATTGAGAAAAGTTCCCAGCAGGATCATATTAGCCCCTTTGATACTACCGCATTCAACCGCTTCCTCATTGGCTTTGACAGCCGTAACCCGGCAGTTATCTGCTGCCGGCTCCTCTTTTATCAGGGAGGCATTATATAACAGCCGGCCGCTGGATTTAAGCGTTGATTTAAATTTAGTCATTGAAGGCTGGTTAAAGATAATCAGAGAGGAAGGCCGGCTTACTACCGGCGCTGCTATCGGCTTATCGGATATACATACTGCGCAGTTGGCAGTGCCGCCGCGCATCTCTGCTCCGTAACTGGGAAAATGGCTTACATGCAGGCCGCTGTGCATACCGGCTTCAGTCAGGATTATTCCCAGACTCATTATACCCTGGCCCCCGGCGCCGGCTATGATAATACGCTCATTCATTACCTCACTCCCCAGTATCTTTAACAATGCCGGTGGGAAACACAGCCGGCATATGCTCCTGCAGCCACCGGTTGGCTGCTACCGGTGACATGCGCCAGTTAATATTGCAGGTACTTAGTATCTCTACCATTGTAAAACCTCTGCCTTCCAGTTGATACTTGAATGCCTTACGGATAGCTTTTTTGGTACGGTTAATATGTTTGACTCCGGCTATCATACAGCGTTCCAGATATACAGTCTGGTCCAGGCCTGATAAGAGCTCGCATACCCGTATCGGAGAGCCATGCATCTCTTTTAGATTACGGCCGGCGGGGGAAGTAGTAGTCTTCATACCAAGGGGGGTCGTGGGCGCCATCTGGCCGCTGGTCATTCCATATATCGCATTATTAACAAAAATAGTTGTAAAAAGCTCACCCCGGTTGGCAGCGTGAATGATCTCGGCCGTACCGATAGCAGCAAGATCACCGTCACCCTGGTAGGTAAAAACAAGATGCTGCGGATGGACTCTTTTAATGCCGGTTGCCACAGCCGGCGCCCGGCCATGGGCTGCTTCACTCATATCAAAATTAAAATAGTCATAGGCTGTAACCGCACATCCTACCGGCGCCACACCAATGGTTTTTTCCCGCATGTTAAATTCGTCAATAACTTCAGCGATAAGACGATGAATTACGCCATGACTGCAGCCGGCGCAGTAATGCATACTCTTACGTCTTATTGCTTCCGGATAGACAGTAATTTTTTTCATAATGAGTTCAACCTTTTTATTTCGGCCAGGATCTGCTCTTCCGCCGGAATGCCCCCGCCGCTGCGGCCGTAAAAGTAAACCGGCTTACACCCGTTTACGCTTAGTTTTACATCTTCAACCAACTGCCCGTAGGACATCTCAACCGTTAGAAAATATTTTACCTGTTTTTTTTCAGCCCGGTTTTTATAAACACTGGTACAGAAAGGCCACAAGGTAACCGGGCGCAGCATTCCCAGTCTAAGCCCCTGATGCCGGCCGGCATCCACCACCCGGCGGATAATACGGGACATAGAACCGTAAGCAGTAAGTATCACCTCTGCATCATCCAGGCAATACTCCTCCCAGCTGTTCAACTCTGCTGCAATTTTTTTATATTTTTGCTGCAGCTTTATATTATGCTGTTCCACGGCATCATCAGGTTTAAGCCATAAAGTGCGTACCACCCGCGGCTTACGCCCCCGGCAGCCGTCAAGTATAAAATCATGTTTATAATGCTGCGTTTTGCCTTTGGGTAAAACTACCGGTTCGGTTATCTGCGCTAAAACTGCGTCTCCCAGCAGCATTACCGGATTGCGCCATTTTTCTGCCAGAGTAAAAGCGCTAAAAGTAAGATCAGCCAGTTCCTGTACGGTAGAGGGAGCGAGCACAATCAACCGGTAATCACCATGCCCCCCTCCCTTACAGGATTGAAAATAATCGCTCTGGCTGGCCGCTATGTTGCCCAGTCCCGGACCGCCGCGCATCATATTGGCAATCACGCAGGGCAGTTCAGCCGCTGCTATATAGGAGATACCTTCCTGTTTCAAACTGATCCCCGGACTGGAAGAGCTGGTCATAACCCTGCCGCCTGCTGCTGCAGCACCGTAAACCATATTTATAGCAGCTACTTCGGATTCAGCCTGTACAAAAGTGCCCTTAACTGCTGGCATAAGTTCAGCAAAGCGGGCCGGCACTTCATTTTGCGGGGTTATCGGATAACCGAAGAAATATCTGCACTCAGCAGCAACCGCTGCTTCCACCATAGCAATATTTCCTTTCATTAATTTGCACTGTGAAGATGCAAGATCTGCCGTAATATCACTGGCAGCTACTTTTGTTTTCATTTATATACCTCAACAGCAAGATCCGGGCATACAATGTAGCATGCCCGGCAGCTGGTACAGCGCTCATTATCGGTTAGTTTAACAACACGGTTGCCTTTGGCGTTGAATGTATCATCTGCAAGAGAGAGAACCTGGCGGGGACAGGCTTCCACGCAAAGCTCACATCCTTTGCATAACTCTTCATTGATAATTACTTTTTTGTATGCAGTCTCTTTTTTTGTTATCATATGATACTAAAATTTTCTTCATTACCTGTCCGGCGGAATGAAGAATACACATTTTAATATTCTCGATTGAAAATGTCAAACTCTGATTATTCGCAGGATAATTTAAAAAATAAGCAAAAAAAAACAAATTATGACAATATCAGGCTAATCTGCTCCCATTTTCTGCAGACAGTATCTGACTGAGCCATACAGCCACTCAATGTAATGCTGCCACCGCTGTGGTTTCAGTATTTTACGGTACATTGCGTTTGTTTCTCCGGCAACATCTGCTGTTTCCTTTAATAATTGCCGGCGCTCTTTTTCAGCCTGAGCAGGCAGCAACCCGGTTTGCCGCCACTGACTATAATTTTCCAGAATAAAAATAATACTGCGGTTACGCATAATTAAATTACGGGCTGCTCTCTGCCAAAAAAGTAAATAGCGCTTATTACGAACTGCTTTATATTTTGCCAAAATTTTTCCTGCCTGCTGATAAGCATGCAGATTACGGCGGCTGCGCCCTAATTCCTGTTGCAGCTTCTGGTTTTGCTTTAATGCAGCAACCTTTTGCAGCAAATGATCAGGCGCTACCGGTTCCCCTTTTTTATCTATACCAATTGCAGCAGTGTGCGTATAAAAAGAGACCCGGCTTAAATAACGGAGAGCTGTAAAAAAACTCTGATCAGTAGTATGAAAAAAATAACTGCAAAACCATTTTTTGAATCCGGAAAAGGAAAAAGCGTTTGCTTGTTTACTATACAGAGCAACTGCCAGCACAGGCAACTGCAATTCCCAGGGAAACAGATGGACTGTCCAGCTGGTCAGAAGATATCCGTCTAATGATTTCTGCCGGTCATTTTTCAGGGATGCCATAGCGTTTTTAACACGTAAAGGAAATAAAGGGTTAAAAACATTGTCACCGTAAGCACTGGAGGCAGCACAGGTTACAGTACGGTATCCGGCTGCAGTTAGAAAAGAAGTTGTATAAAACTGATCCGCACTGCGCTTTTTACCTTTGAATAGATAATTTTTAAAAATTTTTTTATATCTTGACGGAACAGCAGCCGGTTTATAAGCGTAATAAGACCTGTCCCCCCAGAAATGGAAATGAGCACTGCCATCACGTTCATAACGCCAGTCAAATATAATGATCCGTTTATCAAGACGGGGTAATTTACGCGGGTAATGCAAAATCATATCACCCCAGATCGCCGGTGTAATTCCCTGAGCAGTTAAAAAGGAAGTTAAACGGTTAACATGGCGGATATATATTTCATAAGGTTTATATTGCTGACACCGCGGACACAGCCCCAGATGATTGGCCTCATCAGCCCCGATATGAAAAACAGCAGGCTGATCAAAGACACTTATATATTCCTGCAGCCATTTTTTCAGAAAAGAACTGACTTTTTTATTTTCCGGACAATACTGATCAGTATATTCTGCCAGTTCCCTGAAGCCTTTATAGGGAGCATGCTTTAAAACATATTCACAATGGCCCAGCGTCTGCAGCAGAGGTATATTTGTCAGGTGCAATTCAGCTGCATAAGCCAGTATCTCGCGAAACACTTTTTTGGAAAAAGCATCAGCCAAAGCAGCTTCCGGGCAGGTTTGCCATTTTACGCCGCTCTCTACTTCCCACAGTACAGTATCATAACCGTATTGTTTAAACCGGCGCAGCCATTTTTCAAGATAGTCCTTGCGGAAATGAGCTGTATTCATATCAATATGAAAAGCACGCATAATTTAATTTTATCATCTAAATGAAATTTTTTATACGTAAAAAAGGAATCGGGTGTGAATTTTCATTCCTGTAAAAGTTACACAGAGAGCCGCTGAGAATC